>JANQIP010000079.1 GCA_028282095.1 Xanthobacteraceae bacterium | reverse complement strand
ATGATCCCGAAAAGTTGCAGACTTTTCGGACAAGATCATGCGGCAAAACAAAGAGAAACAGAGTGCGATCGATTCAATCTAAATGGATCGCACTCTAGGACAACCACATGCCAGGCCGTCTAAAGCGCGGTTGATTCAATTTGAAGCCATCGCGCTCTAAGACTTGAACCGAGACATGACCCAGCACCACGAAACAACCAGAGCCAGACCGCCTGCGTGTCACTGCCGGTTAGCCGGACAGGGCCCACTCCTCCATTGACCCCGCTCAGCCTCGTTAAATCCACGCGCCTCTGCTATATCGAAGATCAGATCTGCAGGACCGGCGCAAACGGAACCCGCAAAGTATCTGAACTGCAAAAGCAATACGGCCCCGAACTGCAGAAGCAATACGGCCCCGTAGCTCAGGTGGATAGAGCAACAGCCTTCTAAGCTGAAGGTCGAAGGTTCGAGTCCTTCCGGGGTCGCCACGTCTCATCCGTGTGATTTTTCTAAGCGTTAGGGCAATGATCCCGAACCGTTGAATCGCGCTCCATTTCATCGTTGTTTGGTCGCATGATCTTGTCCGAAAAGTCCGCCAACTTTTCGGGATCATGCTCTCAGTACCGGATTGACGGAGGCGACGACGTCGCTCAGCTCAGCTCCCGCATCAGCTCTTCCGGATCGGGAGGAAGCGATACCGGCTGGCCGCGTTTGGCCGACAGATCCATGGCCATGGTCAGCAGCAGGTTTTTGTGCCCGTCTGCTGCGGTCGCATGCGGTGTCGCCTGGCCGGTGTAGATGCGCTGGTACCAGGAGTTCGTCTCTTCGCGCATCGGGCCCCAGAGCTGGCCGTCGTGAATATCCCCGGGCGGGTAGCTCGTCAGAAAGTCGACATGGCGCGGGGCGCCGGGATCGTAACCCTCCGGCGCATAGCCGGCGCCCTGGGCGATCTCGGTGGCCAGCACCATGTCACGGTGAGTGTCCTCGATGTCGATGACGCCCTTTGTGCCGACGATGCCGATTTCGATGCCATAGACCGCACCGGGCCACACGACCGGCAACGCCCATGAGATGTTCATGGACCAGATGGTGCCGTCGTCGAAGGTGAAGATGCCGAAGGTGGAATCCTTGGTACCCCATCGGCCGAGCGCCGCGTCGCTCGACTGGGCGTAAACCGACACCGGCGTCTTGCCCTCCATCAGCCACATGCACATGTCGAGACTGTGGGTGCCCGAGACGACCATAGGCGTCAGACACGCCCGGTCCTGGGTGCGGCTGACCGTTGCGATCGGCACCATGCGGTTCATGAATGCGCGCGTCACCACAGAGGTCACGTCGCCGATCTGCCCCGTCACCAGGCGTTCCTTGACGACGAGAAAGCGCCGGCGGAAACGCTGGGTGTAGCCGATGACGGCATCGATCTTGTTCGCCTCGATCGCATCGAGGATCTTCTGCGATTGGCGGGCATCGGTGGCCAGGGGCTTTTCGATGAAAAGCTTCAAGCCCCGGCTCACCGCCTTCATGGTGGGCTCGAAGTGAAAATTCTCGTCAGTCGCTATAATCGCGGCCGATACTTCGGGGCGGTCCAGCAATTCGTTGAAGTCGGTGGTGAAATAGTCCGCCTGAATGTCCTTGGTCAGGCGCTCGCCGACATCGGTCTTGATGTCGCAAAGGCCGATCCAGCCGATTCCGGGATAGGCCCTTGCGAGTTCCGCTCGAATGCGGCCGATGGTTCCGCAGCCGATAATCGCTAATCCGATCTTTTCTTCTTGCGCCATTCACGCATTCCCCTGTTGTGCGCGCCGGTCGCGACGGATGCGCAAGGCGCCTTCGACAAAAATGAAGAGCAACACTACCAGCAGCACCGTCCCCACCCATTGGGAGGCAACGTATCCCCACGACTTGTCCTCAAAGACCAACAAGGCGCGGCGGAAATTCTCGTCGGCGAGCGGCGCCAGAATGACGCCGAGCACGATCGGTGCGGTCGGGAAATGGAAGCGGGTCAGTCCATAACCCACCACGCCGGACGCCAGCATTACCCACACATCGAACATCGAAAGCCGGATCGCGTAGGCGCCGATCACGCAGATGGGGATGATGAGCGGCAGCAAGAGACCGCGCGGCAGGCTGAACAGCTTGACGCAAGGCTTGATCAGCATGATCGCCGCGCCATACATGAGCAGGTTGGCGAGCACCAGCGCCGCATAAATAAAGTAGATCAGGCCGGGATGATCGATCTCGATGGTCGGGCCGACGACGACATTCTTCAGCATCAGCGCCGCCAGCAAAGCCGCGGCAGCGGCATTGCCTGGGATACCGAGCGCCAGCAGCGGCAACATGGATCCGCCGACATTGGCATTGTTGGCAACTTCGGCGCTGACGATCGCCTCATAGCTGCCTTTGCCCCATTTCTTCTTCTCTTCAGGGCTCGCGCGGCGACGGGCGACGTCGTAAGCAATGAACGAGGCGACATTGGCTCCGGCGCCCGGGATAGCGCCGATGATGGTCCCGATCACGCCCGAGCGGACCGCCGTGCCGCTGTACTTGGCCAAGCGACGGAACGAAGGAATGATCCGGCCGACTTCGGCTGGAATGCTGTAATGCTGCCGCTTTGGCAGCACACGCAGGATCTCCGCCATGCCGAACAGGCCGATAAGAACCGCGACGTAGTTGATGCCGTCCTGTAGCTCCAGGACCCCGAAGGTGAAACGCGGAACCGCGTGAATGGAGTCCAAACCGACAAACGCCACCAGCATCCCAAGCCATCCGGCGATCCAACCCTTCAGGGGCAGAGCACCCGCCGCCATGGTGCCGCTGACCGAAATGCCGATCACGGCGAGGAGGAACATCTCCCAGGAGCGGAATTGCAGGGCGAATGCCAGGATCAGCGGGATGAACCCGATGAGCAGCACAATGCCGACCCAGTTGCCGATGAACGAAGCCCCGATGGCCATGCCAAGGGCCTGGCCGCCCTCGCCGCGCCGGGCGAGCGCATGGCCCTCGATCATGGTCGGCACCGCGTCCGGCGTTCCCGGGATGTTGATCAGCACGGCCGATATCGCCCCGCCGAACACGCTTCCGGTGTAGACGCCCAGCATGAACACGAGGGCGGTGTCCTGCGCCATTCCGGCGGACAGGCCGATCAGCAGCGCCATGGCCATGGTCGTTGAAAGACCCGGCAGCGCTCCCCATACGATTCCCAGCGACACCCCGGCCAGGCAAACGATAATCAGATGGGGCGACAGAACCTGAAGAACAGCGTCCCAGATCATCGGCTCACAGCGTCCCGGGCAGAGGAACAACAAAGACGTAACGGAACGCCGCGGCGAGAAGCGTCGACCAGACCGCCGCAACGGCAAGGCACGGCAACACCGGTCGCTTCCAGAACAGCCAGAGGACCAATGTCAGCATGATGGTGGTGAGCACTTCGAACACGCCGTAGCCGAGCCGCACCCCCGCGACGGAAGCGGTGTAGTCGAACGTGATGGTCTCGAGCCCGAGCAGATAGACGATGATGATCGCCACGAGCATTGCAGCACGTCGGAGTTCATCAGGACTGTCTGTGCTGACAGTTTTTTCGCCGGACTTGAAACGCTGGACGGCGAGCCAGCCGAGCCCGAGCGCCATGCCCATGAGACTGGCGGCGACGATGAACGGAAGCAGGCCCGGGGCCGTCGCAATCGTCCCCGGGTTGGCGAGCGCCACAGATTCGATCATCACCCAAAGCGAGAGGACGATCAGGATCGCCGAGGCAATCAGGTCCTGGCGTGGCGTCGCATAGCCGGCGTTCTCGTCTTCACTGATGAACTGGGCCTTGTTGTCCATGGGCTCGAAGATGCTGGCAACGCTTGAGGGGCTTTCGCTCCCCGTCACCACCGCGCAAACCCGGTGGCGACGAGTGAAACGATGGCGCCGACCACGAACCGGAGCAAAGAAACCCCGGTGTCGTGATCGGCGCTATCGCGATGCGCCTCAGATCCGCCGCTTGTAGTCCTTCGGCGGCCACCAGGCTTCGAACTCGGCCGGAGCCGGCAGCCCCAACTCGGCGGCCGACTTCACCTTCGTTCCGATCTGATCGGCGAACTTGTTGAAGGTATCGACCGTGATGGTTTCGAGCTGTGCGGCTCGCTTGTCGGCGGCTTCGCCCGTGCGGATATCGGTCTGGAAGAACTTCGCCTTCACCATGTCCTGGAAGCCCTCGGAATTGGCCGCGGCCACGAAGGCCTCCTTGACCGCTTCCAGCACTTCGGTAGGGGTATCGCGCCGCATGATGAAGTTGTAGGTCGCGCCAACCGGCAGGAACGGCTTGATGTCCGGAATTAGCCCGCCGACCGTTGGCATGACTGTGCCATTCGCCAGGGTGATGTCTTCCGTGCCGGTCTGTTGCAGGTTGCGCAGCTTGCCGGCCCGGATCAGATCGATATGCTCATTGAGACCGCCGCCAGCGATGTCGACTTCGCCCTGCAGCCCGGCGAGGGTCGCCGCCTTGCCGCCCTTATAGGGCACGTATTTCAAGTTGATCCCGGCAAACGAGCCCACGATCAGCGCCAGCTCATGCCACAGCCCGCCGGTGCCCGAGGTGGAAATCGACACCTTGCCGGGATTGGCTCTTGCGGCCTCGACCACGTCCGCGAACGTCTTGAACGGCGAGTCGGTCGGAACCGACCAACTGGCGATGGCGTTGGCCGCCTGGAAGAATACCCAATCGTTCCATGGTACGTAGTCGACATGGCCCATGACGCGAACGAACTTGTTGTAATTGGCGCCGCCGAGAATGGTGTAGCCGTCGGCGACCTTGCCGTGGACATATTTCGTCGCGACGCCGCCGACCGCGCCGGGCTTGTTGATGACGTTGATTTTCCAGCCCTTGGCCTTTCCCATTTCCTCGGCAAGCTTGCGCATGATGGTATCCGTGCCGCCGCCGGCCCCATACATCACAACGACCGTGATGGGCCGCGCAGGATAGTCCGCAGCGCTCGCCTTGCCGGCCGGTATGGTGATCGCCAGAGCCGCGAGGCCCGCAGCGGTGCCGGTCAACAATTCGCGGCGGTCGAGACCCGAACTCAGCGTCTTCTTCTCGCTCATTGTTCCTCCCTTTCAGTACGCGGTCATCAGTCTCTTTTCGGCGGCAGCCTGTGGCCCCGCCTGGTGTCGGAATCATCGTCCGGGAACGTCAGGGCCTCAGGTCCGGTGTCGGTTCATGAAGGCGTTCCAGCGGTTGTTGAGGCCAAACAGGGCGATCACCGATCCGATCTCGATCATCTGCTCCCCGGTGAAATGCTTGCGCAGCTCCGCGATGTCCTCCGCGGTTGCGCAGGCCGGCACCGACCGCCGTTACGGCGGTCTGCGGCCGGCGGGCGAGCGTGAGCATCGCGTTCGCGACGAACCCCATGGCCGATGTCAGCCACTCGATATCCGCTTTGGCGGTTACCGATTTTTCCATCGACAGGGGTTTCAAATGGGGCACTGCGTTTCCTCGGGCTCGCTCCGCCGCCGGCAACCTTGGTGGTCGTTCTCGCGGCGGAAGGTGTGCAAATATAGTTGGATTAGAAAGTGAAGACGACGAGGTTTTACATCGCACGCCATGATATTCTGCAATATTCGGCATCAACATTCCTGATCGCTCTAGAGCGCGATCCATTCAGCTTGAATCGATCGCGCTCTACTCTCCTTTGTTTTGTCGCATGATCTTGTCCGAAAAGTCTGCAACTTGTCGGGATCATGCTCCAGCGCGCGAACATCTATATTTGATCGCGAACAACCACTCTCGCGAGTAGTTACTGAGCCGTCGGCGACATCGCCGCCTTTTTACCCGCCCCAGTTTTGGATCAACCGTGTACAGCGAGATCTTCACCGTCGTAGCCCCGATCTTCATCATTACTGGGGTCGGTTTCGCGCTCGGCCGGTTCAACACCGGAATCGACACCCGCAGCATTAGTACCGTCGTCATTCTGGTGGCGACGCCGTGCCTCGTATTCTCGACGCTCACTTCGCTGGATATCGATCTTACGACTCTTGGACGGATGGCTCTGGCGGCAGTGAGCTGCATCATCGTGGCCGTCCTGTTGGGCTTGGCGGTATTGCTGTTGGTACGCCTGCCCGTGCGGACTTTCCTGACCAGTCTGGCGCTCCCCAACTCGGGCAATATCGGACTGCCGCTCGTGCTGCTCGCCTTCGGCGATGCCGGACTGGCGCTCGGCATTTCCTACTTCTTCGTGGTGGCGCTCTTTCAGTACACGGTCGGCGCTTCGATTATCTCCGGGCAGTACCGGTATGGCGAACTGCTGCGGCAGCCGCTGGTGTGGTCCGTCATCCTGGCGTTGATCGTCGTGTCGACCGGTCTCGAAGTGCCGGAGGTGATCGCCAAGTCGACTGAGATCACGGGCGCTCTGATGATCCCGGCGATGCTGATCATGCTCGGCATTTCCCTCACCCAGCTCACGGTCTCTGATCTCGGACCCGCCCTCTTTGTCGCTGTGGCCCGCCTCGGTATCGGCGTTGCCGCCGGGCTCGGGGTGATCTCGGCCCTTTCCTTGTCCGGGATCGAAGCGGGCGTGGTGTTTCTGATGGCAACGATGCCGACGGCCATCATCAATTACGTGTTCGCGGAGCGTTACCGGCCGGATGCGGCGAAGGTCGCCGGCGCCGTTGTGGTGTCGACCCTCTTCACCTTCGCCGTGCTGCCGGGCCTGTTATTGCTGACCTTTTTCATTGCCGGGGTAACACCGCAATAATCGGGCACCCATTTTGCTTGACGCAATCGCGTCTATCATCAATCCTGATATGGGCTAAGTTGGCTGATCAGGATGCTTGATGGAGCAATGAAGCTCACTCAATTCCGTTTTCTCATCGCGGTTTACGAAGAACGCTCCTTCACAGCGGCCGCACGTCGCGTGCACGCGACCCAGTCCGGCCTCAGCATGCAGATCAAGGAACTGGAGCTCGAGCTCGGCGTGAAACTGTTCGAGCGGGGCTCGACCGGCGTGGAGCCAACCAGTGCCGGCGATCAGCTTTACCGCCGTGCCACCCGGATCATGCGGGAAGTCAGAGCCGTTCGGAACGATTTTGAAGCCATGGCGGGTCAGGTGACCGGCACCGTCAATGTCGGCGTGATGCCGACCTTTGCACGGGCCGTTCTCGCGCCGGTGCTTGAGCGGTTTCATTCCCAGTATCCGCAGATCGATGTCAGGGTGATCGAGGCCTATAGCGCGGCGCTTTCGCCGGCCGTCGCGGGCGAGGAGCTGGATCTTGCCATCGTTCCTTCAAGCCGGGAAATGGCCGGTGTGCGCGGCACCCATATCGACCGCGATGTCGAAGTCTTTGTCTCCGGACGGGAGTCGCCGTGGGATCACTTGGCGCCGGTCGATCTCAGCCGATGCGTCCCATTGAAACTGGCGTTGCCCACACCGGCGAACGCCCGCCGCGCCAAGATCGAAAACTATATCGCCACCTACAACGTTCCGATTAAAACGGTCATTGAGCTCGACTCGATGATGGGAACCCTCGACCTCGTTGCCCGCAGCGACTGGACCACCATCCTGCCGGGGTGCCTGTTATTCCCGGATCTCGATGGCAAGGCCCGCAAACTTCATCCCATCATCAACCCTCCACTGCCGGTGGACTATGTGCTGATCGAGCCGATCTCGCAAACAGCGTCCGCGGCGGTGCAACTCTTCACTGCCGAGTTGCTCAAGCAGATTCAAGAAACATGCGCCTTTTGCCGGGAGGAGTTGGGCCCAAACGCTGTCCAGGGGGACGTTGCGGACGGGCTGAAGTTGGTGAGTGCCAGCTAGTACCTCGGCACGGAGGTTTTGACTGTTTGGGTGGTCATTTCCAGGACGGGTAGATGTTGCGGTGGCACGAGCACCTCGATGCTGCGTGGCACGCC
>JANQIP010000078.1 GCA_028282095.1 Xanthobacteraceae bacterium | reverse complement strand
ATGATCCCGAAAAGTTGCAGACTTTTCGGACAAGATCATGCGGCAAAACAAAGAGAAACAGAGTGCGATCGATTCAATCTAAATGGATCGCACTCTAGGTCCGCCGCCGCAGCGGCGCGGTAGGCCTTTGTGCCTGGGTGGGAGCTTGCGCGGGAGAGGACGGTGGTATCCTAACGCCCGCAGGGGAGAAGGTTTCGAGCGCATGCCCGAACTGCCTGAAGTCGAGACGGTCCGCCGCGGCCTGCAGCCGGCGATGGAAGGCGCCCGCTTCGTCAAGGTCGAGGCGAATCGCAAAGACTTGCGCCGGCCGTTGCCGCAGGATTTCGCGCACCGGCTCAAAGGTCGAAGGGTCTTGGCGCTCAGGCGCCGGGCGAAATATCTGCTTGCCGAATTGTCCGGCGGCGACGTGCTGGTCATGCATCTCGGCATGTCGGGTTCGTTCCGCGTGTGCTCCGATGATGGGGCGGGTACGCCCGGCCGGTTCCATCACGCGCGCTCACGGGCGCGGGCGCATGACCATGTCGTCTTCCACATGTCGTCGGGTGTGGGCATCACGTTCAACGATCCGCGCCGGTTCGGCCTGATGCTGCTCGTTCCTGCGGAAAAGCTCGCCGAGCATCCGCTGATGAAGGCGATCGGCCCCGAACCGCTCGATCGAAGCTTCGACGCCGGCATGCTGGCGCGCATCTGCGCCGGCAAGGCGACGAGCCTCAAGGCAGCGCTGTCCGATCAGAAGGTCGTGGCGGGGCTCGGCAACATCTATGTGTGCGAGGCGCTGCACCGCGCCTGCCTTTCCCCGAAACGGGATGCGGCGACGATCGCGACCCGGTCGGGAGCGCCGAACGCGCGTGCAGTCGCGCTGGTCGCGGCGATCAAGACGGTGCTCAGGGACGCGATCGCCGCGGGCGGCTCGTCGCTGCGCAATCACCAGCTCACCGATGGAGAGCTGGGCGAGTTCCAACACCGCTTCCGCGTCTATGATCGCGCCGGCGAGCCTTGCGTCACAACCGGCTGCACTGGTGTGATCAAGCGTATCGTGCAGAACGGGCGTTCGACCTTTTTCTGTCCGAAATGTCAGAACCAGTGATGCGGCACCAACGCTTGGGCTCGTCTGACTGTGTTGGTGCCGCATCACAAAGCATCGGATCAGCTAGTGTTTCCTGCTCTGACGGTCCGGGATCGGACCGTCAGAGAAGGAAACACTAGAGCATGATCCCGAAAAGTTGCAGACTTTTCGGACAAGATCATGCGGCAAAACAAAGAGAAATAGAGTGCGATCAATTCAATCTGAATGGATCACGCTCTAAGCCGGCAAAGCAAGACAAAGAGAGGCCGATGCGCGTGTCCAGTCAGGAGAAAAGGCGCGAGAAGAAGAAAGAGGGTGGATTCATCGAGACGGTCCGCGTGATTTTTCACGCACTGATCATTGCGCTCGTGATCCGCACCTTCCTGTTCCAGCCGTTCAACATCCCGTCCGGCTCGATGATGGAGACGCTTCTGATCGGCGACTACCTGTTCGTTTCGAAATACAGCTATGGC
>JANQIP010000077.1 GCA_028282095.1 Xanthobacteraceae bacterium | reverse complement strand
GATGCGGCACCAACACGATGAGACGAGCTCAAGCGTTGGTGCCGCATCACTAGCATGATCCCGTTCCATTCATCGCGCCGGCGGACGATCGACGCCGGTAGCGGCATAAGATTCTATTGCCTTCCGCGCCGCCCTTGCCTAATGCGCGCCGGCGCGGCACTGCTATTAGTCCCGGCGCCGGTGCCACACCTTGAGCATGATCCCGAAAAAGTTGGCGGATTTTTCGGATAAGATCATGCGAACAAACAGAGAGACAGAGAGCGCGATTGATTCAAGGAGAAGCAATCGCAGTCAAAATTCGCGCACGTAGGGCCTCAATCGCGGGGTCTTCACCGTATGTCGGCGTGTCAGTTAAGCGGAGTGCCGCATGAAAGTCACGGTCGAGCGGTCCGAGCTGCTACGCTCGCTGTCGCATGTCCACCGGGTGGTCGAACGGCGCAACACCATCCCCATCCTCGCGAATGTCATGGTCCGCGCCGAAGACGGCCACCTCGCCTTCAAGGCGACCGATCTCGATCTCGAAATTCTGGAAGCGATTCCGGCCGAGCTGGGGGGCGGTGGCGTCACCACGGTGCCCGCCCACATGTTCTACGACATCGTGCGCAAACTGCCGGAGGGCGCCCAGGTCATGCTCGAAGGATCGGGCGACCGTGCCGTGCTGGTGATCCGCGCCGGGCGATCGCGCTTCACGCTGCAGACTCTGCCCGAAGGCGAGTTTCCCGATCTCGCGGCCGGCGACATGACGCACCGCTTCGTCCTTGCCGCCGGCGACATCAAGCGTCTGATCGACAAGACCCAGTTCGCGATCTCGACCGAGGAGACGCGCTATTACCTCAACGGCATTTATCTGCACATCGCTGGCGAGGGAAATGCGAGCATGCTGCGGGCGGTCGCGACCGACGGCCACCGGCTCGCCCAGGTCGAACTGCCGGCGCCGACCGGCGCCGACGCCATGCCCGGCATCATCGTCCCACGCAAGACGGTCGGCGAAGTGCACCGGCTGGTCGAGGATCTCGACGGCGAGGTCACGGTCGAATTGTCGACGACCAAGATCCGTTTCACCGTCGGTCCGGTCGTGCTCACCTCCAAGCTGATCGACGGCACGTTCCCCGATTACGCGCGCGTGATCCCCGTGGGCAATGACAAGGAGCTCGAGGTCGAGAAGCGCGACTTCGAGCAGGCGGTCGATCGGGTCTCGACGGTGGCGAGCGAACGCGGGCGGGCGGTCAAGCTCTCGCTCTCCGGTGGCCGGCTGGTACTCTCGGTCACCAATCCCGATTCCGGCAGCGCCACTGAGGAGATCGAGGTCGCCTATGATTCCGATCCGCTGGATGTCGGCTTCAATGCCCGCTATCTGCTCGACATCGCCGCCCAGATCGAGGGCGACATCGCCGTGCTCAGGCTCTCCGATCCGGGCTCGCCCACCCTCATCCAGGGCAAGGATTCCAAGGGCGCGCTCTATGTTCTGATGCCCATGCGGGTGTGAGGAGAGCGCAATCAGGTTTCAGGTTGAGAACGGTCTCTGCCCGCAAATCCCGTTCATTCCCGCGAAAGCGGGAATCCAGTCTTTGCAAGACACCTTGGGTCCCCGCTTGCGTGGGGACGAGCGGGCCGAGAGCTCACTCGGTCCCTCTTGCAAGGAAAGGTAAGGCCGAGGTCATCACTCGATAAGCCTGTGAGACGAGCAGATCGACGCCGTGGTGCCCGTCGTCCCCCGCATTCGCCGCCTAATCCTGACGAATTTTCGCAGCTATCGCGCGGCTAGCTTTGCTGTCGAGCGCGACCTTGTTGCGCTCGCCGGGCCGAACGGCGCCGGCAAGACCAATATCCTCGAAGCGCTATCCTTCCTTTCGCCCGGACGCGGCCTGCGCCGCGCCACCCTCGATGAGGTCGCGTTCGACGAGGGCGACGGCTCCTGGGCGGCGGCGGCGGAGATCGACGGCGCGCTCGGCATCGCCACGCTCGGCACCGGGATCGCACCGCCCGGTCATGAAAACGGCGCGCAAGCAAGGCAGTGCCGCATCGATCGCGAGCCGGTCGGCTCGGCCGCGGCCTTTGCCGATCATCTGCGCATGGTCTGGCTCACGCCGGCGATGGACGGGCTTTTCCTCGGACCTGCCTCCGAACGCCGCCGCTTCCTCGATCGGCTGGTGCTCGCGGTCCACCCGGACCATAGCGCACGCGTATCCGCGCTCGAACGCGCATTGCGCTCGCGCAACCGTCTGCTCGAAAGCCCTTCCCCCGACCCGCATTGGCTCGATGCGGCCGAGCATGAGACGGCGGAACTCGCGGTCGCGGTCGCCGCCGCCCGCGCGGAAACGGTGCAACGGCTCGCCGCCACAACGACCGCACGGCGCGATGACTCCTTTCCTTCGGCCGGGCTCGCGCTCGATGGCTGGATGGAAGCGATGGTACTCACGCACCCCGCGATCGAGGTCGAGGATCGCTACCGTGCCGTTCTAAGCGAGAACCGTGCGCGCGATGCCGCCGCCGGCCGCACCCTCGACGGCCCGCATCGCACCGACCTCATCGTGCGCTTTGTGCCGAAAGGAATTGCGGCGCGCGAGGCCTCGACCGGCGAGCAAAAGGCGGTGCTGATCACGCTCGTGCTCGCGCATGCCGCCCTCGTTGGCGAGATGACCGGCATTGCCCCGGTGATGCTGCTCGACGAGGTGCTCGCCCATCTCGATCCCGACCGGCGCGCGGCCCTGTTCGAGGCCCTTGCGACGATCGGTGCCCAGGTCTGGATGACCGCCGCCGACCCCGCATTGTTCGCACCGCTCGGCCGTCGAATGGATTTGTTGAAGGTCACGCCTGGTCGTGTGGTTCGCGCGGAATAAGGGCCCTGCCCGACCGCCTTTTACCGCCTGCTTCGGGCTTTCCCACGCCGCCTGCGGTACGCTGCAGCGCACCTTGAAAAATCTTTCTTGAACAACCATTTAATTGCCATGACTTTGGTCTGTACCGCGCCCCGATTTCATGCCACATCGGTGGTCTGAAGCGCTTCGCTGCGACCTTCGATTCGCACCCCGTTCCAATGGCAAAGCCGATCCCGCATTCCCGCTCCGAGGCGCCCGCCTATGACGCCGGCTCGATCAAGGTCCTCAAGGGCCTCGACGCCGTGCGCAAGCGTCCGGGCATGTATATCGGCGACACCGATGACGGCTCCGGGCTGCACCATATGGTCTACGAGGTCGTCGACAATGCGATCGACGAGGCTCTCGCCGGCCATGCCAAGGAAGTCGTCGTCACGCTCAATCCCGACGGCTCTTGCACCGTGCGCGACGATGGCCGCGGCATCCCGACCGACCTCCATAAGGGCGAGGGCGTCTCGGCCGCCGAGGTCATCATGACCCAGCTCCATGCCGGCGGAAAATTCAACCAGGACTCCTACAAGGTCTCGGGCGGTCTCCATGGCGTCGGCGTCTCCGTTGTCAACGCGCTGTCGAGCTCGCTCAAGCTGACGATCTGGCGCGACGGCAAGGAGCACGCGATGGAGTTCCGCCACGGCGAGCCGGTCGCGCCGCTCAAGCTGGTCGGCGAAGCAGAAGGACGGCGGGGCACCGAGGTGACCTTTCTGCCCTCCTCCGAGACCTTCTCGATGACCGAGTTCGACTGGGCGGCGATCGAGCATCGCCTGCGCGAACTCGCCTTTCTCAACTCCGGGGTTCGCATTGTTCTCTCCGATCGCCGCCACGCCGTCGAAAAGCGCGAGGAGATGTTCTACGAGGGCGGCGTCGAAGCCTTCGTCAAATATATCGACCGCAACAAGAAGCCGCTCGTCGCCGCTCCGATAACGATCAAGTCGGCCCGCGAGGGTGTCGAGGTCGAGTGCGCGCTGTGGTGGAATGACGGCTTCCACGAAGCCGTCCTGTGCTTCACCAACAATATCCCGCAACGCGACGGCGGCACGCATCTCGCCGGATTTCGCGGGGCGCTCACGCGCCAGGTCACGAGCTACGCAGAGTCCGGCGGAGTCGCGAAGAAGGAGAAGGTCGCGCTCACCGGCGATGACTGCCGGGAAGGCCTCACCGCCGTTCTTTCGGTCAAGCTCCCCGATCCGAAATTTTCATCGCAGACCAAGGACAAGCTCGTTTCCTCGGAGGTCCGGCCGGCGGTCGAAGGCGTGATCAATGAAGGGCTCGCATCCTGGTTCGAGGAGCATCCGAGCGAGGCCAAGATCATCGTCGGCAAGGTGGTCGAGGCGGCCGCCGCGCGCGAGGCGGCGCGCAAGGCGCGCGAACTGACGCGCCGCAAGGGCGCGTTGGATATCGCCTCGCTGCCCGGCAAGCTCGCCGATTGCCAGGAACGCGACCCGGCAAAGTCGGAACTGTTCATCGTCGAGGGCGACTCCGCCGGCGGCTCGGCCAAGCAGGGGCGCAATCGCGAGTTCCAGGCGGTGCTGCCGCTGCGCGGCAAGATCCTCAATGTTGAGCGCGCGCGCATCGACAAGATGCTCTCGAGCCAGGAGATCGGCACCCTGATCACGGCGCTCGGCACCGGCGTCAGCGACGAGTTCAACGCCGACCGGCTGCGCTATCACAAGGTCATCGTGATGACCGATGCCGATGTCGACGGCGCCCATATCCGCACGCTGCTCCTGACCTTCTTCTATCGGCAGATGCGCGAATTGATCGATCGCGGCCACGTCTATATCGCGCAGCCGCCGCTCTACAAAGTCAGCCGCGGCAAGTCGGAGCAGTACCTCAAGGACGAGCGCGCCTTCGAAGACTATCTGATCAGCGCCGGGCTGGACGATGCGGTGTTTCAACTCTATTCGGGCGAGGAACGGGCCGGCCCGGACCTGCTGCATCTGATCGAGGAAGCGCGCGCGATCCGCAGTGTGCTGGCCGGCCTGCATGGCCGCTACAACAGGTCGGTGGTGGAGCAGGCGGCCATCGCGGGCGTGCTGAACGCATCGATCTTCGGCGATCCCGAGACGGCGGAACGCGCCGCGCATTACATCGCGTTGCGGCTCGATGCGCTGTCCGACGAGACCGAGCGCGGTTGGACCGGCCATTTCGTCGAAGGCGAAGGTTTCCATTTCGAACGGACGGTGCGCGGCGTCAAGGACGTCGCGGTGATCGACTCGGCACTGCTCGGCTCAATCGAGGCGAAGCGGCTCGATGACTTTGCGGCCGCCCTGCAGCAGGTCTATCCGCGGCCCGGTACATTGAAACGCAAGGGCGAGGAGAAAGTGATCCACGGGCCGACCGACTTGTTCGAAGCGGTCATGGCCGCCGGGCGCAAGGGCATCACGCTCCAGCGCTACAAGGGTCTCGGCGAGATGAACCCGGACCAGCTCTGGGAGACCACGCTCGATGTCGACGCGCGCTCGCTGCTGCAGGTGAAGATCAAGGAAGTCGACGAGGCCGAGGACGTTTTCACCAAGCTGATGGGTGATGTGGTCGAGCCGCGCCGCGAGTTCATTCAGGAGAACGCGCTCGCCGCCAGCGTGGATGTGTAACGCGCCTGGGTTGAGCCTTGGGTGAAATCCGTCAACTTTCGGCGAAACCTTTCTCCCTTAGAGCGCGATTGCTTTAGATTGAATCAACCGCGCTGCAAAAACCTTTTTACCTCTCCCCGCTTGCGGGGAGAGGTCGGATTGCCGAAACACCTTTCGGCAATCCGGGTGAGGGGCACTTCGACACGCGCGGCGCAAATCCCACCAAAACCGATCGCGCATGACCCTGCGCCTTTCTGCGGTCCCAGGGCTACCGCCTTCTTCGCAAAGATTGCCGCTGGTCGATCCAATGGCGTGCACGTTGCCTTCTCCCCGCAAGCGGGGAGAAGGTGGCGAGCGGCTCTTGCCGCGAGCCGGATGAGGGGGCCTTTTCCTCTTCACGCGGACTGCTCGCCCCTCACCCGCCGCGCTGCGCGCGTCGACCTCTCCCCGCAAGCGGGGAGAGGTGATAACTGCGCTCTTTTCCCAAGCCGTTCGTTCGGTCGACGATGCGGCCGATGCGGTTCTGGTTCATCCAGGGTTTGCAGGCGTGAATGTCGGCCAGCACCGCGATGGTCAGGTCCAGTTCCCGCGGCCAGCGCGCGGGCCGCGGCTCATAAGCCACGACGCGAGGCTTCAGGAGCGGCGGTTCGATCCCAAGCGCGGCAAGCCATTGCAGCACCTGCCGCCGAGTTGCCATCCTGACCATCACCGGATTTGCCTACCCGCGTGACCTATTGGACGTCGATGACGCCTCTGCGACCCGGACCAAACGTCGTCGTTGAGCCGGGGACGTGCGGTGCAGCGTGAGAAGAATGGTACGTCGCTAGCCAAATCTCCATAGATCCAACAATAACGATTAGTAAAAATCTACGTATTCCGGAACATAGTTAACAGAATCTGCAGTTCTTATTCGCCAAAGCTTCCCATGCTGCACGGCGCACAATCTTGCCGCACTGCGATGTGACCTACCAAGCACAGCGTCAAGTTTTTACCGCTTTTTCGCCGAATACGCGATAATACGCGCTCGACTCTTCATAATCCTTCAAACATACTATCACAGTGTCTGCGATCTAACTCGGGGCCAGGCTGTACGGTCCGAACCCTGACACAGACGCGCAGCCCACGGTTCCCTTTTGGGGCAAACACTCCGACTGTGCCGGAGTAGTTCTTGCCAAGCGCGGGGGGGAGAGTGGGAAGTCCCAGCATGCGGTTCTAGAGCGCGTGCCTCGGGGCCGATCTTGCCGCCAACGAGCCTGAGCCCGTTGGCGGCAATTGGCCAAACTCCTCAAGAACATACCAGAGCATGATCCCGAAAAGTTGCAGACTTTTCGGACAAGCTCATGCGACCAAACAAAGAGAAATAGAGCGCGATTGATTCAATCTGAATGAATCGCGCTCCACAGCAAGACCCGAAAGCCGGTTGCGGCATCGCTTCTCGCGTGTCCTCGATTCGTCTCGTTTCATACGCTTTCCGGTTGATTGCTTCGGCCTAGAGCATGATCCCAAAAAATTGCAGACTTCACGGACAAGCTCATGCGACCGGCCGCCGGCGGCAGCTTCGCGCACGGCCTGCTCGGTCTTACGCTGCGCCGTGACGCCGGCCTTCTTGAGAAACTTGCGCACGCCCATGTTCAGGGCGTCTTGGTCCATCCCCGCTGTCCCGATCATCCTTGCCGAAGCGAATGAGCGAGAAATGGCCGAGCGGCGGCACCGGCCGCCGTTCGACCACGCAAAGGCCGGGCGATCGCTCGACCCAGGCACGCAGGCGCTCGAAAGGAAACTCAGGCCGCCAGCCGAGCCGGCGCGCCATTGGCGCGAACCATTCCTCAAAGGCGCGGCGCAGCCCGGTTTCCGCGCCGATATGGTTGACGAGCACGATCTCGCCGCCACACCGCGTCACCCGCGCAAACTCATCGAGCGTCGCTTCCGGATCGGGAACCGTTGTGATCACATATTGCGCAACCACGACATCGAATGAGCCGTCGGCAAAGCCGAGCCGCTCGGCATCCATGACCGCGAGCGCATCGACATTGGTGAGTTCAAGGTCCGCGACGCGCTCATGCGCCTTGCGCAGCATCGGCTCGGAAATATCGACGCCGACCAGCCGGTTGCTGCGCGCATAGTCGGGCAGCGAAATGCCGGTGCCAACGCCGACTTCGAGGATGCGCCCGCCGATTCGCTCGGCCGCCGCGATTGCGGCTTTGCGACCGCGCTCGAACACGCCACCGAACACAAGATCATAGACCGGCGCCCACCGCGCATAGGCCTTGGCGACCGTGGCTCGGTCGAGGTCCCCACCGCTCATGCACCTTCCCCTCCCCTGCGGCATAGCGCCCACGCCTTATACGGAATCCGCCCCGATGGAATCGGAATCCGCCCCGCTTGTCTATTGGTGGTCGCGCTTTGTCGAGGACGCGATACCGCAAAGTTCCAGCTTTTGCGGGCAATATCATGAGGGAGAACAAGAAGGAAAGCATGATCCCGAAGAGTTGCAGGCTGTTCGGATGAGGTCTTGTGATCAGACACAGGGGAGATGAGCGCCAAAAATTCAACCTGAAGCAGCCGCGCTCTAGAGCCCGATTCAGTCAGATCAGATCAATCGTGCTCTATTTCTTTGTGTTTTGTCGCACGATCTTGCCCGAAAAATCTGCCAGTTTTTCGGAATCATGCTCCAGGGCAAGTTCTGAGCTCGGCTTAATCAGGTTTCGCTTTAACGGATCCAAAAAAGCTGCGGACTTTGCGGGATCATGCTCTAGAGCGCGATCCATTCAGGTTGAATCGATCGCGCGCTCTTTCTCTTTGTTATGTCGCATGATCTTGTCCGAAAAGTCTGCCAACTTTTCGGGATCAT
>JANQIP010000076.1 GCA_028282095.1 Xanthobacteraceae bacterium | reverse complement strand
CTCGGGCCCGCCGACGCTGCGCGCGGCCATTCCTACGGCCAACCCCTCCGCTTACATCGGAGCCTCGACCAGCATCGGTACGCCCGTGGCCATCGCCATTGGCATCCCGCTCTTTGTCGCCTTGGGCCAGATGGTGTTCGACATCTGAGCCGGCAGCCGGCCTGCACCGGCAAGCTCGGAGCTGTCTCGGCCGTGAACATGATCCCACAGAGTTTCGGGATCACGCGATCAAAAAAGCGCGTGATCCCGCAAAGTTGCAGACTTTTCGGAAAACGAGAACCGCGTGCGATCGGTTCAAGCTCAAGTAATCGCCCTAGAGCATCTTCAGGCGAAGTGGGAACCGGTTCGCCGCAGAGAATGCGACCGCCCAATCAAAGCGCTGATCCCGTAAGGTTGGCGGGCTTTTCGGACAATATCGTGCGACAAAACAAAGAGAAAGGGAGCGCAATTGATTCAAGGGGAAGCCATCGCGCGCTAGAATTTCTGCGGACGCAATACCTCGACGTCTTCGATATAGGTGATGCCCGAGTAATTTTGGAAGTATCGTTCGAGCACAGCTTCGGCGATTTTGTCACCCATCTCGCGGCTGGAGGTGATGACTTCGATCTTCACATTGGTAAAGGCATCGACCACATGGGTGCCCCCCGCGGGCCGCACATTGCGGCTGCCCTTGCCGCCGGCGACCGTCACCGTATAGCCGCCGGCTCCAGCCTCTTCGATGATCCGGATCACACCGTCAAGGATGAGCTTCTCGGTGATGATCACAGTTTTCGTAGCCTTGTGGGTCATGGCCCCCGCGCTCCTTCGACCTTGGTCGTAGTGACCGTCCTGGTGCGGGTCAAGCAAAGCAGGCGCGGTTCATGGCCACAGATCGAGGACTCGCCAAGGTCGACGTGACAACGGCTGCTTTTTCGCGTGAACCTGCGCTGGCCGGAGCGTTTCCGGGCGAAGCGGCATCTGGTGCGCCGCAGAAGACGCGACCAGCTTAAAAAGATTCAAGGCGTGATCCCGAAAAACCGCTGACCTTCTGGACAAGATCGCCGCCATCTCGGCATCCTTGGACATCGAGCCGGTATTGTCTAGTGATGCGGCACCAACGCTTGAGCTCGTCTCATTGTGTTGTGCCGCATCACAAAGCACCAGATCAGCTAGTGTTCCGGGCTGACGGTCCGGGATCGGACCTTCAGAGAAGGAAACATTAGCGCCGGGGCGACAGCAGCCATGTGATCGCCCATGTCGTGCTGGCCAATGCGCTGACCGCAATATCGGAGTCGTCGAATGGCCGAATGCCGAGGAATAGGGTGTTCGCCGCGCCGTCGACGGCGACGGTCATCGGCAATCTTCGAGCCGTTGACGGTGGTATCGGCGGGGCTCACCGCAACGCTCGTAAGGCCCCGGCTGCTCGACCAACCCCATGAAATGCGCCATCGCGTGGGGCTGCGGTTGCTCCGCCTTGAGGTCCGGGGCGTCTTCCGACAGTGCAAACGCGGTGGCAACGGCGGCCGCCGGAGGACGGCAGCGGCCGCGCTCGCTCACCCGCGAATAGTCGGCCCAGCCTCAGCCGGACCGACGACCGGAAGCAGCATGAGCCTGAGAGCGTCGCGATGCCGGCGCGCCGGTCCCGAACGAAGCGGTGCAACAACATGGCATCCCCCGCATTCGAATGCCTCTATTACGCCGCGGTGAGATTTGGAAATTCGTTGAGACCGTGCCGAACTTTCGCCGCGTTGCATCAGTGTGCTGTTTACTTCGGCGTCGCTTCGTCGCGGCGGCGGAACTTGCCGCGCGGCACGGGTTTGCCCGCCAGAAGCGGCGAGCGTGGGCGTTGGACTTGTAGCCAAACCGGCGTTCGCCTGTTATTTTAGTGTACATGGCGCGTCGCCCGGCGGGATGGTGGCCGGCATGTCGCGTGGACGGGCTTGAGCCTTGCCGCATTCATCACAAAGCCATGAGAATCGCCGACCCCCACATCCGATCAGTCACCAGCCCAGCGGCCGATGTCTTGGGTCCGCGGCTCGCCAATGGAGACCGCAAGCGGCCGAAAGAGCCGAGCGGGCCGGGCACCGCGGTCATCACAAAGACGAAACCGCAGACCAAGCGACCGAACCTTTACCGGGTCTTGCTGCTTAATGATGACTACACTCCGATGGAATTCGTGGTGCATGTGCTGGAGCGTTTCTTCAACAAGGATCGGGAAACGGCGACCCGGATTATGTTGCATGTCCATCATCATGGGATCGGCGAGTGCGGCGTTTTCACCTATGAAGTGGCCGAGACCAAGGTCACGCAGGTGATGGACTTCGCCCGCAAACACCAGCATCCTCTCCAATGTGTGATGGAGAAAAAATGAGCGGGGCGCACCAACTTCAGGAATAGGACGAGACGCGATGCCGACCTTCTCGCGCAGCCTGGAACAGTCGCTTCACCGGGCGCTCGCGCTAGCCAATGAACACCGCCACGAATATGCCACGCTCGAGCACCTGCTGTTGGCGCTGGTCGACGACCACGACGCCGCAGCCGTCATGCGCGCATGCAATGTCGACCTTGAGAAGCTGCGCCGCAATCTGATCGCCTATGTCGATTCGGAGTTGGAGAATCTCGTCACCGAAGGTTCCGACGACTCAAAGCCCACGGCCGGCTTCCAACGGGTTATCCAGCGTGCGGTTATCCACGTGCAATCCTCGGGGCGCGAGGAGGTCACGGGCGCCAATGTGCTGGTCGCCATCTTCGCTGAGCGCGAGAGCCACGCCGCCTATTTCCTGCAGGAGCAGGAGATGACCCGCTACGACGCGGTCAATTATATCAGCCACGGCATCGCCAAGCGGCCCGGGCTTGCCGAGGCGCGCCCGGCGCGTGGGGCGGATGAGGATGCCGATACGGGCAAGTCGCCGGACGACGCCAAGAAGAAGGGCGACGCGCTCGATGCTTATTGCGTCAACCTCAACAAGAAGGCGCGCGATGGTAAAATCGATCCGCTGATCGGCCGCGACGTCGAGATCAACCGCACCATCCAGGTGCTGTGCCGGCGCCAGAAGAACAATCCGCTCTTCGTCGGCGATCCCGGCGTCGGCAAGACCGCGATCGCCGAGGGGCTCGCCCGCCGCATCGTCCATGGCGAGGTGCCGGACGTGCTCAAGGGGGCGACCGTATTCGCGCTCGACATGGGCACGCTGCTCGCCGGCACGCGCTATCGCGGCGACTTCGAGGAGCGGCTAAAGCAGGTCATCAAGGAGATCGAGGCTTACCCCAACGCCATCATGTTCATCGACGAGATCCACACGGTGATCGGTGCGGGGGCGACCTCCGGCGGCGCGATGGACGCCTCGAACCTGTTGAAACCCGCGCTAGCGTCCGGCACGGTGCGCTGCATCGGCTCGACCACTTACAAGGAATACCGCCAGTATTTCGAGAAGGACCGCGCCCTGGTCCGGCGCTTCCAGAAGATCGACGTCAACGAGCCGACGGTCGCCGATTCGATCGAAATCCTTAAGGGCCTGAAACCCTATTTCGAGGATTACCACAAGCTCAAATACACCAATGATGCAGTCAAGGCTGCGGTCGAACTGTCGGCGCGCTACATCAATGACCGCAAGCTGCCCGACAAGGCGATCGACGTGATCGACGAATCGGGGGCGGCGCAGATGCTGCTGCCCGAGCACCGGCGCAAGAAGACGATCGGGCTCAAGGAGATCGAGACCACGATTGCCACCATGGCGCGGATACCGCCGAAGACCGTGTCGAAGAACGACGCCGTGGTGCTCTCCAGCCTCCAGGAAAACCTCAAGCGGGTGGTCTATGGCCAGGACAAGCCGATCGAGGCGCTGTCCGCTGCGATCAAGCTTGCGCGCGCCGGCCTGCGCGAGCCGGAGAAGCCGATCGGCTGCTATCTGTTCTCGGGCCCGACCGGCGTCGGCAAGACCGAGGTGGCCAAGCAGCTTGCGGCGACGCTCGGGGTCGAGCTGATCCGCTTCGACATGTCGGAATATATGGAGCGCCATACCGTCTCGCGGCTGATCGGCGCGCCCCCCGGCTATGTCGGCTTCGATCAGGGCGGGTTATTGACTGACTCCGTCGATCAGCACCCGCATAGCGTCCTGCTCCTCGACGAGATCGAGAAGGCCCATCCCGACCTCTATAATGTGCTGCTGCAGATCATGGATCACGGCAAGCTGACCGATCACAACGGCAAGCAGGTCGATTTCCGTAACGTCATCTTGATCATGACGACGAATGCCGGCGCGGCCGACCTTGCCAAGGAGGCCTATGGCTTCCATCGTTCCAAGCGCGAGGGCGATGATTTGGAGGCGATCAATCGCCTGTTCGCGCCCGAGTTCCGCAACCGGCTCGACGCGATCGTTACCTTCAACCATCTCACCGAGGACATCATCGGCCGCGTCGTCGAGAAATTCGTGATGCAGCTCGAGGCGCAGCTTGCCGATCGCGACGTGACCATCGAATTGTCCGAGGAAGCCACCCAGTGGCTCACCGTTCGCGGCTACGACCAGCTCATGGGCGCCCGGCCGATGGCCCGGGTGATCCAGGAATACATCAAGAAGCCGCTCGCCGATGAGGTGTTGTTCGGCAAGCTCAAGAATGGCGGTCATGTCCGCGTGATCGTCACCAAGGGCGAGACCGGGGCACCAGACGCATCGGGTCCGACAGACGCTGCCGGTCAGGCCGGCACAACGGACGCAACCGGCATAACGGACGCAAGTAGCGAGGCGGGCGAAAGCGGCACGCCGAGCGAGACGATTGAGGCGGGCGAAGAGAAGCTCGGCTTCGAGTTCCTCGATGGGCCGGTCACGCCCAAGCCGGAAAAAGTCCCGGCTCGACCGAGAGCGGCGCGACGCCGCCGCGGCGGCGGCGGCGGTTCGCGCCGGAAGCCGCCGTCCGGCCCGAAAGGGGAAGGCGGTCCGCCTTCCTCGGGTCGCGGATCGGTACCCAAAGTCCCGCTGGTAAAAGTCTGATTCTGCTGACGGCCGATCAGTTGAGTCACGAACCTTGCCGTGGCAGGGGGCGCGCATGGATGTGCGTCCGGGTGATCAGCGATTCCCTTGTGTAGTAAGGCAATTCAGCGCGAAGCGCGGTTATACTATTTCCGGAGGATTAGTTCGGCGACGAACCATGCCGTGGCTTGAGGACCCACGCTGCCTTCTCCCCGTTCGCGGGGAGAAGGTGGCGCGCGGCTCTTGCCGCGAGCCGGATGAGGGGCTTCTTTCTCTCACGTGGGCTGCAGCCCCCTCACCCGCCGCGCTTCGCGCGTCGACCTCTCCCCGCAAGCGGGGAGAGGTAAGGGTAAGCTGCGGACTTTTCGGACAAGATCACGCGACAAACCGACAAAACAAAGAGAAAGAGAGCGTGACCGATTCAGTCTGAATGGACCGCGCTCAAAAATGTGATTGTTTGAGGAGCGGCCGGAACGGCCCGGATGTCTTGTCGTCCGATGCCTGCATGGTTTGCCGACCGGTCGGAATCAAATTCCTATGGTCTTTCTGCACCACCGGCCGTTAACCATCTAAATGCCTGAGTATGCTTCAGGGCTCATGCGGCACGCCATTTGCGACCGCGTTGGCGAGGCGAGTGCGCGAGAGTTGTTGTTCATGCGTATCGATGATCTCGACAACGAAGAGGCGCGGACGGCTGTTCCGGCCCTGCTTCTTGCGATGATCGTGATAGCGAGCCTGCCGACGATTGCGGCGTTTGCCGTTTGCCTCCCCTATTGGCTCGATCATTTCGGCTTGATTGTTCCGGTTCGCCCCGATTTCTAGAGCGCGCTAGAGCGCGATCCATTCAGGTTGAATCGATCGCGCGCTCTTTCTCTTTGTTATGTCGCATGATCTTGTCCGAAAAGTCTGCCAACTTTTCGGGATCAT
>JANQIP010000075.1 GCA_028282095.1 Xanthobacteraceae bacterium | reverse complement strand
ATGATCCCGAAAAGTTGGCAGACTTTTCGGACAAGATCATGCGGCAAGACAAAGAGAAACAGAGTGCGATCGATTCAATCTGAATGGATCGCACTCTAGAGCGCGATTGCTTCAGGTTGTTTCAATCGCGCCCTGTTTTTCTTTGTTTGGTCGTGTGATTGATCTTGTCCGGAAAGTCCGCGAAATTTTCGGAATCTTGCTTGAGCCGTCAAGACATCTTGACGATTGGCGTGAGCCCTACCGTTTTCGCATGGGTGACATGAAAAAACACAGGTTGTAAATAAACGTTGACATACCCATCATTGCTCAGACGGTTGGCGCAGTTCCTCGTCTCCCGGAATTTGTCACGCGGGCCAATCGTCCCTCTGGAAGGTGGTGTCGGTTAACTGTATCGACACAACTATGCCGGGCCGAAAGGTCCGGCTTTTTTCTTGCGCATGTTGTCTCTTGCGGACAATGGGAAACCGCGAAGCGTGAATTGGTTGGGCGCGCAGCGCCGTAACCCGCCAAAGCGATCGGCCACTCGCAGAAAAGCAATATTGGCAGTGGGTCATGCGCCTTCGGCGCTGACACCCCGACGCGCATGTGCACGCCCTTTCTTGCGCATGACGGGAAAGCCGTCCGCCGGCGCCGAAAGCGAGGCTTATCTCATGCCCACAGGCGCTCGTTCTCCAGCCCCTTGTAAAGATCGACGACGTACTCGCCGTAACCGTTGAACAATTGCGTCGGGCGCCGCTCTTTGGTCCCGAGCATCCATTCGCTCGCCTGGCTCCAGCGCGGATGCGGCACGGCGGGGTTGACGTTCGCCCAGAACCCGTACTCGTTTCCCTGCACGCTTCCCCAAAACGTCTTCGGCCGCTCCGCGGTAAAGCTGAAGCGGACGATCGACTTGATCGACTTGAATCCATATTTCCACGGAACGGCGAGGCGCAGCGGTGATCCCATCGATTTCGCCACCGGCTTGCCGTAGGCGCCGGTGACAAGGAAGGCGAGCTCATTGGTGGCTTCGGCCAGGGTCAACCCTTCCGTGTAAGGCCATGGATACCAGCTCTGGCGCTGGCCGGAGGCGACGGATGGATCGAGGAAGGTCTCCATCCGCACATAGGTTGCCGACGACAAGGGTTTGGCGAGTTCCACCAGCTTGGCGAAGGGAAATCCCGACCATGGGACGGCCATCGCCCAAGCCTCGACGCAGCGAAATCGATAGAGCCGCTCTTCAAGCGGCATCTGCTTCAACAGGTCGTCAATGCCGATTTCGATCGGCTTTTCGACCAAGCCGTCGATCTTGACCGTCCACGGCCGGATCTTCAGCTTCCGGGCGGCGCGCGCGATCGTCTTGGCGGATCCGAACTCGTAGAAATTGTTGTAGGTCGTGTTCACGGCTTCGTCGGTGATCGGCCGGTCGAGCACATATTTCGGATTGCGCGGGACCGGATAGAGCGAAGCGCTCGGATCGGGCAGGTCGGAGACGCGCTGGGCGTCGGCGGAACGCGGGACCAGGACCGCCGCGCCGATCGCGCCAGCCCCCGCCAGCAGGCGGCGCCGGTCGAAGAACAAAGCTTCGGGCGTCGCCTGATGTTCGGGAATTTCCCAGCCTCGGCGCTTGATCACAGGCATGTTCCGCTCCTCGGAACTCGACCGTTGGAACGCGATTGCGTCGGGTTAAATCAATCGCGCTCGCTTTCCTCTCCTTTGATCGCACGATCCTACGCGAAAAGCCTGCCAACTTTTCGGTATCACCGAGCCGACTATCGCTATTCGTCTCGGCGACAGCAATTGTTTCACACTACGAGGCGCAAACGAGGGCCTGCGACAATCATGCCGGAACAAGATGCGAGAGCTCATGGGGAATGACGGGGGATGGCGGGAGCGGCCGTTCGCGTGCCCGACGCCTTGCACCGGCACCTGCGTCCTGCGGCTCTTCTCCTCGGTGGGCGTGCTCCGCTGACCCCGTTCCTGCCTTGCTCCGATACGGAAAGACGAACGCGAGCGGTGCGAGCTGACAAAGCGCGATGCAATCCTGCGGGACCGTTGCCTTTGGTATACTGTACATAGGGTCCAAGCCCGCGTAAGAGGCGGCATCAACTGGACGATGAGCATGTTGACGCTGACCGACGAGAGGGATTCAACGGCCGATATACGTGCCGCGGTGCGAGCGCTGTGCGCGAATTATCCCAGCGAATACTGGCGCGAGCTGGATCGCGAGCGCGCCTATCCGACCGAGTTCGTAACGGCGCTGACCGAGTCCGGGTTCCTTGCCGCGCTGATTCCGGAAGAGTTCGGCGGCAGCGGCCTTGCGCTCTCGGCCGCCGCAGCGATCCTTGAAGAGATCCACGCCAGCGGATGCAATGGCGCCGCCTGTCACGCGCAAATGTATACGATGGGCACGATTCTGCGCCACGGCAGCGCGGAGCAGAAGGCGCGCTATCTGCCGGCGATCGCGCGCGGCGAGCTCCGGCTGCAGGCCTTTGGCGTCACCGAGCCGACGTCGGGGACCGACACGCTCAGCCTGCGCACAATGGCCGTGCGCACCGGCGATCATTACGTCGTCAACGGCCAGAAGATCTGGACCTCGCGGGCGGAGCATTCGGACTTGATGGTGCTGCTCGCGCGCACCACGCCGCGCGAGCAGGTGCGCCGGCGCACCGAAGGCCTCTCGGTGTTTCTCCTCGACATGCGCAAGGCCGAAGGCCTTACCATTCGCCCAATCCGCACCATGATGAACCATGCGACGACCGAAGTGTTCTTCGATGATGTGCGCGTGCCGGCGGAGAACCTGATCGGCGAAGAGGGAAGGGGCTTTTCCTATATCCTGTCGGGCATGAATGCCGAACGCATTCTCATCGCCGCCGAGTGCATCGGCGATGCCAAATGGTTCATCGAAAAGGCCTCGGACTATGCCAGGGAGCGCGTGCTGTTCGGCCGTCCGATCGGCCAGAACCAGGGCGTGCAATTCCCGATCGCGCAGGCCTATGCGCAGATGCGAGCGGCCGAGCTGATGGTGCACGAAGCTGCCGCGCTCTATGAAGCAGGCCGCGATTGCGGCGCGGAAGCGAACATGGCCAAGCTCCTGGCTGCCGACGCCTCATGGGCCGCGGCCGACATGTGCGTGCAGACCCATGGCGGCTTCGGCTTTGCCGAGGATTTCGACGTCGAGCGCAAGTTTCGCGAGACCCGCCTCTACCAGGTCGCGCCGATCTCGACTAATCTCATTCTCTCCTATCTCGCCGAACGCGTGCTCGACCTTCCGCGATCGTATTGAGAGTTTCCACCGTTCGGAGCTAATTGGTTCGATATCAAGTGATATCGAATGATGTCAAACGATTCAGTAGCTAAGTCCACTGCTCCCTCCCCCGCTTGCGGGCGACAATACCTCTCCCCGCGTGCGGGGAGAGGTCGGCGCGCGAAGCGCGGCGGGTGAGGGGCCGGCAAGCAGCGCGAAGAGGTCAAAGCCCCTCATCCGGCTCGCGGCGATAGCCGCTCGCCACCTTCTCGCCGCGTGCGGGGAGAAGGGCCAACTTTTCGGGGTCATGCTCTATGCGGAAAACAGTAGATCGCGCGTGAGCCAGTCGAGCTGGGCGACCGATTCCAATCCCGAACGCAGGCGCTGGCGTTCGTGCGCCGACAGCCGCTTGATGGCGACGGCATTCGAGACTGCGAGACCGTTGTCCTTGTCATCGAGCTGCTGCGCCAAGACCAGATCGAGGAAGACGCCGAGGGCGTCGATCAGGCCCTGCAGGTCGTGCAGGCCGCCGATGCCGAGCGTCGTCACCTCCGCCAGGCGTTCGGGCGTCGATCGCTCAAGGATGTGGTAGCGGATCGCAAGAGCGCGCGCCGCCGTGACGATCCCGAACAGACCGGCCTTCTTCAGATCGACGCGGCCCTTGTCGGTGCGAAAGCCGCCGAAGAAATTGAGTCCGAGCTCCATCGTCCCGGCCGAGTCGACCAGCAGCTTGATGAACGCCATCTCGCCCTTGGCAAGGTCGAAGGCGTGCTCGCGCAGCCCGTTGGCAAGCGACGTTTCACCATGCACTCCGCGCAGGTCGAAGAAAATGTCGACGCAGAGCAGGTCCTCCGGTTTCGAGCGCCTGATCCAGCTCCCGATGCGCTCGCGCCAGGTTTTTTCCGATCCCCGCCACGGGGCGTTCTTCGCCATCACGCCGCCCTTGCAGTAGGGCAGGCCGACTTCGTGCAGAATGTCGTTGATGTGCGTGCCGAGCGCTTCGAACCAGCGATCCTCGGCCCCGCCCGGCTCGCCCTCGGCGAAGAACAGCGCATTGTCCTGGTCCATTGCGAGCAGGCTCTCGCCGCGCCCGCCCGAGCCGAGCACGGCGAGCGCATAGTCGCAGGGCGGCCCGCCTTGGCCGGATGCGCGCATGCGCCGCTCAGCGATGACCGCGGCCTGCCGGGTGAGCGCGCCGAGCTCGCGGGAGATCACCGAGGCGATGTTGCGGGCGGACACCCGTTCCACCATCAGCGCCCTTGCTACGCCCGGCAATTTGGCCCAAGCCGCGGCGAGTGCCGGCACGCTGTCGGCCTGATCGATCTCATCGCCGAGTGACACCGCTTCACCGGCGCGCAGCCGCAACAGATCGCGCGCGGACAATGATCCGACGACATAGCCGGATTCGTCCGTCACCCCGAGATGGCGGATCTTCAGCCGGTTCATCCGCCCGATGGCGCGATAAACGAAGGCGTCGGCCGGCGCCGTTGCGATCGGCTTGCTCATGAACCGTTCGACCGGAAGGTCGAGCGTTTCGCCGCCATGCATTTCGAACGCCCGCAACAGGTCGCGCTCGGTGACCACGCCGACATCGTGCGGGTGCAATCGCTTTTCGTCGGCGCCCGCAGGACAAATATAAAGCGAGGACAGCCCGGCGCCGATCAACCGCGGGAGCGCGTCGCGGACCGTCATATCCGCACTCACGAACCGCACCGGCGTGCGCATGATCTCACGAATGCGATGGCGGTAGGGGTAGCTATCGATGCGGCTGAAGACTTGCTCGCGATCGGCGTGGACCGGCGCATGGACTGGTTCGATCAATCCACCAGGATTCGGCCCCTCGATGATCTCACTCATGATGGTTTATCGGCTCATTGCTTACGCGACACCGTCCGCATTGGCCTCCGCCGTCCGGCACAGCAGCGCCGCCATGGCACTCAAGTCGGTGCGCTGCACCAGCTCGTCATGGATGTTGCACAGCGTGACGCGAAGGTAATTGCGCATGGTCGGGTGGTCGCTTTCACGCAGCTTCTCGTGGATCGGCATCAGCGCGCAATAATCTTGGGCGAACCGCTCCGGGATGTCTTTGATGCGCTTGGGCGCGTGCGTGCCGATGAGGGCAAGCTGCCGCACCAGCTCCTCGCGCAGTGCCGCCCAGGTCGGCGCACCCAGCGCCGCTGGAACCGGATAACGGTCAAAGACGGAGAGGACAAGTGTGCTTAGCGCGTCGATTTCCTTTTGCCGCTCGTCTCCGACAAAGGGTCTTAGCGCGGCTTCCACTGCCTCGCCGACCATTGCAAGGCCAAGCGGATAGGCACGCCAGCGCGCAATCTCGGCCGCCCTTTTGAAATCGGCTTCGTGAAATAGAACTTTCGAATAATGGCCGGCGCGCGCGCGCGCGAACTCGTAGATTCCCTTTTGGGCTAGAAAGGCCGCGTTCTGATCGATGAAGTCGACGAGCGCCGCAATGTCGCGGATCGGCGGCCGTCGCCGGAAAAAACCGAAGAGGGACATTCCTTGCGTCCTTTTGTGCGGTGCAAAGTTACACGTCCGTGCGCCGCAATGACTTTGCGTCGATCCGAATGCCGATTCCGCCGGCTTTTCTTGGCAACGGAGAATTTGTTCGCTGCAGCAATTGGAATCATCGCATTGCAAATAGAACTCGGATTCCATCCGAATGGAATTCGTTTCGATACCTTGAGTCGTTTCCAATCGCATGAAATTGAACGAAAGTCTAATAAGGGACCGCCGGCCGCAATGATACCATCTTTCATCGTATGAGGCCCGGCGCCAAGACCGGGCCGAAAAACAAAACGTTTGGGAGGTACCGCCTGACCGCGTAATGCGGCACCCCCTTTTCATGTCTGTCTCGCCCGCTTTTGCGGGCCATTATCTTGTAGGGAGGCGATTGATCCATGGCACAATCCACCCAACCTTCGCCGCAAACGGCGGACGAGCGGGCAAGATCCGAAGGGCATTGGCGAGCGACCACACGGCTGATGTGGATCACGCTCGGCTTCTGGCTTTTCTTCGGTTACATCATCCAGATGTTCGTTAACGTTCTCAATGAGATCGTCATCCTCGGGTTCCCCTTGGGCTTCTACATGGCCGCGCAGGGCTCGCTGATCGCCTTCGTCGTGATCCTATTCGTCTTCGCTAAGGCGCAGGACAATATCGATCGCGAATACGGCGTAGCCGAAGACGACTGAGGGAGGGGTGGATCATGGCTCAGAGTTCAGCCACATCGGATTTCACAAAAAACCTCGGCCGGCTATACGGGACCTATGCCGGCGGGTTTGCGCTTTTTGTGGTCTTTCTTGCAGTCCTTGAACAGGTCGGCGTACCGAACAAGGTTCTCGGCTATCTGTTCGTGTTCTTCACGCTCGGCGTCTACGCCCTCATCGGCGTCATGACGCGTACGGCGCAGGTTTCCGAGTATTACGTCGCGGGCCGGCGCGTTCCCGCCTTCTACAACGGCATGGCGACGGGCGCCGACTGGATGTCGGCGGCGTCCTTCGTCGGCATGGCGGGCACGCTGTTCCTGCTCGGCTATGACGGCCTTGCCTGGGTGCTCGGCTGGACCGGCGGCTACGTGCTGGTATCGGTCCTGGTCGGACCGTATCTGCGCAAGTTCGGCGCCTACACCGTGCCCGACTTCATGTCGGCGCGTTACGGCGGCAACTTTGCCCGGTTCCTGGCCGTCGTGGTGCTAGTGTGCTGCTCGTTCACTTATGTGACGGCGCAGATCTACGGCACCGGCATCATCGCGTCGCGCTTCCTCGGCATCCAGTTCGAGGTTGCGGTCTATGTCGGTCTCGCCGGCATCCTTCTGTGCTCGATGCTGGGCGGCATGCGCGCGGTGACCTGGACGCAGATCGCCCAGTACATCGTGCTGATCGTTGCCTATCTGACACCGATCGTCATTCTGTCGACCCAGAAATACGGGATCCCGCTCCCGCAGCTCACCTATGGCGAAGCGCTTCAGGCGATCGCCGCGCGCGAACAGCAAATGCTGCAGGACGGTCTCGCTACGGCGGCGTCCCTCAAACCGCATCTCGAGCCGTATTTCTCTTACAGCCGGCTGAACTTCTTCGGCATCATCTTCTGTATGATGGTCGGCACGGCGTCGTTGCCGCACATCCTGATGCGTTACTTCACGACGCCAAGCGTGCGTGAAGCGCGGCAGTCGGTCGCGTGGTCGCTGTTCTTCATCTTCCTGCTGTACTTCTCGGCGCCGGCCTATGCGGCGTTCTCGAAGCTCGAGGTTTACACCAACATCATCGGCAGGGACATTGCCGAGCTCCGACCCTGGTTGTTCACCTGGGGCGAACTCGGTCTGATCAAGATCTGCGGTCAGAACGCGGCCAGTCTCGAAGCGGTCGCCGCGGCCTGCGCCGGCCTTGCCGACCACCCGGGCGTCGTGCGTCTACAGGACTTCGCGATCAATCGCGACGTGATCGTGCTCTCGACGCCGGAAATCGCCGGGCTTCCCTATGTGATCGCCGGCCTCGTTGCGGCGGGTGGTCTTGCGGCGGCGCTCTCCACCGCCGACGGGCTCCTGCTCGCCATCGCCAACGCGCTCAGCCACGACGTCTACTACAAGATGCTCGATCCCAACGCGCCGACGGTCCGGCGGTTGGCGATCGCGCGTGTCCTGTTGTTGATCGTGGCCGTGGGAGCGGCGACGCTCGCCTCGACCAAGCCGGGAGACATCCTCTCGATGGTCGGATGGGCGTTCTCGCTCGCAATGGCCGGGAACTTCCCTGCCCTTGTGATGGGGGTATGGTCGAAACGCACAACGACAATGGGCGCCATTGTCGGAATCATCGCGGGATTCGGCCTGTGTATCTTCTATCTGGTCACGACCAGATACTTCCCGCAGGCCGGCGTTGAGTACTTCGGGATGTCGTCGCTGACGCATCCGCGGACCGGCGCCGATCTCGTCAATGTCTCTCAGGTCCTTGCCGACCCGCAATGGGCCGCCGACGTGCCGGCGAGCGCCGCTAATCCGATGCAGTCGAAGGTCGGCTGGTTCGGCCTCAACAACATCAATTGCGGGTTGCTGGGGATGCCGCTCGGCTTCCTCGTCATGTGGATAGTCAGCCGGATGGGACCGGAGCCATCGGCCGAGATGCAGGCGATGGTCGACGAAATCCGCAAGCCGCGCGGTCGCACGGTGCTGGAAGAGAAGACCTGAGCACCTGGCGCAAAGTCGAAAGACCTCTCGGTCTTGGGACACATGGCGGGGCCTTCGGGCCCCGCTTCTTTTCGACTTGCCGTACCGGCAGGGTCCGGCCATTGTTCGCACCGCTTGGCGGACGCACCAGACTCCGAGCTCGGCGAAAGCGGCGAGGGTTCTCTGCCTGCCCTTGATGCTACTCGTGTTTCCTTCTCTGACGGTCCGACCCCGGACCGTCAGGTAAGGAACACTAGCTAATCCGGTGCTTTGTGATGCGGCACCAACACAATGAGACGAGCTC
>JANQIP010000045.1 GCA_028282095.1 Xanthobacteraceae bacterium | reverse complement strand
CACCGACTTCGATCGAAATTGCATTCCTGCTGGCCGAGCTGTTGAAGAAGGAGCGGGTCACCCGCGCCGCGCCGTTGTCGGCCGTTGCGAGCCTGTGATCGTTCGTACCCAAACTCATTCGCCGGACACAGAATGATCTGTCGGTTGAGGCGGCTTGTCGCGGGACACATGACGACTTGGCAAGAACCGAACCGGATTTCACGTCAAGCTCGTTTCATACTATTTCCGGGTGATTAGTTCGGTGACGAACCATGCCGTGGCTTGAGGACCTCACTCCCTCCCCCGCTTGCGGGTAGGGCAATCGCTTTTGGAAATGGCCGTGCAATCTGGCTCTCCGCAGCGCGGTTCGTAGGAATCAAAATTCTCCGGAGCGCTTGGCGAATTCTTCCCCGGGGAGAATCTTCTTCCCATGCCAACACTCAAATGCGATTGCCCTACCTTTCGGGGGAGGGTTAGGGAGGGGGCTAATTCAACCGCGACAGAGGCCGTACTGTAGACCCCCTCCCGGCGAGCATGCAGCCAAGCCTGCGCAGGCTGCGCAAGCTTGCCTGCGGCGCTCGCCGACCTCCCCCTTTCAGGGGGAGGTAATGGGATTCTAGTCCGAAGCAATCAATCGGAAAGCGTATCACACGGTAAGCGCTTTCACTCTGCGGCCACCCTTTGCACCTGCCATTGCGCGAGCTGTGCCCGCAATTGGGCGGGCTTCACCGGCTTGTTCAGGACCCGGATATCGTGGGCGCGGGCAGCCTCGCGCACCTCGCGGGTACGATCGCCGGTGATCAGGATCGCCGGCAGGCCGGCGCCGAACCGGCCTCGCAGCGCGATGATCACATCGATGCCGTTGGCGCCGTCGAGATGGTAATCGACGAGCAGTGCGGCCGGCGGACGGCCTGCCGCCTCGATCGCCGTCACCGCGGTTGCAAGGTCCGGGGCCTTCAGCACGGCGCAGCCCCAGCCGGTCAACAAAGAATCCATGCCGTCGAGGACGATCGGCTCGTTGTCGATACAGAGCACGAGCACGCCGGCAAACCGTCCGTCGGGATGGACCGCGGCACGAGTGCGCTCTTCCACCGGCGGCGCCGGCGCGACCGGCGCCTCGATGGAGAAGCGCGAACCGCGTCCGACCGTCGAGCGCAGCGTGATCGGATGATCCAGAACGCGGGCGATGCGCTCGACGATGGACAAGCCAAGGCCGAGGCCGCGGGCAACGCTGGCGCCACGGTCGAGACGGCGGAATTCCTCGAAGATCGCCCGCTGGCTGTCCTCCGCAATGCCGATCCCGGTATCGTAGACATCGATGCGCAGGCTGGATTCGTGGCGGCGGCACCCGACGAGGACGCGCCCGCGCTCGGTGTATTTGATCGCGTTGGAAACCAGGTTTTGTAAGAGCCGCTGCAGGAGGCGCCGGTCCGACCTTACGGCAAGCGAGCAGGGGGCGAAGCTCAGCTCGAGCCCCTTTTCGCGCGCAAGCGGGGCGAACTCGACCTCGAGATGGCGGAACAAATCTCCGATCCGGAAGACGGTGATCTCCGGATGCAGCGCCCCGGCGTCGAGCCGCGATATGTCGAGAAGGGCGCCCAGAATTTCCTCGACCGCTTCGAGCGAAGCGTCGACCTTGCCGGCGAGCCGAATGTCCTCCCCGCTGCTCTCCTGCTCGACCATGCTGGTGGCGTAGAGCCTTGCCGCATTGAGTGGCTGCAGCAAGTCGTGGCTCGCCGCGGCGAGGAAGCGCGTCTTGGAGATATTGGCATTCTCGGCGATGGCTTTCGCCTCGACGAGTTCGGCGTTGAGCCGCTCGAGTTCCGCCGTGCGCTCGCGCACCCGCCGTTCGAGCTCGTCATTGGCGCGTTCCAGCGCTTCGGCCGCTTCGACGCTCGGCGTGATGTCGGTGAGCGTGGTGACGAAACCGCCCCCCGGCATGCGGTTCGCCCGTACCTCGATGACGAGGCCCCGCCCGGGAAAACGCTCGAGAAACGGCTCGCCGCTCGGGGCATAACCGGCGGCGCGTTCGCGTACCAGCGCGTCGGCCTCCCCCGGCCCGAATGCGCCCTTCTCGGCATTGAAACGCAGAATGCCGTCGAGCGTCACGCCCACCCGCACGACCTCTTCCGGCAGATCGAGGATCTCCCCGAATTGCCGGTTCCAGCACAACAGGGTCATGTCCTCATTGAAGACCGCGATCCCCTGGCGCACGTGATCGAGCGCGGTTTGCAGAATTTCGCGGTTGTAGTGGATGGCGGCGCTGGCGTCGTCGAGGAGCTTCAAGGCCTCCTTGTTCGACATCATGCGCTTGCGCAGGAGCAGCGAGAGCACCAGTCGCGAGGAGGCGGCACCGACCGCCGAGGCGAGCAGGTGCTCGGCATATTGCAGAAGCTCGAAATTCGACTCGCGCTTCGGCTCCAGGCTGATACGGCGACTTGCCGCGAAGCTTGCAAACGAGCTGCGCGTGCGCTCCTCGCCGAGATAGCGCGCGACGGCGTTCGTCAACTCGCCGACCGTGATGGTGGAGCGCCACAGGCGAAAGCTCGGCTTGGCCTGGGTAAGCCGCGATGGCACGAATATGTCGGCCTGTAGCCTTTCAATCGCCGACGGCGCACGGGCAAGCGAGAAGACGACATAGGCAAGAACATTGAGCCCAAGGCTGAACACGACACCGTGGACGATGGGCGAGAGGTCGAGGCCGAACAGCGCCTGCGGTCGCAGCCAGGCAAGGCCCCAAGGGCCGTTTGCGAGAATGCCGCCCCCGACGAGGCCGGCTTCCGCGAAACTCGGCAGCAGCAGCGTGTAGCCCCAGGCAAGGAAACCCGCGATGAGACCCGCGACCGCCCCGCGCGCGGTCGCCCGCTGCCAGAACAGCCCGCCGAAGAACGCCGGCGCCAGTTGAGCGATGGCCGCAAACGACAACAGGCCGATCGAGGCGAGCTGGGCGAAACCGGCCGAGCGGTGGTAGAGATAGGCAAGGATCAGGATCGCGAAGATCGCGAAACGGCGGACCCACAGCAAGAACGCGCCGATATTGTCCAACCGGCCGATAAAGGGATAGCGTCGCTTCGCCAGCATCGGCACGACGAGGTCGTTCGAGATCATGATCGCCAGCGCCACCGATTCGACGATCACCATTGCGGTCGCGGCCGACAGCCCGCCGATGAAGGCGATGAGCGCGAAGAACTGAGAGCCCGCCGCAAGCGGCAGCGCCAGAACATACATGTCGCTGTCGACCGCACCCGGCGCAAAGGTCAACAGACCGGCGAGTGCAATCGGCATCACGAACAGGTTGATCAGGACGAGATAGAGCGGAAACAGCCAGGCCGCGCGCCGGATCTCGGTCTCATTGTCGTTCTCGACCACGGCGACGTGGAATTGACGCGGCAACAGGATGATCGCGCAGGCCGACAGCAGCGTCATGGTCACGAAAGCGCCGGCGCTCTGCGTGTTGGTGAGCGCCTGCGCGACATCCGGCCGTTCCAACGCTTGCGCGAATAGAGCGGCGGGCCCGTTGAACACAACGAAGGTCACGAATATGCCGACGGCAAGAAACGCGACGAGCTTGACGAGCGATTCGGCGGCGACCGCCAGGATCAGGCCGTCCTGATGCTCGGTCGCGTCGATATGGCGCGTGCCGAACAATACGGTGAAGGCGGCCATCGACAGCGCGACGAACAGCGCAATGTCGCCGGGTATGGCCGGCATCGCCCCGGTGCTGGTCTCAACCTGGGCGAGGATGGTCGCCAGCGAGGACGACACCGCTTTGAGCTGCAGCGCGATATAGGGAATCGACCCGGCGATGGCGATCACCGCGACGGTCGCCGCCACCGCCTGGTTCTTGCCGTAGCGGGCGGCGATGAAGTCGGCGATCGAGGTGATGTTCTGGCCCTTCGCGAGCCGCACCACGCGGATGATAAGCGGCGTCGCGAGCCCGATGACCAGGATAGGGCCGACATAGATCGCGAGGAAATCGAAGCCGGAATGGGTGGCGAGCCCGACCGAGCCGAAAAACGTCCAAGACGTGCAGTAGATCGCGAGCGACAGCGGATAGATCAAACGCGAGCGCCGGCCGCGCTCGCTCCCGCGCATGCGGTCGCCATAGCTCGCCACGAGAAACAGCAGGCCGATATAGCCGAGCGCGGCGCCGACTGCGACCCAGCCTTGCAGCATGAAGACTCCTGCGGCCGAGGCCTATAGCGCGATTCCTTCAGACCAAGGGAATCGCGCGCTCTTTCTTCTTGTTGTCTCGCATGATCTTATCCGAAAAGTCCGCCAGCTTCTCGGGATCATGCTCCTCTTCGTCCGGACGCATGATCTTGTCCGAAAAGTCTGCTGCTTTTCGGGACCATGCTCCTCTTCGTCTAGACGCACGATCTTGTCCGAAAAGTCTGCAACTTTCCGGGATCATGCTCCTCTTCATCTGGTCGCATGATCTTGTCCGAAAAGTCTGCAACTTTTCGGGATCATGCTCCAAATTCCGTTCCCGCGAAGGCGGGAATCCCCCTCCGCGGTGCATCTGGTTCCCCGCTTTCGCGGGGACGAACGGCCTCTCATGATGCGGCATCAACGGTTGAGCTCGTCTCATCGTGTTGGTGCCGTCCAGGATCGGAGCGTCAGGTAAGGAACATTGGGGGGCAGGCCGGTCGATCGCGCCTACCCGTTCTGGTAGGTCACCACATGACGCACCGGCTTGTCCATCGGCCTCGCCGGGCCGGCCCCTCCCCTCTCGATAGTCGTTGCATTAGTTGCCATGGATTCGTACTTATGAAGAACTACGTAGGTGCCGACCTAGGCAAAGGAACAGGCGTTCTTCATGCCGAGCAAATCGTTGGAGCACGCGGAGACTCCCGGGGTTGTTCCGTGCGAGCCTCGGCCGATTTCCGACGCACAGCTTCTGAGCGTGCTCGATACGGCCGTCGACGGCATCATCATCATCGATGAGAAGGGCACCATTCTCACCTATAACAAGGCCTGCGAGCGTCTGTTCGGCTATTCGGCGGCGGAAATGCTCGGACGCAACGTCAGCGCGATCATGCCTGACGGGCAAGCGCAGGCGCATGGCGATTACGTCGATCGTTACGTCGAGACCGGGCGGCGGAAGATCATCGGCGTCGGGCGCGAGTTGAACGCGCAGCACCGCGATGGTTCGACCATCCCGGTGCACCTGTCGGTCGGTGAGGCCGCCACGCCTGAAGGGCGGCAGTTCATCGGCATTCTCCGCGACCTTCGGGCGCGCAACGAAAGCGAACAGCGGCTCAACCAGTTGCAGGCCAATCTCGTACGCATGGCGCGGGTGTCCGCCATTGACGAGATGGGGGCGGCGCTGGCGCACGAGCTCAACCAGCCTTTGACCGCGCTGATGCTCTATCTTCAAGCGGTCGAGCGGGCCTGCGCCAAGCATAGCGCCGCCAACCTGCTACCCCCGAACATGCTGGGCATCCTTGAGAAGGCGGTGCGGGAGGCCGAGCGCGCCGGCAGCATCATCCAGCGTATGCGGCAGTTCGTTGAAAAGCGCGATCCGATGCGCCGCCTGGTCGATCTCAACCCGCTGATCGAGGACGCGATCGAACTGACGCGGCTCGGCAGCGCGCCGGGCACGCGAATCGACCGAGCCTTCACCGACGATCTCCCGAAACTTCCGGTCGATCCGGTGCAGATCCAGCAGGTCGTGGTCAATCTCGTGCGCAACGGCCTGGAAGCGATCAAGACCTGCGACGTCCAGGTCGTCACCGTGTCGACGCTGCGGACCGAGATCGGTGTGGCGATGAAGGTCGAGGACAGCGGGCCCGGAATAAGGGTCGATGCCATTCCGGAGCTTTTCAAGGCGTTTTCATCGTCGAAGAGTCAGGGTCTCGGCCTCGGTCTCGCCATCTCCCGCACCATCGCACAGAATCACGGGGGCGATTTGACCGTGGACCCTGGCGGCAATGGGCGGGGCGCGACCTTCACCCTGCACCTGCCGCTTTCGAACGGCGAAGGCCTGGACGGTCAAGAATCAGGCGGGCGGGCAGCAGACGAATGACTGGCGAATAAAGGCAGATCAGCATGGTTCAAGACGCCACCGTCTCCGGTGAAATCCACATTGTCGACGACGATCCGGCAGTTCGGGACGCCTTGGCTGTGGTGCTCTCGCTCGAAGGCTATCAAGTGTCTGGCTTTGCCGACGGGCATTCATTTCTCGCTGCCGCGCGGACCCAGCCCCCGGCTTGCGTCATTCTCGACGTCCATATGCCCGGCCGTTCCGGCCTCGACATCCTCAAGGAACTCAACGCCAAGAATTATCCTGCGCCGGTCTTCATCATCTCCGGCCAGGGCGACATCCCGATGGCGGTCGAGTCGATCAAGAACGGCGCCTTCGACTTCATCGAGAAGCCGTTCGACGCCGAGACCGTCGTGAACCGCGTGCGCGAGGCGATCGAAGCGACCGCACGCCAGCAAGCCCGCGGCGGGATGGGCGACACTTTGACACACTTCCCCGGCAGCGAGCTTCTGACGGGCCGTGAGCGGGAGGTGCTCAACCTCATCGCCGGCGGGGCTTCCAACAAGGAGGCGGGACGCCAGCTCGGGATCAGCCCGCGCACCATCGAGGTGCACCGTGCCCGCATCATGGAGAAGCTCGGCGCCAAGAATGCCGCTGACCTCGTGCGCATCGTGCTGTCGGAAGCGCGAGGGTCCTGAGCCGGCACACAACGGACAAGGCGTATGGACGAAGCCGGCGCGAGCGCAAATCGCGATTCGCGCCGAGTCGGATCGCTTACCTGTAGTTGCGGTCCACCTGTACGCCAATCTCCGATTCTTCCGATAATACCCCCTTCGATCGATGAGTAGTTCGCCGCACCGTGCTACTACGAATTGTGACCGCCTCGTCGTTTGCCGATGTTGAAAGCGGGGGCGCGTGAACGCGCTGCGACGATCATGGATCCCGCATGGCGGTTTTTGTTCTTGAGGATGATCCGGGGGTGAGCGATTCGCTTGCCCTCTTGCTCGACCATCTCGGCTTCGAGGTGGTCTGCCATTCCGATGCAGAAGAGTTCTTCCGCAGCCCGCCGCCGGGCGGGCGGGATGTTGTCTTCGTCGACCTGATGCTGCCCGGAATCGGCGGCAGGGACGTTATCCGCTGGCTGCAGCAGCTCCGCGATCCGCCGCGGATCGTCGCCATGTCTGGCCAGTCGCAGAGCGTCATCGACGCCGAACTGCGCGGGATCGGCCGGACGCAGATCATCCGCAAACCGTTGAGCCACACGGCTATCACCGCGCAACTCGCCTCCGCCCAGCTATAGACGGAAATCCTCGTCCTATCGGTGTTCGACTCTGGCGGTTCGATCCCGGACCGTCAGGTTGGAAACTTGCTAGTGCGCGACAGCTTTAGGTCGAATCAGCCGCGCTCTCTTTCTCTCTTTGTTTTGTCGCATGATCTGATCCGAAAAGCCTGCTAGAGCGCGATTGCTTTAGGTCGATTCAATCGCGCTCTCTTTCTCGTTGTTCTGTCGCATGATCTTGTCCGAAAAGTCTGCCAACTTTTCGGGATCATGCTCTAGCTCTTCGGTATCATGCTTAAGGGCGCAATCGGTTCAGGTGAAGTCAACCACCCTTTCCGTCTCTTTGTTTGGATTACAGGATATCGTCCAAAAGTCAGCTTTTGGGAACAATACTCTTTTCTTTGTTTCATCCCGAGATTCCGCAATACCTGTAGCTTTTCGAGACGCCGCATTAATCAGCCATTTGGCACGTCACCGATAAAAGGACATGTCCAAACGGTATTGCGTTACCGTTCATCGACCGCATACGCTGGTTGATGCGTAGTTCTACGTACGCATTCTTGCGAGATGTTCCGCCTATAATCACCTCCAGTAATGTCTCATTGCTGCAAAAGTCTCTAAGAATACCCCCGACTGCGGCTGGGCGAGGACCCCAATGAAACAACCGACGGCGCGTCGAGCCTCTTCATCCGACCCCGAACCGACTACCTCCTGCACGACGACGCCCACCCTTTCAACGACCCGCAGCGGTCCGATCCAGCAACGACATGACGACGGATCGGGCGGCCAGCGCCAACGCGTTAGCCAGCACGGGCACATCTTCCGCCAGGGCGACCGGGCCGATCGTGTCTATCAGGTCGTCGACGGCGCGATCATGCTTTACAAGCTACTGCCGGATGGCCGCCGCCAAGTTGTCGAGTTGTTGAGCGCCGGTGACGTGTTCGGGCTCACTCCGCTGCCCGTCTATGACTGCTCGGCCGAAACGCTCGTTGCCTCCAATGTGATCGCCTATGAGCGGACGGTCATCGAGAATTCACCGGTGCTGCTGCGACGATTGAGCGGCCATGTGCATGCACAGCTCTGCGCCCTGCACGAACATGCCGTGCTGCTCGGCCGCAAGTCCGCGCTCGAGCGCGTCGCCACATTCGTGATGCATTGCGTGCCCAACCGCGGCGGATTCGACTGCGTCGGCCCGCGGGGCGCCACCGACTCCGCCATCGTCCGGCTGGGCATGACCCGCCAGGAGATTGCAGACTATCTCGGGCTGACGCTTGAGACCGTGTCGCGCGCATTCTCCGAACTGCGCCGCCGCGGCATCATCGCCATCGAAAAGCAGGAAGAAGTACGCGTCCACGATATCTGCCGGATCTGTCAGCTGACTGGCGCCCACTAACTTCCCTTTGTCTGGTCGCATGATCTTCTCGGAAAGCCCGCCAGCTTCTCGGGGCTGCACTCCTCTTGTCAGCCGACCGAAGCGTGTGGGGTGGGTTAGCGCCGGAAGGTGCGTAACCCACCGTCAACATTGCCTGCTGTTTCCAGCGATTCCCACGGTGGGCTACGGCGCTGCGCGCCTAACTCACCCTACAAGCCGCGCGCTGAGGCGCCGACTGAAGGGCCTTCGTCTCGAAGGATGCATGGCTCAAGACGCGCAGCTTCGCTATGCTCCTGACCATGAGCGCGTTCATTTTCAACGCCAAAAATCACTCAAAAACCTCTACCCGCGTCCGCCGCGTCACCATCGCGGCGAGGGCCTGAGCGTCCCAGTTGGTCAGGCGCACGCAACCATTTGAGGAGGCGGTGCCGACCTGCTCGGGGATGGGCGTGCCGTGAATGCCATAAGTCGGCTTGCTGATGCCGATCCAGACCGTTCCCAGCGGATTGTTGGGTCCGGCCGCGATCCGGAACGGGCGTGTCGACTTGATGTCCTTGAAGGCGAAGCGCGGATTGTAGCGCCATACCGGGTAGCGGGCGATGCGCCGCACCACGAAACTGCCGGACGGCGTCGGTTTTTCGGCACTGCCGACCGAGGCGGGGTAAACGGCGACGAGACGATTGTCCCGATCATAGGCGCGCAGTCGTCGCTGTGGCTTATCCACTTCGATGCGCGCGACCCGCAGCTTCGTCTTCGGCCCGGGCCGCCCGACACGGGCAACGACAATGCGCGTGCCGGCGCGATCGAACGCCGCGCCCGGATTGAGGGCGGAAAGCAGCCGCTGGTCCATGTGGAACTTCTCAGCGAGCAACTCGCGCGGATCGCGATAGGCAAGCCGCCTCAGCCCGATCCGTTCTTCGATGCCGGCGGGCAGATCCGGTGTGAACGGGCCGCGTATATCGGCGCGCGTAATCTCATATTCGCCGAGAACGGGCTCGACGGAGATCGCAAGGAGCGCCTCCCAAGTCACACGGTCGAGCATTCCCGATTGGGGAAATCCGAGTTCGCGTTGAAACGCGGCGAGCGCCCTACGGAAATTGTCGTTATCGCGGGCGTCGATCGCCCCCGGTGAAAAGCCGGCGCGGTCGAGCAGGATCTGGGCCCTGAGCGCGGCGGCGCTCACGCGATCCGGCGAAGGGCGGGCGAACGGCGCCCCGTTCACCGCTTCGACCGTCAGCAGCGCGTCGTCCGCGGGCACGAGCGTAGGAAAGGCCCCTGCAGGCGCAAGTCCGACCGTACCGGTCTCGCCGTGCGCCGGCGACAGGAGCAAGCCGAGCGCCGCCATCATGGCGAGGACCGCTAAAAGGCGCATTCGATCATTGCTTGGTGACATCGTCCCACCGCCGACATTCCGCAGGACTGAGGGAGACATGACGCGCATGATCGCGAAGAGTTGCAGACTTTTCCGACAAGTCATGCGGCAAACCCAAGAAGCGAGCATGATCGCGAAGAGTTGCAGACTTTTCCGACAAGTCATGCAGCAAACCCAAGAAGCGAGCATGATCCCGAAAAGTTGCAGACTTTTCGGACAAGATCATGCGACAAACCCAAGAAGCGAGCATGATCCCGAAAAGT
>JANQIP010000030.1 GCA_028282095.1 Xanthobacteraceae bacterium | reverse complement strand
ATGATCCCGAAAAGTTGGCAGACTTTTCGGACAAGATCATGCGACAAAACAAAGAGAAAGGGAGCGCGATTGAATCCACCTAAAGCAATCGCGCTCTAGTGTTCCTTCTCTGACGGTCCGGTCCCGGACCGTCAGAGAAGGAACACTAGCTAATTCGTTGCTTTGTGGTGCGGCACCAACACGATGAGGCGAGCTCACGCGTTGGTGCCCCATCACGAGCGCGCGATGGCTTCAGGTTGCATGGATCGTGCGCCATCTATCTCTTTGTTTGAAAGCATGATCTTATCCGAAAACTCTGCCGGATTTTCGGGATCGTGCTTTGCGCCGTTCTTCGTTTGAACCGGTCCGCCATATCTCGCCGGGAGCCGACGAAGCCGAAGGACGGCCAGGTCAAAGCGGTTCTCGATAGACAGCAAAGTCGCCCAGGATGAACGTTCAACAACCCAACTCCTTTCGCGTCGGGCCTGACGAGCACGGGCATTTCGGCATCCATGGCGGCCGTTTCGTCGCCGAGACGCTGATGCCGCTTATCCTCGAACTGGAGCAGGCCTATGCGCAGGCCAAGAACGATCCGGGCTTCCGGGGGGAAATGGACCGGCACCTCGCCGATTATGTCGGCCGGCCCTCGCCGCTCTATTTCGCCGAGCGCCTGACGGCGCATCTCGGCGGCGCCCAGGTCTTTTTCAAGCGCGAGGACCTCAACCACACCGGCGCGCACAAGGTCAACAATGTGCTCGGCCAGATCATGCTCGCCAAGCGCATGGGCAAGCCGCGGGTGATCGCCGAGACCGGCGCCGGCATGCACGGCGTCGCGACCGCAACGCTGTGCGCGAAATTCGGGCTCGACTGCGTCGTCTATATGGGCGAGGTCGATGTCGGGCGGCAGCAGCCGAATGTCCTGCGCATGCAGGCGCTGGGCGCCGAGGTGCGTCCGGTCACCTCGGGCGCGAAGACGCTCAAGGATGCGATGAACGAGGCGCTGCGCGACTGGGTGACCAATGTCGAGCAGACCTTCTACTGCATCGGCACGGTGGCGGGGCCGCATCCCTATCCGATGATGGTGCGGGATTTCCAGTCGATCATCGGCGAGGAAACGCGCGAGCAGATGCTCGCGGCCACAGGCCGCCTGCCGGATTCGCTCATCGCCTGCATCGGCGGCGGCTCGAATGCGATCGGCCTGTTCCACCCGTTTCTCGACGAACCGCAGATCGAGATTTTCGGCGTCGAGGCCGCAGGCCACGGGCTGGCGAGCGGGCTGCATGCCGCATCGATCGCGGGCGGGCGTCCGGGCGTGCTGCATGGCAATCGAACCTATCTCCTGATGGACGACGACGGGCAGATCAAGGAGGCGCACTCGATCTCGGCCGGGCTCGACTATCCGGGCGTCGGTCCCGAGCATGCCTGGCTCAACGACGTTGAGCGGGTGAAGTACCTTTCGGCGACCGACGAGGAAGCGCTCGCCGCCTTCCGCCTGTGCTCGCGGCTCGAAGGCATCATTCCGGCGCTGGAACCGGCGCATGCGCTCGCCAAGGCAATGGAGCTCGCGCCGGCGCGGCCGCAGGAGCATCTGATGGTGGTCAATCTGTCCGGGCGCGGCGACAAGGATCTTGCCTCGGTCGCAGCGCATCTCGGCGGCGCTTTGTGAAACCAAGGCACTCGTTTAGTCTTCGATCCGCGTTTCTTCGAACCGAAGAGCCGCTTCTTCCAGTGCCTCTCCCGCGAGGTCGGTTCCGATGCAGCGTTCACCTCTCCCCGGTGGGAAGAGGTTTAGCTCGGCCTCTCTTGCCGTTTGAAACGCACCACACCAAGCGGAAAGAGATCAAGTCAGCGATGCACTGAGAACGATGAACCGCCTCATCCCCCTCACCCGACCGCTGCGCGGCCGACCTGTCGCCGCCGAGGGAGAGTTTGTTATAGTCAACGCCGTCGCATGACCGCAGTCGTCAGCGCATGACGGGCTAAAAGATGCCCGCCACGACCGCATTCGAAGGTTGAACATGGTTGGGCAGATGCCGATCGACGATTCGGGTGAATTGCTGCGCGAGCTGAACCGCGTCCGTGACATCGTGTCGGCCGAGGCGGCAGAACTGATGCGGTGCTGGGATCCGATCATCCAGCGCCCCGATTTCCACGCCAGCGCCGAAAATCTGGCGCATTACATGGCGTTTCGCCGCATCGACCTACGGCCCCTGCAGGCGGCGCTCGCCCCCTGGGGGCTCGCCTCGCTCGCGCGCTGCGAAAGCCGTGTCATGCCGACCTTGAACGCGCTGATCGCCAACCTGCAGGTGATCAGCCGGACCAATGCCGACCCCGCGCGGCCGCAGCGGGCAGATTTCCTGTACGGTCGGGAGGCATTGCAGCGCCTCACCGAAGCCGTGCTCGGTCCGTCGCGGTCGGGTCGCGAAACCCGTATTCTGGTCACGCTATCAAAGCGCGCCGCCACGGATTCGGCATATGTGGAAAAGCTAATTCGGTCCGGCATGGACTGCGCGCGTATCAATTGCGCGCACTATGATCAGGAAGTGTGGGCAGCGATGATCGCCAATGTTCGATCGGCCAGTCGCGCGAATGGTCGAACATGCCGCGTGCTGATGGACCTCGCCGGCCCGAAGATCCGGACCCGAAACGTCATTAGACCGCCCGGGCGCAAGGCCGTCGCCGCCGGCGATCGCATTTTTCTTTCTTTTGACAGGCCGCGCGAGAACGCCGAGTTCGCCTTTCAGTCCGGTTGCACCATGCCCCCAGTGTTGAACCAGGTCGCTGTTGGCGCGCCGGTGTCGATCAAGGACGGACTGATCCAGGGGGCCATTGATGAAGTGCGACCGGACGGCCTCGTCGTTCGGGTCGTTCGCACCCCCCCGGATGGACATCCTTTGCAGAAGGAGAAAGGGATCAACTTCCCCGGCACGGCTCTCGACCTTTCGCCGCTAACGCCGGACGACCTCAAGGCCCTGGATTTCGTGGCCGAGCATGCCGACATTGTCAGCTATTCGTTTGTGCAGAAATCGTCCGATATCAAACTCTTGCAGAATGAACTCGCCAAGCGCCGTTCAGGTCGGCCGCCTATGCCCATTGTCGCCAAGGTCGAGACGCAGCTCGCTTTCGACAATCTGCCCTATCTGATTGTGCAGGCGGCCGGCGCCAATCCATTTGCGGTCATGATCGCGCGCGGAGATCTCGCCGTCGAGGTCGGCTACGAACGTCTATCGGAGGTGCAGGAGGAGATCCTGTGGATCTGTGAGGCAGCCCATGTGCCCGTGATCTGGGCGACCCAAGTTCTGGAAGGCCTTGTCAAGCGCGGAATGCCGTCGCGTGGCGAGTTCACCGACGCAGCGATGGCACAGCGCGCCGAATGTGTGATGCTGAACAAGGGCCCCTTCGTCCATGAGGGCATTGTCGTGCTCGACAATGTGCTAAGGCGTATGGAGTCGCACAAACGAAAGCGGTCGATGCAATTGCGACCGCTCAAAGCCTGGTCGGACCTGCACTGACGGTTCGGTCAAAGCGCGCCGACTTGCTTCTTTGGGGCCGGCGGAACCTTACAAAGATCGTGAGGCGCCGCTGTGGCTATTGAACCGCCCGATCGTCAAGCGCGCTTCACACCGTGCCGGAATGCCCGCGCAGTTTTTCCAGAAACTCAACGACTTCGTGAGATGCCGCCTGCAGCTTTTCATACTCCGCCAAGGCGGCAACGCGGTCACCTCTCTCGAACAGCTCCGCCATCTTCTTGCCGTAGCTATGCACGCGACGATGAGGATCCTCCAGCGCCGCGAAGGCGGGAAGGCCGCGATATCTCGCCGAGGACTGACCATCATACCATTTGCCGAGACGGCACTCATGATGATCCTTCAGTTCCGCGGCCTTCATCTGGCTTTCGCCGATCAGCATGGCCGCCAGATTCCTCTTCCACAGGAAGTGGTCAGCTTTCGCCAACTGGATAACGGTTTCGGGCAGGCCACAGGTTTCGAGGCTTGCCCGGATCTTTGAGAGGATCTCTTCAGAGCTGGCCATGGCGGTGACCGCCCGATCGGCGTTTTCACGCGCCCGATCGGTCTTGTGCCTGATCACGTGGACGCTGCGCGACAGCTCCTCGGTCGCCGCCGTTTGCTCGGTGATGCTCCCCGCATTGTCGCTCACGGCTCCCGCCACAACGTCGATGGTCTTGAGGATGGACTGCATTTCCGAGCCGACGGCGTTGATCTTGTCTTGGCCGTCGTGAACGGCCGTTCGCGTCTGCGTCATCGAGTCCAGAATGCCGGCCATGTCCGATTGGATCGAACCGATCTGCTCCTTGATTTCCTTGGTTGCTTCGGCCGTTTGATTGGACAGCGCCTTAACCTCGCCGGCCACAACTGCAAAGCCCTTGCCGGCCGCGCCGGCACGGGCCGCCTCGATGGTGGCGTTCAGCGCAAGCAGATTGGTTTGTTGTGCAATTTTGTCGATAACGTCGAGGATCTTCCCAATCTCGGTCGAGGTGGTCGACAGTTTCTCGACCTGCCGGGCCGTCTGGTCGACGACTTCCGCCATTGTCCCCATGCTGGCGATCGCTTGGTCGACAGAGCCCATTCCCAGGTGCGCCGACTTCTTCGCGTCGTCGGCATCGCGTGAAACCCGATTGCCGTTCTCGGCGATCTGATTGACCGCGGCGGTCATCTCGTCGATTGCGGCGGCGATACTGTTGGTATTGGTGGCAATTTCACGTATATCCCCGGTTATGAATGTAGCCGATGCCATCGCATCGCTCGCCCGCATCGACAATTCGACGGCGCGATTAAGATCTTCCCTCTTTGATGCCTGTTCCCGATCGAACAGTGCTCCGATCGCCGCTGCAATCCGCTCGCAGGTTTGTGGAATCTCCGGGCGCTCGCCGCGTGCCAGCGTTTCGAGGCTGGCTGCGATCGCGTCGTCCGACGGCCCGTGATTGTGAGCTTCCGGATGTTCAATTTCAAATGCGATGGGTTTGGCGGAACGTCGGAGCTTGAGCAGTTGCATCCTGGAGAATCCTTCTCCTCTGATCGCACGGATCGTCTGCGTCGTTGGTGAGGCTATTTCGGGTATGGAGCTTTTTCGGCGGATGCGCCGATATCGTGTAACCCGGACTCTTAAAAGCTATAGCTTTTCTAGTTAAGATATAACTAATGATGAATCGCCTATCACTAATGATGCGGCACCAACGCTTGGGCTCGTCTCATTGTGTTGATGCCGCATCACAAAGTAACGGATTAGCTAGTGTTCCTTCTCTGACGGTCCGGGGTCGGACCGTCAGAGAAGGAAACACTAGAATGCAGGGAAGCGAAACCCATTCGCGTTGCAACAATTTTGAACCATGAGCTAAAGATTCAAGATGTCGAGCGCGGTATGATCGGTCGTGCTTTTGCTTTGTGATGCGGCGTCAGTTCGATGAGATGAGAACAAGAACCGCCGCCCCATCGCTAGAGCGTGACTCCGAAGAGTTGCAGACTTTTCAAATAAGATCACGCGATAAAACAAAGAGAAATAAAGCGTGATTGATTCAAGCTGGATAAATCGCGCACTAGAACCAGGCCGGTCGCGCTTGTTTGCAATGCACACAGTTTCTGTGCGATATGCTTGAGATGCTGTCTCTCCACACGGTCGCCGTGCGGTCGACCTTTCCTCAACGCGAAAGGGTCAGTATGGTCGATGTCCATGAATGCCACGCGCATTGATGCGCGCTTCGCCGCGCTAAGACAGGAAGGCCGCGCCGGCCTTGTCACTTTCACCATGGCGGGTGATCCCGACCATGCGACCTCGCTTGCGATCCTGGAAAAGCTCCCGCAAGCCGGCGCCGACGTCATCGAGCTCGGCATGGCGTTCTCTGATCCGATGTCGGATGGGCCGACCATCCAGGCCGCCGGGCAACGCGCGCTCGGGCAGGGCCACACGCTGGCGAAGACGCTCGACATGGTGCGGAGCTTCCGCAAGGGCGACGACAAGACGCCGATCGTCCTGATGGGCTATTTCAACCCGATCTATGTCTACGGGACCGAGCGCTTCCTCAACGACGCCAAGGCGGCCGGGGTCGACGGGCTCATCATCGTCGATCTGCCGCCGGAGGAAGACGCAGAACTGTGCCTGCCGGCGCTGCGCGCGGGCCTCAACTTCGTGCGTCTTGCAACGCCCACGACCGACGATGCACGGCTGCCGACCGTGCTCGCCAATACGTCGGGTTTTGTCTATTACGTGTCGATCACCGGGATCACCGGAATGGCGTCGCCCGATGCGGCCAAGGTCGCGGGTGCCGTCGATCGCATCAGGCGGCACACGCAGCTTCCCGTGGCGGTCGGCTTCGGCGTACGCACTGCGGCCGACGCTGCGGCGATCGCGCGCGGTGCCGACGCGGTGGTCGTTGGTTCGGCGCTGGTCGCGACCCTCGCAAACAGCCTCGATGCCAGCGGCGCGCCGACAGCGGCCACGGTCGACGCCGTCACCGCGGCCGTAAGTGAACTCGCGGCCGGTGTGCGCGGCGCGCGATAACACGCCCAGAGGCTGATCCCGAAAGCGTGGACCGCGATCCATTCAGCTTGAATCGATCGCGCTCTATTTTCCCTTTGTTTTGTCGCGTGATCTTATCCGAAAAGTCTGCAGCTTTTCGGGATCACGCTTCAGCGCGCAATGCATACTGATTCCGGCGAATTTCATATTATTACCTCTCCCCGCAAGCGGGGAGAGGTCGGATTTCGAAGCGCAGCGAGAAATCCGGGTGAGGGGCGCTTTCGGCATGCGTGGCCTAAATCCGCCTAGAATCGATCGCGCACAAGCATCTGCCGCGGCTCCGCCGACGCCGAAATGAAGCTCTGGCATTACATTCGGTCGCCAGGTCTGATCGATCGCGAACGCTTAGGTAGCGTCGCTACCCCCTCACCCGCCGCGCTTCGCGCGTCGACCTCTCCCCGCAAGCGGGGAGAGGTAACATAAGTTCTAGAGTGCGATCCATTCAGCTTGAATCGATCGCGCTCTATTTTCCCTTTGTTTTGTCGCGTGATCTTATCCGAAAAGTCTGCAACTTTTCGGGATCACGCTTTTTTGTTGGTCGCGTTTTCTACGGCGAACCGGGTTCCACTTCGCCTGAAAACGCTCTAGCGCGCGACGGCGAAGCCGTGCTTGACGAGGAGTTCGCGGGC
>JANQIP010000239.1 GCA_028282095.1 Xanthobacteraceae bacterium | reverse complement strand
GGAGCGCGCAGCTTCACGGGACTGGGCCCGCACCACGCATCGATCACCAACGGAGAAGACGAAGTGGCAGAGCAAGCTTGGAAGACGGACGGCTGGTTTGTCAGCGAGTGGGATTTCGCCGACGACGTTCGGAAAAACTTTAAGTTTGCCGACACCATAAAGGTTCACGACGTCACGCTCCGGGATGGCGAGCAGCAGACCGGGGTTATCTTCAGCAAGGACGACAAGATCCGGATTGCGGAAGCCCTGGCGGAAGCCGGCGTGCACCGCATCGAAGCCGGCATGCCGATCGTCTCGCCGTCCGACAACGAGGCGATCAAGGAAATCGTCAAGCGCAATCTCGGCCCGCAGATCTTCGCCTTCGCGCGCTGCATGAAGGAGGATGTGCAGCGCGCCGTGGATACCGGGGTCAGCGGCGCGGTGCTGGAGATCCCGTCCAGCACCCATCTGGTCGACCTTGCCTATCGATGGCCGATGGAAAAGGCGATCGAGACCTCGATCGAGGCGACCAGGTTCGCCCATGACAACGGGCTGGAAGTCGTGTTCTTCCCGATCGACTTCACCCGCGCCGAGCTGAAATGGGTGCTGGACCTGATCGAGCGTGTGGGCAAGGAAGGCCACATGGACGCGCTCGCCCTGGTCGACACGTTCGGGGTGATCTCGCCGCACGCGATGCAGTATTTCGTCCGCCACGTCAAAGCCCGGATCCCGAAGCGGCTCGAGGCGCATTTCCATCAGGATTTCGGCATGGGGGTCGCCAACACCATCATGGCGCTCGCCGAGGGCGCCGAGGTGATGCACACCACCGTGCTCGGAATCGGCGAGCGGTCCGGCAACACGCCGATGGAAGAATCGGTGATGGCGCTGCTGACCATGTATGGGAAGGATGTCGGCATCGACACCACCAAGCTGACGCCGCTGGCCAATCTGGTGCAGCGGCTGTCCGGCGTTTCGGTGCCCGCCAACAAGCCGATTGTCGGCAGTGCGCTCTATCAGATCGAGTCGGGGATCATCGCCAGCTGGTTCAAGAACTGCGGCGAGAAGTTTGCAACCGAACTATTCCCCTTCCGCTGGAATGTGGTCGGCCAGCCGCCGGCGGAAGTCGTCATGGGCAAGGGCAGCGGCATCGACTCGGTCCATATGTGGCTGCAGGAACTCGGCATGCAGGTGTCCGATGAGGACGCCCTCAGGGTGACGGCGGCGGTCAAGGCGTATTCGTTGCAGCGCAAACGGCTGTTGAGCCGGGCCGAGTTCCGCGACCTTGCCAAGCGCGTGCTCGACGATCGCTCATAAGCATGATCCCGAAAAACTGGCAGACTTTTCGGGATCATACTCTGTTTTGTCCGCATGATCTTTTCCGAAAAGTCTGCCAGTTTTTCGGGATCATGCGCTAGTGCAGATTGGCATAGTAGGCGCGCAGGATCTCCAGCACCTCGGGACGGCTAAAACTGGTGGGAACGTCCTCGCCATTGCTCAGCATTTCGCGCAGGCGCGTGCCCGAAATGTAAAGGCGCTGCTCTGGCCCGTGCGGGCAGGTGCGCGCAGAAACAACGCCTTCGCAGCGGTGGCAGTAGAAGGTGTCACCTATTTTGAGCGGCGCAATGTCAAGGCTGCCGGCAGGCAGCGTGTCGAAAATGCGCTGGGCGTCGAACGGGCCGTAATAGTCGCCCACACCCGCGTGATCGCGCCCGATGATCATGTGCGAGCAGCCGAAATTCTGGCGGATCAGCGCATGCAGCAGCGCCTCGCGCGGTCCCGCGTAACGCATCTCGATCGGGTAGCCCGCCTGCACGCAGGCGCCGGGCGCGAAATAATGTTCGACCAGAGCGTTGATCGCGCGGGTGCGCACCTCGGCCGGAATGTCGCCGGGTTTGAGCGCGCCCAGCACCTGATGGATCAGCACGCCGTCGCAGACCTCGATCGCCACCTTGGCGAGATATTCGTGGCTGCGATGCATAGGATTGCGGGTCTGGAACGCGGCGACCTTCACCCAGCCTTTCTCCACGAACAGCGCGCGGGTCTCGGCGGGCCGCAGGAACAGGTCGGCATAGCGCTGCGGATAAACGCCCTCGCTCAGCGCGCGTACCCGCCCGGCGAGTTGGACTTCGGCCTGCGCGAGGGTTTTCGCGACGCCCGGGTGCGCGGGATCACTGGTGCGAAAGACATGTTTGCACTCGAACTCGCGATCAATCGCGTAGCTCTCAGTGACCTCCATGACGCCCATGATCTCGCCGGTCTCGCCGTTTGCGAGCGCCACCTCCTCGCCGGGCGCGATCGAGGAGGCGAGATCGCGCGTGCAGGATAGCGTGATCGGGATCGGCCAGAACACACGATCGGCAAGCTGCATGTCGATGGACGAACTACGCCAGTCGTCGTGGCCCATGAAACCGTCAAGCGGCGTATAGGCGCCCATCGCCAACATGATCAGGTCCGACGTCTCGCGGCTGGTCATCGGCACTCGCTTGAGACTGCGCGCGCGCTTGCTTTCTTCGGCCCGTTCGGGCTCGGGGATCAGGAGCGGCTTCAGGCCCCTGCCGCCATGGGGCGGCACCAACTGGGTCATCGAGAGCTTCCTTTCTCCTCGATGTGCCCGCCGGGCACTCGCGGTCGGAAAGCTAGTGATGCGGCACCAACGCTTGGGCTCGTCTCATTGTGTTGGTGTCGCATCACAAAGTAACGGACTAGCTAGTGTTCCTTACCTGACGGTCCGGGATCGGACCGTCAGAGAAGGAAACACTAGAGCGCGATTGCTTCCCCTTGAATCGACCGCGCTCCCCTTCTTTTTCCGTGACCGCATGATCATGACTTAAGCCGTAGCGCCCGCCCCGCCGGCAGCGCGTACGTCGCCGGCGGCGCGCTTGCGGGCTCCGCGATAGCGCGCGATCAGCATCGCCGCCGGGCGATAGAAGACATGCGCGAACTTCGAATAGGGAGCGTAGGCGAGCAGGAAAAACACCAAGACGAGGTGAACGAAGTAGCTCGGATAGGCGACGCCCGCCGCGTCCGCGAGCCTTGCGAACTGCGCAAGGAACCCGGTCACGGAGACCAGCAGCAAGACGGTCACGAACAGCCAGTCATTATAGGTCGTCTTGCCCGCTTTTTCTTTGTCGACGGCGCGCCGGTACATGAACACGAGGCAGGCGACGATCACCACGGCACCGCTGACATTGCCGAGTATCTTCAAAGGATGCGTTTGCGACATCGGTGGGAAGAAGTCGAAGAAGTAGATGCCGATGAACAGCCCCGTCGTGGTGATGAACAGGCCGATGAAGCCGAAGAAGACCGCCATGTGCGAATGCGGCATATGGGTCTTGTAGCTCGGGCGGTCGCCGACCCGCTCGTCAGTGCACTTGTCGAACTCACGATGAAGCAGGATGTCGCGCAACACCGTCCACGCCGCCCCGAGGAGCGAAACGTTCGTCCCTTCGGCGCTGTTGATTTCCGCTACCGCGCCCCGCCAGTAGCGCGCGACGCTGACCATGCCGGCGATCAGCGCGAAGCCGACAGCGGTAATGAAGACGGAGTCGAGAAGAAGGAAGGGTACATATTTGCGGAAGACGATCTCGCCCTTGGGAAACTCGGTCAGCGTCCCGTTGATTGCCAGCACGATCATCAAAGCCACAACGGGAATGGCGAGCAGCAGTGGCAAGTAGCGCGGCTTGTTCATCCACTCGCCAAGGAAGCGGGGAAAGGCGTGGAAGGCGACGCTATACTCCCGGAGCGCCGCCATGACATTGGCGGGCTTGGCCTCGCGCGGACAATAGGTGGAGCAGAGCTGGCATTGGTGGCACAGCCAGATCGCCGGATCGTGCATCAGGCGATCTTTGAGGCCCCACTGGGTCCAGATCATCTCCTTGCGCGGAAAGGGGTCATCATCGGGCGAGACCGGGCACATCACCGAGCAGGTGCCGCATTGATAGCAGCCGCTGAGGTCGCCGGCATCGAGTCCGAGGATGGCGCGCTTGAACTCAAGATCGGGTTGGATGGCGACGGTCTGGTTCATGTCTGTGCCTCCCTTACTCGGCCGCAAATCGTAGCGGGCTGGCGCCGAACGCCCGCGCCTTTTCGAGCACGTCGTTCAGCATGCCGGGGATTTTGGCCGCCTCGGAGATCGCGACCTCCAGGTACTGCACGCGCTCCGGTCCCAGCGCCATCCGGTCGATGACCTCGCGAATATTGTCCATCCGGGTGTTCAAGACCTCGCTGCCGTGGATGAAATGGCACTGGTAGTCCTCGCCCGAGCGGCAGCCCATCAGCGCCACCGCGTCGTAGCCCGCGATCACCGCTTCGGCGACGACCGCGCGGTTGACCGACCCGAGACAGCGCACCGGCACGATCCGCACCGAGCCCGGAAGATTCGCGCGGTTGATGCCCGCCATGTCGATCGCCGGATAGGCGTCGTTCTCGCAGGCAAGGACGAGGACGCGCGGTCCCGCCCCGTCGCCCATCGGCAGTGCAGCGGCGTGCACCATCGCCGAGAGCATGTTGACCGAATAGTCGGGGAACGAGATCACCTGAACGGGGCAGGCTCCGAGGCACGTGCCGCAGCGGCGGCAGCGATTGGGATTGACCTCAGGCGTGCGGGTCGCGGCATTGACCTCGATCGCGCCGAATGGACACTCTTCGGTGCAGCGCCAGCACTGGGTGCAGTGACGCGTGAGGATCTCAGGGTAGGCAAGGTCGCCGACCCGCGGATGCACCGCGGCGCCGGCGGACGATAACTCGATGCACTGGATCGCCTTGAGCGCGGCAGCCGTCCCGTCGCGCGTGCTCTCCGCAATGTCCATCGCCTTGCGCACGCAGCCCGCCGCATAGATGCCGGTGCGCCGCGTCTCGTAGGGAAAGCAGATGAAATTGGAGTCGGCGCAGCCGAAGCGGTTGACCGGCATCCCCTCGCCCTGCAGGTAGTCGAGGTGCAGCCCTTCGACCGCGGGCGAAGCGGGCTCCATGCCGGTCCCCACCACCACCAGATCGACGGCGATCTGCTGCCGGCCGCCGAGTGGCGTGCTGTCGAGCTCGACAAGGACACGCCCGTTCTTGTCCTCGCTCACCGCGCGCTCGGCGGTGCGCGCAAGAAAGATCCCTGGGTCCTGCTGCGCGGCCTTGTAGAAATACTCGTTCTGGCCGGGCGTGTGCATGTAGCGATAGGCGACGTAGACCTGCCGCTCGGGGTCGTCCGCCCGCAGGTCGATGGCCTGCTTGAGGGCGACCAGGCTCTCGACATTGCCGGCATGGGGAATCTGCTTCTCGTCGGCCGCGGAATCGACGCTGATCAGCGCCACGGTCTTGGCCGGGCGGCCGTCCGATGGCCGTCGCACCGGGCCCTTTGCCGCCATCTCCTCAAGTTCGAGCGAGGTGACGACATTGGCGATCCGCCCGTAGCCGTAAGCGTCGAGCCGGGCCTTGTCCGGGGGTTTCCAGCCGGTGGCGAGCACGATGGCGCCGACGACGAGCTCCGCCGGTTTGCCGTTGCGGGTGACCGTCACGTTGAAGCGACCCGGCTGTCCGGCAACCCGCGCCACCTGCGCGCCGGTGTAGACAAGAATGCGGGTCGAGGCCTCGACCTGTTCGATCAACCGGTCGATTTTTGTTTTCTCGGGCGCCTGATAGGGCGGACGCGTGGGGTACTGGCTTTTCAGCCGCGCAACCGCCCCGCCCAACCGCGCTTCGCGCTCGACCAGCACGACCTCGAAGCCGGCCGCCGCGGCGTGCAGCGCCGCGTTCAGCCCGGCGATCCCACCGCCGACGACCAGAACACGGCGTTCGTTCGCCTCGGTATAGGGGGCTGGCGCCTTGCGCTTGGCCGCCCTTGCGATGCCCATGCGCAAATGGTCCTCGGCCATCGCCTGGGCTTCGGGATCTCCGGCGGGATGGCTCCAGGCGACCTGCTCGCGGATATTGACGCGCTCGACCGTGGCACCCGGAAACGCAAAGACATCGGTGTTGACACGCGGCGAACAGGCCGCGATCACCACGGAGTCGACAACGCCTTTTCCAACATCGTTGCGGATCCACTCGGCCTCCTCGAGGCAGAATGCGCGCGCGGATTGCGCAACGGGAGCCGCGAACTCGCACTTGGCGATTTTGGTCAGGCTACCCGCCAGCAGGCGCTCGCCGATGCCGCAACCCGAACAGACGTAAACTCCGAGTTTGTTGGTCATCGCACTCACCCCCTCGCCGCCGTCTGGATCGCCCCGATCGCCTGCATCACCGCAGCGGTCGCGTCCTGGACCGCGGCCGAAACGTCCCCGGGGCTGCGGGCGCAGCCGGCGGCAAAGATGCCGGGCATGGTCCCGTCCGCGACCACGAAACTGTCGTCGTCGACGGCACAGTTTGCTGGCGGCTTGCCGCGCGCGAGCGCCGAGGCCATGCCGGAGGCCAGCACCACCATGTCAACCGCGACGCGGCGCTTGGCCTGCGCTTGGATGTCCTCGGCCTCGACCACGAGATCGCCGGCGGTCTCGACGATCTTCGCCACCTTGCCGTTGATCAGCCTTACATTGCCGGAGGCCTGGATCTTGCGCGAGAAGGCGTCGTAGCCGCCGGGCGCGCGCAGGTCGATGTAGAAGATCGTGACCTCGGCGTCCGGGAAGCGCTCGATCACATAGGAGGCCTGCTTGAGCGAGGCCATGCAGCAGATCGCCGAGCAGTAGCCGAGATGGAGCGCATCGCGCGAGCCGGCGCATTGGACGAAAGCGATGCGCTTGACCGCGCGTCCGTCGGAGGGGCGCACGAGGTGCCCGCCGGTGGGCCCGTTCGGAGCAGTGAGACGCTCCATCATGATGTTGGTCACGATGTCGGGGGAATGCCCGAAGCCGAGATTGTCGATGCGCGAGGCGTCATACGGGTCCCAGCCGGTGGCCATGATCACGGCGCCGGCCTTGAGGTGGATCGAGCGCGCCGGCATGGCGAGGTCGATCGCCCCGTATTTGCAGGCGTTGACGCATTTGCCGCAAGCCTCCGGCCTGCACGCGTTATCGTCGATGACGTATTTCATCGGGAACGCCATGGCGTGGGGCAGGTAGATCGCCTTGGTCGTTCCCATTCCCATGTTGTAGGCGTCAGGCCGCGTCTGTGTGCAGGCTTCGGTGCAGGCGTCGCAGGATGTGCAGCGGTCGTTGACGTAGCGCGGACGCTGCTTGACCGTGATATCGAACTCGCCCGGCCGCCCGCTGATGCTCTCGACCTCGGCCATGGTCAGGAAGCGGATACGCGGGTTCTTCTTGATGCGCTGGAAGTTGATCTCGAGCCCGCAAGTCGGGGCGCACAGTTTGGGGAAATACTTATTGAGCTGCGCCACCCGGCCGCCGAGATAAGGGTTGCGCTCGACGATGGTGACCTCATAGCCGGCCTCCGCCGCCTCGACGGCCGCCGAGATCCCGGCAATGCCTCCGCCAACCACGACCATCGACCGGTGGACCGAGCGACGTTGGGGATCCAACATTGTGCCGTTCCTTCTGCTCGCGCCCGCTCAATCGCACACCGGAATGAAGGGCTTCCTCGACATTTCCCACTGGCCGGTCGTCGGATCGCGGCGCGAATTGACGAACACTTTCCAGTTCTCGTCGTCGAGCTTGGGATGGTCGGCGTTGTAGTAGTAGCCGGGCCAGCGCGTTTCTTCCCGGAACTTGACATGGTTGATGTGGCACTCGGCGGACATGGTGCGGTCCCATAGCTCCCAGCACCGCAGCAATTCGTGAAGGTCGCGCGCGCCGAGTTTTCCGAGGTCCTCCTTGAAGTCCGACAACAGCTCCATGCCGCGGTTCAGCAGCGGGCCGTTGGTCATGTAATAGGCGCCCGGCCCGCCGACATATTCGTCCATCATCTTCTGCAGGCGCAGCAGCCCCATCTTGGGCAACAGGTAGTGGGGGCTGAGGTCCTCGCGGGTGGAGGAGTCGCGGTGCTTCTCAAAATGCTCGATGGGCTGCCAGATGCGGGCCGTGACAGAGTCGATCTCATCCTGTTCGACCTGGGGCGCATCGGCCTGATCGACGATATAGGCGACCGCCGATTTGCCGGCGAGCCGGCCCTCGGCGAACGAGCCGGATGAGAATTTGTGGCCGCTCGCGCCGACCCCGTCGCCGGCGGCAAACAGGCCGTTGACCGTGGTCATGCGATTGTAGCCCCACTGATACTCCTTGGGTGACACGTCTTCGGGGCCGCTGACCCAGGCGCCGCAGCCGGTCGCATGCGAGCCCATCAGGTAGGGCTCGGTGAGGTAGACCTCGGACGGCGTTTCCGCCGGATCGATATTGTGCGAGGCCCAGAGCAGCGCCTGCGACATGGTCATGTCGAGGAAGTCTTCCCAGGCTTCGCTCTCGATCTGGCGGATCTTCTCGATCGTCTGGCCGGCATA
>JANQIP010000197.1 GCA_028282095.1 Xanthobacteraceae bacterium | reverse complement strand
CTAGAGTGCGATCCATTCAGATTGAATCGATCGCACTCTGTTTCTCTTTGTCTTGCCGCATGATCTTGTCCGAAAAGTCTGCCAACTTTTCGGGATCATGCTCTAGAGCGCGATCCAGTTAGATTGAATCGATCGCGCTGTCTTTCTCTTTGTTCTGTCGCATGATCTTGTCCGAAAAGTCTGCAACTTTTCGGGATCATGCTCTAATAGCGCCAGCGCTGAGCCTTGCTGACCAGGAAATCGCGGAACGCCTGGATTCGCGCCACCTGTCTCAACTCCTCCGGATAGACGAAATAGGCATCAAGCGCGATGGCGGTTTCCTGGGCGAAAAGCTTGTTGAGGTCGCCGCCCTCTTCAACGATGTAGTCCGGCAGCAGCGCGATGCCGATGCCGAGTTGGCACGCGCGCAAGATGCCGAGGATGTTGGTGATGACGAGATGGGGAAGGCGCGGCTCCTTGCCTTCACGTCCGGCGGTTGTCAACAGCCAGCGGGTATCCTCGAGATGGGGCGGCACGTCGGAGCCACCGAGAATCAGCAGACGGTGGTCGTCGAGTTCGGCGAAGGAATGCGGCGTACCGAAACGCTGCAGATAGTCCGGCGAGGCATAAGCATGGAAGTGGACGGAGAACAGCTTGCGCTGGATCAGATCCGGCTGGGTCGGAAGGCGCAGCCAGATCGCTACGTCCGCCTGACGCATCGCAAGATCAAGCTCCTCATCGGTGGTTATCAGCGTGACCCGGACATCCGGATAAAGGTCCGTGAACTCGCCAAGCCGCGGCGTCAGCCAGCTGATGCCGAGGCCGACCGTCGTCGTCACCTTCAACTCGCCATTGGGCCGCTCGCGACTATCGGTGAGCTTGATCCGCACCGTTTCGAGCTGCAGGAACACTTCGCGCGCGGTGCCGAACAGCAGTTCGCCCTGTTCGGTGAGGATCAGCCCGCGGGCATGGCGATGGAACAGCGCCACCGACAATTCCTGTTCGAGCGCGCTCACCTGCCGCGACACGGCGGACTGCGACAGTCCGAGCTTTTCGCCGGCGCGGGTAAAGCTACCGGCCTCGGCGGCCGCGTGGAAAATCTTGAGCTTGTCCCAGTCCATTATCGCCCGCCCGGCGTCCGGTCCATCACCGCTCGCTTCGATCCGCCCGCGCCCACGCGGACGGCTGGGAAGGAATGATCAGTACGCCAGTCCTACCCATTTCGTTGGCCGACTCCGGATCAAGCACGAGCAGGCTCGTCGCATGACGCCACGGCTACCGACACTGGCCTATTCCGCCGCTGCAGCCCCTGCCTCTGCCTGCAATGCAAGAAAGCGCTCGGCTTCGAGCGCCGCCATGCAACCCATGCCGGCCGCGGTCACCGCCTGACGATAGACGTCGTCGGCAACATCGCCTGCCGCAAACACACCCGCGACCGAAGTCGCGGTCGAAAACGGCGCCACTTTGACATAACCGTTCGGCTTCATCTCGACTTGGCCGCTGACCAGCTCGGTCGACGGCCGGTGGCCGATCGCGATGAACACGCCGTCGCAGGCCAATTCCGACAGCGCACTCGTCTTGACGTTCCTGAGCTTTACCCCGGTGACCTTGCGCGGACCCTCGATCCCGATGATCTCCTCGACAACGCTGTCCCAAACAACGGAGATTTTCGGGTTCTTATACAGACGGTCCTGCAGGATACGCTCGCCGCGCAACGAATCGCGCCGATGGATCACGGTCACCGCGGATGCAAAATTGGTGAGGAAGATCGCCTCCTCGATCGCCGTATTGCCGCCACCGACGACGACGACGGACTTGTTCCGGTAGAAGAAGCCATCGCAAGTCGCGCAGGCCGAGACGCCATAGCCCTTGAAGGCCTCCTCCGAGTCAAGCCCGAGCCAGCGGGCCTGCGCACCGGTCGCAAGGATGACCGATTCGGCGAGATAGACATCGCCCGAATCGCAGACGAGGCGAAACGGCCGTTGTCCGAGCTCCAGGCGGGTCACATAGTCGGCAACCAGACGGGTGCCGACATGGGCGGCCTGCTTTCTCATTTCCTCCATCAGCCAAGGGCCCTGAATGACTTCGGCAAAGCCCGGATAGTTCTCGACGTCGGTGGTAATGGTGAGTTGGCCGCCGGGCTCAATGCCCTGGATGAGGATGGGATCGAGCATCGCGCGCGCGGCGTAGATCGCGGCGGTATAGCCCGCCGGGCCGGAGCCGATGATAACAACCCTTGCGTGAATGGGATTCGGCACGGTCAATCCGTCCAAGTCATGCTGCCGCAAGGACGAGCGCGTCCTTGCTTTTGTTCGACGACCCTCGCGACCATAAAGCCTGGGCGTTTTTTTAGCGACTGCGAAAAGCGATGCAAGCCGCGCAATCCGCAAGGGCGCATTTTCTGTGTCTCTTCGGTCCGATTGGACCGATCGGTGCCCCGATCGAGCAACAATATTTCCGAACGCCGCGTTCTTGTGTAAACCTGTCCCAGCCCGTCACGCGGAGAAACGCAGGTGTCAGACCGCCCCGATTCGATTGACCGCAAAATCCTGAAGGAGCTTCAGGACGATGGTCGCATGTCGAATGTGGAGCTGGCGCGCCGGGTCGGCATCTCGCCGCCGCCCTGCCTACGGCGCGTGCGCGCGCTCGAGCGCGCCGGCCTGATCGCCGGCTATCGGGCGCTGCTCGACGCCAAAGCGTTGGGCTATGAAGTGACCGCCTTTGCGATGGTGCATCTGTCGAGCCAGGCCGAGCCCGACCTTGCCGCCTTCGAGGCCTTCGTGCGCGGCCAACCGCTGGTGCGCGAATGCTGGATGCTCTCGGGCGAGATCGATTTCCTGCTCAAATGCGTCGCGCCGAACCTTGCGGCCTTCCAGGCGCTGGTGGCCGAACTCACCGCCGCACCCAATGTGCGCAATGTGAAGACCTCGCTGACGCTGCGCAACTCCAAGGACGCGCCGGCCGTGCCGCTCGATGGCGGGCGTGTGAGCTGAGTTCGAGCAGATTCCCTATTTATCTGGAATCGCGGTGCCGAAGGCAACATAAGCGCAACACAGTACAGGCAATGCGCGTTCTTCGTGCCCAGTTCGCCGTGAACTCGCCAATGGAGACATCGGCGCGCACTCCCTTCTCCCCGCTTGCGGGGAGAAGGTGGCGAGCGGCTCTTGCCGCGAGCCGGAGGAGGGGCATTCGACCTATTCGCGCGCGCCGCTTGCCCCTCACCCGCCGCGCTCCGCGCGTCGACCTCTCCCCGCAAGCGGCTATCGTATTCACACATCTCGCAGGACCGACGCTGCAGGAAACAAAAAGGCGAGTCATTTCAATCGCGGCCGCCCGGCCCAGGACTTCGGCTCGT
>JANQIP010000161.1 GCA_028282095.1 Xanthobacteraceae bacterium | reverse complement strand
AGCGCGATTGTTTTAGGTTGATTCAATCGCGCTCTCTTTCTCTTTGTTTGGTCGCATGATCTTGTCCGAAAAGTCTGCCAACTTTTCGGGATCATGCTCCAATGCTCCCGCTCAGCCGCCGGACGCAGCTTGGTCAGACTCGCTGACAATCGTGGTTTGCAGGGCTCCCGCGTCGGCGCCGGCGTGTTTCACCAGCAAGCCGGCCGCACGCTCGATCAGCGCCGGCAATCGCTCCGGGCCCGAGAACGAGAAGATGACCATCAGGATGGTCTTGGTGTCCTCGGTGACTTTCGTGCGCTCCGAATCGCTCGTCGGGCTGCCGAACGGCCCCTGCTCATCGACGAAGACTGGTATCTCGCCGACGCCGATCACATCCCTGCCGATGCCTTTGTAGGACTCGCCGGGCCGGCCGGCGCGAAATACGATCGCCCCTTTGACGCGATCGATATCGTAAGTGCCGAGCGAATGCGCGCTTTCGATCGAGATGAGATTGTTGATGTCGACCACCGTGTTGACTTGATAGAGCGGCTGGCCCTTGAGAATCCGCCGGAGCAGAGAATCCTGCGATCCGCGGAAGCGGGACGGATCCTTGCCGAGCGCGCGGTAGGTTTTCCGCAACGCCCGGACCTCGGGCAGTTCGGCAATGCCCTCGATGGCGAGCTTTCCGCGCGTTGCCTCCGTCAGGCCTTCGATCTCCTTCCACAAATCCGCGTTCACGCGCGAATTTGAGACCGACGCGCGGATGACGCCGAGGGCGAGCGCCGGACAAGCGGCTTTCAGTTCGGGATCGATCGCAATGTCCATGGTCGTGACCGGCCGTCATCCCAGGGCGCGATCCGCCCAGGTTGAATCGATCGCGCCCTCTTTCTCTTTGTTTTATCGCATGATCTTGTCCGAAAAGTCTGCCAACTTTTCGGGATCATGCGACAGGGCGCGGGCGCGCGCCGACTTGAAGGCCGAGACGAAGCGCGCCAGCGTGTCCGACGTGCGCCCCCGCGGCAGCATCACCTCGATCAGCGAGAATCGGCCGCGCCGTGCGATCGCGGCTTCAAGCGCCTCGACCAGTTCGCGGCGGGTGGTGACGCGCTCGCCATGGCCGCCGAGCATGGGTGCGATCGCGGCGAAGTTCCAATCGTCGAGATCATTAAAGAGCGATTCGGGCTGGAACGCCCGCAGCATCTCCCAGCTCCGATTGTTGAACAGCACCACGATCGGGTCGGCGCCATAGCGGCGGCAATTGCCGAGCTCCCAGCCGGTCATCTGGAAGGCGCCGTCGCCGACGAGAATGAGCGGGCGGTCGCCGAGCCCGACCGCCACGCCGATGCCGGCCGGCACGCCGAACCCCATTCCGGCATAATAGCCGGGGGCGGCAAGCGCGGTATTCTCGATCTCCATCGCCGTGAACAGGCAGTCGCCGATATCCGAGGTCATGGCCAAGGGCCCGTGGCGGTCGAACAAATCGTTGATCGCCGTGGCAATGTCGCTCGGCTCGATCGGCTGGCCGTCGGCAACGAGCCCGCGTGGATAGGCGGCGGCCGATTCGGGCGGTCGCAGGGTCGATGGCACCTGCCCCTCGGTGCGGGCAAGCAAGGCCGCGACCAGATCCTCGATCGGAATATCGGGATAAACGTGATGGCCGACCCGCACCGTGCGGCCGATCGCAAGCACCGTGTGCCGCCAGTCGAAGCTCTTCTCCGAAATCGCGAAATTCGTATCGCACACGATGACGCCGAGCAGCAGGAGCGCGTCCGCCTCTTCGACCAAATGGGCGATGGCGGGATCGCCGGCGCTGCCGAGATAGGTGCCGCGCACGACATCCGGCGCCCCGCCGAGCAGGCCGCGGCCCATGAAAGTCGTCACCACCGGCACGCCGAGCCGGCGCGCAAGGGTTGCGACATCCGCCTCGATGCCGTAGCGGCGAATCTCCACGTCCACCACGAGGACGGGAGAGGACGCCGCGGCAAGCTTGGCGATGATCTCATCGGCGCATTCGCCGAGCGCATCCGGATCGGCGCCGCGGCGCGGCAGCACCGGCACCGGCTCGACCGACACAGCGACCATGTCGCGCGGCAGTTCGATATATACGGGCAGCGAATGCTCGCGGGCGCTGCGCAATACGCGGGCAATCTCCTGCGGCGCGGTCGCCGGATCGGTCAGGATCGCCTGGTCGCAGGTGATCTCCTTGAACACGGCAAGCTGGGTGTCGATCGAACGCGCCTGATGGTGAAGGAAAAGCCCGCTGGCGCGTTCGCTCGCTCCCGGCGCACCGGCGATAACGACGACCGGCGAGCGCTCGGCATAGGCGCCGGCGATCGCATTGACGAGGTTGAAGGCCCCGGCGCCGAACGTGACGACCGCAACACCGAGGCCGGAGCGGTAGCGTGCCGTGGCATCGGCGGCAAAACCGACCGCGGGCTCATGGCTCAGCGTGAAGCAGGGAAGGATGCCGCTTTCCTCGATCGCCTTGAAGAAGGCGAGCACGAAGTCGCCGGGTATGCCGAACAGTTCGCGCGCGCCGTGATCCTTCAATCCCTGCAACAAGGCGGTGGCGAGTATGGGCATGGAATCTGCAATTTTCTTCGACCAAAACGATATTCAGATGCTCGCTGCGTCCGACGCAGCGTTACGGGACCCGAAACCCGGGTGACGGCGTGTCGCCACCGATGCGGCCGCTCAGAACGGCACCTCGTCGTCGAACTCGTCGCGGCGGGGCTTCGACATGGCCGGTTGCCGGTCGCGGCCGGCGGTCGGTCCCGCCGCACCAAAATCGTTTCCGCCGGAGCCGTAGCTCTCGCCGCCACCCCCGCCGGCGCCGGCGCCGGCGCGATCGAGCAAAGTCAGCTCGCCGCGAAAATTCTGCAGCACGACCTCGGTCGTGTAGCGCTCGGCCCCCTGCTGGTCGGTCCATTTGCGGGTTTGCAACTGGCCTTCAATGTAGACCTTGGAACCCTTTCTCAAGAACTGTTCGGCGACGCGGCATAGATTCTCATTGAAAATGACAACGCGATGCCACTCGGTGCGCTCGCGTCGCTCGCCGGTTCCCTTGTCGCGCCAGGTCTCGGAGGTCGCAAGGCGCAGGTTCGCGATCGGCCGGCCATCCTGCGTTCGCCTGATTTCCGGGTCCGCCCCCAGATTACCGATCAGAATAACCTTGTTGACTGAGCCTGCCATGACTCGATCTCCGACAATAACGCCCGCGACGGGGCAAGCTGCACTGGGAAAAGCCCCTCCGATATTGGCCGGCTTTGCTCATTTCTCTTTGTTTGGTCGCATGATCTTGTCCGAAAAGTCTGCCAACTTTTCGGGATCATGCTCAGAAGCGCGATCCATTCAGATTGAACCGATCGCGCTCTATTTCACTTTGTTTGGTCGCATGATCTTGTCCGAAAAGTCTGCCAACTTTTCGGGATCACGCTCAGAAGCGCGATCCATTCAGATTGAACCGATCGCGCTCTATTTCACTTTGTTTCATCGCATGATCTTGTCCGAAAAGTCTGCAACTTTTCGGGATCACGCTCTAGTGTTCCTTCTCTGACGGTCCGACCCCGGACCGTCAGAGAAGGAAACACCGATGTCTTATGATGCGGCACCAACACGATGAGACAAGCTCAAGCGTTGGTACCGCATCACCAGAGCGCGGCAACCTCGTCGCGACGGCCCAATAGCCCCGGGCAACAATCACGTACCCTGTAGCATAGACGAGAAGCCTCGGCTCATCCGTCCTATGCGCCGCTCACAACTTCCTCCTCGCGGCGTGGCACCAACACCTGAGCTTGTCTCATCGTGCCGGTGCCCAACCACGAAGCTATCGGATCAACTCCTGCTTCGGGCTGACGGTCCTCGCGTGATCCGGTCCGAAAAGTCCGCCAACGTCTCTGGATCATGCGCCCGCTTCCGCCATGGCGACCGCAACTAAAAATAGCTATTCAGATAACTGACAACCTCCTAATCCTGCCAATGTTCTTTTTATGTTCCTACCACTATACAAATTGCTAGGCAAGCCACCACTATCTTTGGACGTGATTTTGCCGAAATCCGCCCACAGCCGAAACAACCAGAAGTGGCGGACAATGATCCGGGGTCCGGTGTTTAGGTACCTGGGAGAGCTCATCTTTTCGGCAGATGCCCGGTTTATCGCCGCAAACACTGAAATGCTGCGCTGCCATATTCCGGTCGCGCAGGGCGCTCTTTTCTGACACAATCTGAGAGAACCGCTGCAAATCACTGTAGCGTGTGGTTTTTTTGCCACCTTCGCCAATCAGAAAATCTCTAGGTTACGATCCAGGCCTTTGGTTAAAACTTGGAAGGAGGAGGCCTTCTCATGAAGAAGATCATACTACTTACAACCGTTGCGATTATGGGATGCGCCGGCATGGCCTCAGCCGCCGATCTTCGCGTTCCTGTCGCACCACCGGCAGCCTATGCACCCGTCTTTAGCTGGACCGGCTGCTATATCGGCGCCTATCTCGGCGGCGGGTGGAACGGCGAAGACGTCAACGTTCGAGACGTGAACGGCTACAGCCGCCTCGGTGGCTGGGACTACGACCTCGACAGCAGCTTCATCGGCGGCGGCACGCTCGGCTGCAACTGGCAGCCGGTCGGTTCGCCTATTGTGATCGGCCTCGAGGGCGAGCTCGGCTATCTCGACATCGAGGGCGACGGCTTCGATCCGTTCCGTGGCAACCACGCTGTTGACCCGCCCGGCGTCCGGTCGTCGACCAAGATCGGCGACTGGTACGGCATGATTACCGGCCGTCTGGGTTATTCCTGGGACCGCGCTTTGGCCTATCTGAAGGGTGGTGTGGCCTTTGTCGACATCGAAAGCTCGATCTCAGACCCCTGGGGCGTCAATATCTCAGCCACAAAAGACGACTCGGTCGCCGCCTGGACGCTCGGCGGCGGTCTCGAATGGGCCTTCGACCCGAACTGGAGCATCAAGGCCGAATATATGTATATCGGAATTGACGAAGATCGGAACGTCTGCGGCGTTGCGAGCAACGGCGGTTCCTTCTGCTGGAATCACGATGTCTCCGGCGTGCACACCGCCAAAGTCGGTCTGAACTATCGCTTCGGCATTGGCGCCCCGTTGGTGGCCCGCTACTGATCGACAGCATCCTGTCCAATCGGCGAAGCCCCGGGCCACGGCCCGGGGCTTTTGCGTTTTAGGGTCTTGAGTTCTGACCCTTCTTTCAATCACCGCCGACTCGATGCGCCCCCTCCCCCCAACTCTCGCCCCGCAAGCGGAAAGCATTTGGAAATAGAGCCCCGACCCCAGCGAGTCGATTTTCTAGTAAAAATAGTAAAATGGTACCAATAAACGCAACTATAAGGGCACTTGTTGCAATTTTATCACCTAATGCTACCGCGAATTGCTTTATCTTTTAAGCAATGGAGCGAGCCATTAGGGGGCTACTATGAAGACGATTCTGCTTGCGACTGTCGCCGCGCTCGGACTTGCCGGGACGGCCTCTGCCGCCGACTTGTCGGTGAAGGCTCCGGTGGTCTATGCGCCGTTATTCACTTGGACGGGCTGCTATCTCGGCGTTAACGGCGGCTGGATCGGCAGCGACGAAAGCTATGACACCGACCTCCGCCATCACCCGCCGGTCCGCGGTCCGTGGATCAATCAAGGCGGCAGGCGAGCCGATTTTGATCGGTACAGGCGTTCGTTCAGCTCCGACGAATCTGGCGGAACGGTTGGCGGACAGTTCGGCTGTCAGTGGCAGTGGGGCTCCGTCGTGCTGGGCGGCGAATGGGACTGGGCCTGGAGCGGCCTCGAAGAGGAGGACAATGTCCGCTTCGGTCCGATCGCGGGACCGAACATCGGGTTGCCGGAGCGCGCCGAGCATCATCACAAGCAGCTTGACTGGTTCATGACCGTGCGCGCGCGTCTCGGTTGGGCTGCCTGGGATCGGTTTCTGATCTACGCCACCGGTGGCGTCGCAATGGGTGCTTATGATGCCTTTACCCGGGTCAATCTCGGTCCATTTGACCAATTTGACCCATTTGACGCTGCGCCCGAATTTAACGGCTCCTATCGCGAGAAGCGAATCGGCTGGACCGCGGGCGGCGGTTTCGAATGGGCCTTCGCCAACAACTGGACCGCCAAGGCCGAATTCCTCTATCTCGACTTCGGCTCGTTCGACTACCACTCTCCCCACATCGACTTCGGCGTGGATGACACCCGCGTGTGGTGGACTGAAGTCGACGCACAGGAATACGTGGTGCGGGTTGGTCTGAACTACCTCTTCCATCTCGGCGATGCGCCGGTCGTGGCGCGTTACTGATCACCGCAACGTCCTGGAACACCAAATGGTTTACGTCCAGCACTCCGATCCCGGGCTTCGGCCCGGGCTTTTCTCCTGCTCGCAATCGACATGGTAATTGTTCGCAATCGACATCGTAATTGACAGGATCCGGAAGTTGAATCCACTGCGGGTTCCCGCGCGCCGATGTTCCATTGGGAATGGATAGCGTAATGGGTCCCGAAAAACCCATATTGGAGGTACGGTGTTGCGCTAATGTCACCTTTGGCGCCGCGAGTCCCACTATATATTCGGGGACACTGGACGCGAACCATGGGGGGCTTCTATGAAGAGGATCCTACTCGCAAGTGTTGCCGCGCTCGTACTTGCCGGGACCGCCTCTGCCGCCGATATGGCGGTGAAGGCTCCGGTGGTCTATGCGCCGGTATTCACTTGGACGGGTTGTTATGTCGGCATCAATGGCGGCTGGATCGGCAGCGACCAAGATGTTACTTCGCATGCCGATGACAGCTTTGGTGGCTTTACGCCTGCTGAGCGGTTAGCAAGCACCAATACTTTTTCGCCGGATGGCTCTGGCGGCACCGCTGGTGGTCAGTTTGGCTGCCAATGGCAGTGGGGCAGCGTGGTGCTCGGCGGCGAATGGGACTGGAACTGGAGCGGCCTCGAAGAGGATAACGTTTACAGGATTACCGACCCAATCTTTGCCCCAGACGTGATCAATCAATCCACGCACACACAGCTGGATTGGTTCATGACTGCGCGTGCGCGGCTCGGCTGGGCGGCCTGGGATCGCTTCATGATCTACGCCACCGGCGGCTTGGCCGTAGGCGCTTACGACTCTTATACCAGTGTCGACTTCGTCCCTGGTAATGTCGCAAATGGTGCTGAGCATTTCGGCAGCTACCGCGAGAAACGGATCGGCTACGCGGTCGGCGGCGGCTTTGAATGGGCCTTCGCCAACAACTGGAGCGCCAAGGCCGAGTTCCTCTATCTCGACTTCGACACGTTCGATTATCGCGCTTTCGAGACTACAACGCGTGTCTGGAAGACCGAAATCGACGCGCAGGAATATGTCGTGCGGGTTGGTCTGAACTACCTCTTCCATCTCGGCGGTCCGCCCGTCGCGGCGCGCTTCTGAGAACGGGAACAGTCTCCGAGCAGTAAATAGTCTCTCCTTCTCAACTTCACCCCGGGCCTCGGCCCGGGGTTTTTTCTTCTCTTTGTTCGTTCCGCTCAACTTGAAGTAACTTGTAGGGTGGGTTAGGCGCGCAGCGCCGTAACCCACCAAAGCGATTGGTCCATCCTGGGGACAGCGGCCATCCTGGCCGTGGGTTACACGCCTTCGGCGCTAGCGTTCCGACTCTGACGGTTCGATCCCGGACCGTCAGCCCGGAACACTAGCTAATCCGTTACTTCGTGATGCGGCACCAACACAATGAGACGAGCCCAAGCGTTGGTGCCGCATCACTAGCCCACCCTACGCGCCGACCCACCCTACGCGTTACGTCGCGGCAGAGCCGCACAACGGCGCGGGAGGGAGCCGGTCGGCCGCAATCCCGGTGGCGAAAGCGTGCGCATACATTATTTTGCGTGCATCCTCGCCCCCAACCGAGCGCATGAATGCTGGGGTAATCCCCACACAACCGGGACAAGCCTGGTGGCAATGCGCCGTCCCTCCCATTACGTTGCGGGCACGTTGCCACCCCGTCTCCCGCCGAGGTCCGCCTCGCGGAACCTGTTCCATGTGCACGGAATGGATGATCCGCTCGACCCGCCGCGCCGCCCCGATGCCCGCGTGATCGCGATCCGCGGCGCGCGCGAGCACAATCTCAAGAACATCGATGTCGAGATTCCGCGCGATCGGCTGGTGGTCTTCACCGGCCTGTCGGGCTCGGGCAAGTCCTCGCTGGCCTTCGACACGATCTATGCCGAAGGCCAGCGCCGCTATGTCGAATCGCTGTCGGCCTATGCGCGTCAGTTCCTCGAAATGATGCAAAAGCCCGACGTCGACCAGATCGATGGGCTGTCGCCGGCAATCTCGATCGAACAGAAGACGACGTCCAAAAACCCGCGCTCGACCGTCGGCACCGTCACCGAGATCTACGATTACATGCGCCTCCTATGGGCACGAATCGGCGTGCCCTACTCGCCGGCAACCGGCCTGCCGATCGAGAGCCAGACCGTCTCGCAGATGGTCGACCGTGTGATGGACCTGCCGGAAGGAACCCGGCTCTATCTGCTGGCGCCGCTCGTGCGCGGGCGCAAGGGTGAGCACCGCAAGGAGCTCGCCGAACTGATGAAGCGCGGCTTCCAGCGGGTCAAGATCGACGGCGTCTTTCATGAGATCGCCGAAGCCCCGGCGCTTGACAAGAAACTCAACCATGACATCGACGTGGTGGTCGACCGCCTGGTCGTCCGCCCCGACATCGCGACGCGGCTCGCCGAATCGCTCGAGACCGCGCTCAAGCTTGCCGACGGCCTCGCCGTGGCCGAGCTCGCCGACCCCCTTCCCCTCCCCAACCCTCCCCCGCAAGCGGGGGAGGGAATCGAGCGAAGCGAGACGGGAGGGGGCAAGCGCGGCGGCGCAGCGAACCTCACCTCTCCCCGCTTGCGGGGAGAGGTCGACGCGCAAAGCGCGTCGGGTGAGGGGCAAACGCAGGGAATGCGAGACGCGGCAAAGCCCCCTCCCCCACATGCTGTCCCCGCAAGTGGGGTGCGGGTGAGCGCGCTCACCCGCACCGACAAAAAAACTGCAAAAATCCACGACCAGCAAAGCAGCCCCGAGCGCCTGTTGTTCTCCGAAAAATTCGCCTGCCCGGTGTCGGGCTTCTCCATTCCCGAGATCGAGCCGCGGCTGTTCTCGTTCAACAGCCCGCATGGCGCCTGCCCGTCCTGCGGCGGCCTCGGCCTCGACCAGAAGATCGACCCCGACCTCATCGTTCCGGACAAAGACCTAACGCTGCGGCGCGGCGCGGTCGCGCCATGGTCGCGCTCCTCCTCCCCTTATTACCTGCAGACCCTGGAGGCGCTCGCCAAGCATTACCGCTTCACCCTCGACACCAAATGGAAGGACCTGCAAAAGCGCGCGCAGCAGGCGATCCTCTACGGCTCCGGCGAAGAGGACATCCGCTTCATCTACGACGACGGGCTGCGCAAATATGAGACCAAGAAACCGTTCGAGGGCGTCGTCAACAATCTCGAACGGCGCTGGAAGGAAACCGAGAGCGAATGGGCGCGCGAGGAGATCGCGAAATACTTCACCGCCATTCCCTGCGCCGCCTGCGGCGGCAACCGTCTCAAGCCGGAGGCGCTAGCGGTCAAGGTCGCAGGGCACCATATCGGCGAGATCGCAGCACTCAGCGTCAAGCGCGCCGAGGCGTGGTTTGCCGCGCTGCCGGCGCAGCTTAGCAAGAAGCAGAACGAGATCGCCGCGCGCGTGCTCAAGGAGATTCGCGAAAGGCTGCGATTCCTCATCGATGTCGGGCTCGATTATCTCACCCTTGCGCGCGCGTCCGGCACGCTGTCGGGCGGCGAGAGCCAGCGCATCCGCCTCGCCTCGCAGATCGGCTCGGGGCTCACCGGCGTGCTCTATGTGCTCGACGAGCCCTCGATCGGCCTGCACCAGCGCGATAATGCGCGCCTGATCGAGACGCTCAAGCGGCTGCGCGACCTCGGCAACACCGTGATTGTGGTCGAGCATGACGAGGATGCGATCAGGGCCGCCGACTTTGTGCTCGATATCGGCCCCGGCGCCGGCATCCATGGCGGCGAGATCGTCGCGCAAGGCAGGCCCGCCGATATCATGGCAAATCCTGCCTCGCTCACCGGCCAGTACCTCACCGGCATGCGCGCGATTCCCATGGGCGAGCGCCGACGCCGGAACGGGCACCGCAGTCTCAAGCTCATCGGCGCGCGCGGCAACAATCTGAAAAACGTCACCGCCGAAATCCCGCTCGGCCTGTTCGTGTGCATCACCGGCGTTTCCGGCGGCGGCAAGTCGACGCTGCTGATCGACACGCTCTACAAGGCCGTGGCGCGACGGCTCAATCGTGCGAGCGAAGCGCCCGCGCCCCATGACCGCATCGAGGGCCTCGAGCACATCGACAAGATCATCGATATCGACCAGTCGCCGATCGGCCGCACGCCGCGCTCCAATCCTGCGACCTATACCGGGGCCTTCACGCCGATCCGCGAATGGTTCGCCGGGCTTCCCGAGTCGCGCGCGCGCGGCTACGAGCCGGGGCGCTTCTCCTTCAACGTCAAAGGCGGGCGCTGCGAAGCCTGCCAGGGCGACGGCGTCATCAAGATCGAGATGCATTTCTTGCCCGATGTCTATGTCACCTGCGATGTCTGCAAGGGCAAGCGCTACAATCGCGAGACGCTGGAGGTCACTTTCAAGGGCAAGTCGATCGCCGACGTGCTCGACATGACGGTCGAGGAGGCGGCCGCCTTCTTCCAGGCGGTACCGCGCGTGCGCGAGCCGCTCAAGCTCTTACATCGCGTCGGGCTCGACTATATCCATGTCGGCCAGCAGGCGACCACGCTCTCGGGCGGCGAGGCGCAGCGCGTAAAACTCGCCAAAGAACTCGCCAAGCGAGCGACCGGTCGCACGCTGTACATTCTCGACGAGCCCACGACGGGACTGCATTTCCACGACGTCGCCAAACTCCTCGAGGTGCTGCACGAGCTGGTCGAGACCGGCAACACGGTCGTCGTCATCGAGCACAATCTCGAAGTGATCAAGACCGCCGACTGGATCATCGATCTCGGCCCCGAAGGCGGCGACGGCGGCGGCGAGATCGTCTACGCCGGCCCGCCGGAAGGGATTCTTCAAGCCGAGCGCAGCTATACGGGGCGGTTTCTCGCGCCGGTGCTGGGAAGGAAGCCGGCGCAGGGCGCCCCGCTGCGGAGTGCAAGCTCAGGACGACGTAAAAAGGCGGCGGGGTGAGAACACAAACGAGGCTCATGTGAGCAGGGACACCGATTTCAGACGGCGGACGGCGCCATGAACCGACGACGAACCAAGCTCATCCATGAGGGCAAATACGCCGCCGAGGTCTCGGTCGAACTGATTGAGGACGATACGGCGTGGTCGCCCTATCTTTCTCCCGACGACGTGCGCAAGCTCGAAACTGTGCGTCTTGCATTGCGCCGCGGCGATATCGCCGAGGCGGCGAAGCACGGCCGAGTGTTCGAACTGACGCCAGTGGTCGGCTGAGATCCGGAATATGCGTTTAGACGGAGCGGAGTATTTCTTTGCTTCTTTCAATAGCCGTATTGGCAATTGGTCTGTATGGATCTTTGACAGCCAACTGAGCAATTGCTCGGCTCAAAAAAACTGGATTTAGTTTTTCTATCGTGGTGAGCGCTTGCGTTACGCTAGCCGGATAGCTTCGCAGAGCTGCGGCAACCTCGTTGGCATAGCATTTTCCAGACGCCGCAATATCGAAAATATCGCGCGGTTTAAGGCTATAAGAACGATAATGGACTTTCTTCGTGACGACTTCCGGAATCGCCTCCAATAGAGCGGTTTCTCCATCTATCTCAGCTTGTACTGTGGGTTCCGGCGTCAACGGTCCTGCGAAGACAGGGCGGTCATGCAGCGAGCGGATAAGACTCGCCCGTATACTTGGCAAAGGCCTTCGCCGCCGCGACAAGCTCTGCATCTGAGATATTGAACAGGCGGGCGAACTCAAGCTGCAATTCAGGCTCAACGTCTCCAAAAAAGGAAGACATATGGCCAGGAAACTGCTTGGCAGCGTTCTGATCAACCAGACAATCGACAAGCGCCTGCGCATCCAGCTGATCGCTGTATGACGCATTTACAGTCGTCAGAACCGCTGCCGGCGTCTTCATCTCTAGTCTCGCTTAACCTATACGGCGCTCAATATCTACATCCTAAAGAGTAGCTTCATGGGAGCACAGGTCTCAGGAGCTTTGCTCGAGAGCCTGGCGACATTCTTATATAACACCGCACCGAGTTGATTTCGCGCCGGCTCAGCACTCGTCAAGAGAGCAATCGCCGCAGTGCAAAGCAAATCAGGAGAAGCCAACACGCATTTCGCTATGCTTAGTGCGGGCAGCACCTATTCTTTGCTCAGCGCGGGCTGAACCGGCGGTGGCCCGACGACCGAAAGGGGCCTGCTCCTCGTGTGCGAGGGCCGTGCCTTCTCCCCGCTTGCGGGGAGAAGGTGGCGAGCGGCTTTGCCGCAAGCCGGATGAAGGGCGTTCTTTCTGTTCGCGTGGGCTGCTAGTGATGCGGCACCAACGCTGAGCCCGTCTCATTGTGTTGGTGCCGCATCACAAAGTATCGGATTAGCTTGTGTTTCGGGCTGACGGTCCGGGGTCGGACCGTCAGAGTCGGAACACTAGCCCCTCACCCGCCGCGCTTCGCGCGTCGACCTCTCCCCGCAAGCGGTCCGCAAGCGGGGAGAGGTATCTTCTGGCGGCTCTGCCACTCTTCTACTTCGACAGTCTATCCATCATCTCCGCCAAAACGGCCCTCGCCTTCCGATAAATCCCAGCCGCCTCGCTTTCGCGCGGGCCGCCGATGGCGAGCCGGAACGGTGTGGCGGGCGAATGCGCAGCCAATAGCGCGGCGAGCCAGGCCGCCGCGCGCTCGACCGCGTTGGGCGCCCCGGCATCGACGACCAGCAGCGGCTTGGCAAAACGCGTCGACAGCTCCTGCGCCAACCCCGTGCCTTTGGAGACGGCGACGCCGCCGGCATCGACCAGAATCAGGCTGGCGTCGCTGTCGCGTACATTCCATTCCGTGCGCTGCGCCGGCTCGGCGCTCGGCGTTTCTTGCAAAAGAGGAAAGCGCGCGAGCACTCCGGGTCGCTCGGGAAAATCCTCGGCCCAGCCGCCATTCGGGCACCAGCCGGCATAGGGAATGCCGCGTGCGACCGCGACATCGAGCGCGGCACGGTCTACCCCACTTTGCCCGCCGGAAACGATGATGAGGCGTGGTGTCATGTGACTTGGCACCGCTGATCCGCGCGCAACATAGTGATGCGGCACCAACGCTTGAGCTCGCCTCATCGTGTTGGTGCCGTATCACAAAGCATCGGATTAGCTAGTGTTCCGGGCTGACGGTCCGGCATCGGACCGTCAGAGTCGGAACAATAGCACGCGCCGTCATGCACACGCAGTCATGCACTTGCAAATTTGCGCCGGCCAATAAAAGCATTCTGATCTTGGACAGCGCAGGAGCGCGCCACGCGAGCCGGCTCCCTCATCCTGGGGAGCCGGCTGAATGGCGTTTGCTTCGTTTTACCTACCCCATGGTGCTTCGCAGCCTCGCCGGCGTGCGCTAGTGTTTCCTTCTGAGAAGCAACAACAGCTAATCCGATGCTCTGCAGTGCGGTCGCAATATGATGAAACGAGCTCAAGCGTTGGTGCCGCAATGCGAGCATGAGTATGATCCCGAAAAGTTGCAGGCGGTTCGGATCAAGATCATACGAGAGCACAAAGAGAAGATGAGCGCGACTGATCTAGCCTGAAAGCAATCGCGTTCTCATAGACGTGTGGAGCGCCGGACGGGACGACCGGCCCGCTCCGCCACTGTCAGCAGAGGTTTTGCTATGCGTTATTTTGTTGGCGTCGGACTGTTGGCCATCGGTTTGGCGCTCTTCTATACGGGGCACGTGCACAAGAAGCGCGTGCTTGCCGCCTTCGCCGATTTTACGTCGCGGGGAGAACCGCTGCCCGAACCGCCGCTCAACTCGCTCGCGACCTTCGGCGAGGTGATGAAGTTCTTCATCCTGTTCATACTGTGCGGCCTGGCCTTGGTGGTGACGCTCGGCTACCTGCTGTTCGATGGCGGTCAGTATTTGTCCTATTTCGATATCACGGGCGCCTTGGTCGCGATCGCCGGCTACGGCTTCTGGGTGTCGATGAAGACCGAACACCGCATGTCCGATCTCAACTGGCCTCGACCGAGCGAGGCCGCGACTCCATCAGACGAAGCGCAGGCCGACGAAGCGCAGGCGGCGGACGCGCCGCCCGATGCGCAGGTCACGACGCTTGCGTCAGCCGACGTCGGTGTGGCCGAGCCGGCGCCTGCCGAAACTACGGCTCCGGCTCCGGCTGCTGCTGCTGCTGCTTCAGCTTCAGCCGACGAAGCACCGGTCGATATGACAACGACGACGACGGCGGCCGGTACGACGGCAGTCAAGCCCACCGTCGCCCCTGCAAAGAAGAAAGCTGGATCTGCGAGCTCACCAGCACGATCAGGGAATCGCAGGGGTCAGCGGACCCGCCGATCCCCGCGAAAGCCGTAACGCACGTAACGGACGTAACGCACGACGTAATCACACCGCCGACAAGAGGCTGGTCTCGAAGGATGCATGGAGGTCGAGAATCGGTCGCGTTGCGCTCCTCACCATGAGCACGAATGAGTTGGGCCACACGAAAAAACCCCCGGCGGAAACCGCCGGGGGCTGTTCGTTGAAGACGTTACGCCGCGAGAGCGTTCACCCGATCAAGGAACGAAGGAGCGCTGCACGCGGAAGGTAACCACCATAGCGTCCTGATCCTCGAACTTGTAGAACCCGGCGGACCGCGCATTCTGACCACCGGGGATGAGGTCGGCGAACGCGCCCTCGTGAGCGGTCTGGAGGTTCTCGTAAAGGATATCGACGCCCATGTAGAAGTCGGGCCGGATGTTCCACTGGGTCCTCGAGCCGACATACCACACACCGAAGTTCGGATCGCACAGCGACTTATCTTCTGGGCCACCTGGCGTGTTCGTCAATGTGAACACGCTGCACAGATACTGCGTCGCATTGGCGTTGTAGTCGACCTGGTATGCACCGCCGTACCAAGAGGTCTTCAGATAAGGTGTCCACTTGTGCTCATACGCTGCGGCGAAACCCCAGGACTGGGTCAGCTCGAGTGTTCCGTTCTGACCCCCGGGAACATTGTCGCGAAGGACCGCATCTGTTGCCCAGCCGACGCCGATCGACCGCGAACCACCGAACCAACTCGGATTGTGTTTCATACCGGAGTTGTTCGTCACATAACGTTGGGCACCTTCGGCGAAGTTCACCTGGAAGGCGAACCTGTCGCCCCGCGCGATGAAGGGCAGTTTGATGGTCGCGGCGACGCTCGCCGCCCAGCCCCACTTGTCCCCCGGATGACCGCAGTCCATGGCACCAAAAATCGAGCTGCCCGGTGCGTTGCAGTTATTGGCATAGTAGGCGGCACTCGCATCATGCAAGGCACCCGCCACCTGGAACGTACCCCAGGCCTGATCGATGCGGAAATTGGCGACTACGTCCGGATAACGCTGCTGTACGGCATCGTTATTGATGTTCGCTATTTGAACCCCACCGATCCTCGCCACAGTGCTACCGCCACCGAGACCAGCATCGACGTTCACGACCGCATGTTTCCGCTGTTCCTCGAGAGAGAACGTGGTCGAGATGCCGTTACCCCACTGGGCCGTGTAAGCTGCGAGCAAGGTGCCCTGGGGACGCGTATCGTGGGTGGGCTGCGATAAGTACGCAAACGAGCCTCGCGGGAAGAGGTCGAAGAACGACTGCGCCCGACCGAAGGTGAATCCGGCCCACTGGATGAACGCGCGCCGTGAATACAGGCCGGTCGAGTTGCCGAGTGAATTGACGATGCTGTTCGGCGTCTGTGTGGTGAACCCGAACAGCAGATAGGTACGGACCGTGCCCCATTCGGTCGGCGAGCGCGTGTCCATGGTGATGACTGCGCGGCCGCGCAATATGAAGTCGTCGCCACTTCTCCACAACCGGGTATTCTGATTCCGCGTAGCGCCGGCCCACAGCGGGCCGCTCGCGTTGTTGTTCCCGCTATAGTATTGGGCGCGCACGAAGCCGCCGATCTTGATGCAGATATCAGTGCCGGGGACGTAGTAGTACCCAGCCCCATAGAGGCTGCAGATCTTCACGTATTCAACCGGAGCGGCCTTAACGGGAAGATCAGCCGCCTGAGCTCCTGCCGCCGCAATGAGACCTGCCGCGGAGCCGAGGAAAAGGCTTTTGACCATCTTCATTGAAAACTTCCATTCGTTGCCGCGGGAAGGTTCCGTCTCCGCCGGGTGCACCGCACTTTGGAACGTCTTCTTATTTCCAGATCCACCCAGTGCCCTTCCGGAAACTTGCCCTTGCCCGATCTGGTCAGAACTCTAGACGGGGCGACCTGGGACATACCCAACAGTCGCGCGGTACAATTAGACCGCCACCCTGTTCAGGCAACGAAGAAGCACCCATCAGACCAGGTTAAACCCCTGAATTTCGCTGCTTGTTGCTTAGAGTCTGTCCGGGAACATTAGGTAGGATTGCAGAGTTTTCGCAGCATGAGGCGGATGGAGGCGAGGCGGAGGAAGGCAAGCGCCTTTCGATTGAGG
>JANQIP010000159.1 GCA_028282095.1 Xanthobacteraceae bacterium | reverse complement strand
TGATGCGGCCAGGCGTCGGCGAGGCCTTTAAGCGGCGAAGCTGAAGACACGGTGGATGAACGTGGCCTCGCTGCGCTTGCCGACGGCTTCGACCCAAAGCCGGAACCGCCTCTTGAGCACCCGCATCACCTCGAAGCCTTTGCTGGTCGCCCGAGCCATCCGCATCGACCGCAAGCCGAGCGTCGCGCGGATCAGGTTTGAGGCGCGGCCGGCGGGACCTGCTTGGCCTGTTCGCCGTCCCGTTGACCCATGGGCCGCGCCAGCGAGGCTGGCCGGTCGTGCTTTCGGCTCCGCACGGCCTATCTCGGACCTCGCGCCGCTAGGGTGTGTAGATCGTTTCGAGCCCAAAGCGCCTTTCAAGCAGTCCTGTAGAATTGCTCGGGGTCGCCTTCGTCAAGGCCGCTGAGTTCACCACAGTATCGCCACCCCGCCTTGTCGAGCAGCTTGCGCATAGCGGAGTTTGATTGGTTGGTGGACGTCCAGACCTCTGGGTACGCGCTGGAGTTATGCGAAAGCAAGCCCGCGCCCAGGCCAAGTCTTCTTGCATCGGGAGAGACGATGAGCAGAGAAATGAAGGGCTTCCCAAAGAAGTAACCATGATCAAGGCAGCAGAAGGCTTGGACTTCACCCCGCAACGCGGCCACGCTCAAGCCACCGTTTTCAGCCACTGACGTGATGTAGTCAGCTCTGTCATTCGAACCAAGGAGAGCTTCATCTATTGTGACTGCACGGGCGATTTCATCTGGCGTCATCGCTTTCCTGATCTCCAAGGCAGCCTCCACAAAGCCGGCAACGCACTGATGATTACTTGCGCCATTTTCAATGTCAGCTTCGTCTCGCAAAGCGGTCGTCGAACTGTCGTCGTGGAAACTCGCACAGACGGCGCGCCCTGAGCCAGGTGCACAATCACTCGCCGCCCACCGCCACCGCCCGCAAGTTGCATGCGCATGTCGATGTCCGCGATTTCGAAATCACGCTTGCGATCCTGTCGCTCGGAGCCCTGGAGTTCTGGAGTACCGGCAATTGGCTTTGCTGCCGCAATTCGCGCGTCGCCTGCTTCAGAGTGGCACTTCTGATCGGGCAAGAAGATTGAGTTGCCGGAACAAGCGGTGCCGACAACGATTGATGCGTTGAGCGCGCGCGCGGAGGATTCCCTCTTATGGATTCGGTATTTCGATCGATTGGGTTCGCTGCGTGGTTCGGCGCCGCATCCATCAGCAGCGTTGCGGCGCACGAAACCTCCCACACCCTGTCAGATTTGTCCCCCGCGCTCCGGACATACCTTTCGCAGGTCGATCCGGATGCGCTTCTCGATCCCGGCTCGGTCGTCGACTGCACGCTTTCAGGCGGCGCCAAGACCCAATGCGTGCGTTTTGCTGTGCAGGCCAAGGCCGCCCGGCAACCGGGGCCGTGGTGCCCGAAAACGATCTCGGACAGTGCAGCGGCCGGCGGTTTTTGGATCAAGGATGGCAATGTCTACGACGTCGATGGCCTGTTCATAAAGGGCCTTGCCAAGCTTTACGATGACCCAAAGTGGCAGCTCTACGATCCGAAGACCGGCGAGGTGAAGGTAACCAGCTCGTTCCAGGCCTGCTTTGCGGCGGCACGCCCAGATGTTCCAAAAGACTATTATAATTTCTGTGCTGAATGCACGCCGGACCAGGCCATTTCAGGACAGAACTTCGCTTTCTTCATCCCGATCAAGCCGGTCCCGCAGGCAACGCCTACGCCGATCCGTGATATTCCGGGCGCAGGCGTCGCGCTCGACGGCGTACGCCTTAACGGCCCTGCGCCTTACGATGACATCATCCGCGCCTACAATGTTGCGCCATTCGACGATTGCGGTGGGCACGTCAATCCGTATTTCGGCTACCACTATCACTTCGCTACCGACTGCCTCCATCGGGCCGAGGTGAAGGTGGGACATGCGCCGATGATCGGCCTGTCAATGGATGGCTATGGCATTTTTCGCAGGCTCGACAATCTCGGCAATGAACCAATCGATCTCGACGCCTGTGGCGGCCATGCCAGCGATGGTCTTGGCTACCATTATCACGCAGCCCCGGTCGGAAAGAATGCAATCATCGGATGCTTCAAAGCACAGCTCGGGTGCGTCCTGGACGGCGGAGCGCAGCTATGTGATGCCTCAAGACAGGAGGGCCCACCCCCAGCGCGCGTCGAGTTTGCGCCAGAGGGCACCGTGCATCCGCTATTGCCGTCGCGGACCGGTACGCAGTGAGCCATGGCTGGTTAGCGCCCCCGTATGCGTGCGCCGTGTTACGTGAAAACTGGCTTTAGTTTTGCTGATTGCCCTAACACAAGGAGACTTATGAATGGCGCCGCGTTTTGAGGGTGGGAAGAACATAGCAATGAAAGTGCCACCCCATCAGTACGACAAGACAGTCGCGTTCTACAGGGATGTTCTCGGGCTAGAGGAAATCAGAGGCCCCTCCGCGGATGCCATCGGTTTCAAGTTCGGCGCCAACAACCTATGGATCGATAAAGTCGCTGCGATGAGCCAAGCGGAATTGTGGCTCGAGGTTGTTACGGATAACACGGCAGAGGCCGCCAAGATTCTAAGCGAGGCTGGCGTCGCCCGCTGTGATGACATCGAAGAACTCGGTGACGGTTTCGATGGCTTTTGGATCTTAAGTCCGGCCTCGATCGTCCATCTCGTCTATGCCGGGGATGGGTCCTCGTAATAGTCCGCTCCGTCCGCAGAGCCGTCATGGCGTAGCAGAACACCGCATAATCGGCCGCAACTGGCGGAAGGGGTGGGATTCGAACCCACGAGGGGTGTGACCCCCTGCCGGTTTTCAAGACCGGTGCCTTCAACCGCTCGGCCACCCTTCCATCATATATTTCAATTACTTAGAGCATGACCCGAGAAAGTTGGCAGACTTTTCGGACAAGATCATGCGACAAGACAACGAAAAACAGAGCGCGACTGATTCGACCCGAAGCCATCGCGCTCTAGCAAACAAACCGGTGCCGCAACAGCGTGGATTGTTCTCGGACTGCATCTCGAACGCGTTGTGATGAATTCATGTATCGCTCGCAACTCATACTCGCCAATGCGCACAAGCGCGACAGGCAGGCGAACGCAGCGTACCGCTGACCGCCGCCCGGACACCGAAAACGGACATCTCGGGCCAGTTTTCGTGCACGCGGATTCCCTGACAATCGCAATGGCGCATCACCAAAATGCGAAGTCGTCTTTGACCAGATTCTGCGCCGTTTCGCTATGATAGCTGGTAGTTTGCTTGGCAAGAGCCCGCATTCACCTGCGATCAGGTCGAGGGCAGGCCAAGCGGTAAATGCTCGGGACGTGTAGACGATCGGGGGCAGGAGGAGGACAAATGAACAGGTTTGCAAAGACCGGCGGCGCGGTCCTCGCGCTGCTCGCACTCGCCACCGTTGCGCGGGCGGAGCCCTATTACGGACCCTGCGGGCCCGAGCGGGTCATAAATTCGCTGGCAACGGCCGTGCTTCGTGTCGCGCCACTGTTCATGAAGCCAAAGGCGCATCCGGCGCCGCAGCCAGTCGCCCAGGTTGAGCCTTCCCAGCAATTCGATCCGTCAGGCATGACGCGAGAGCAGTGGAAGCAGTATCTGATCGACGGCGGTCGCAAGTTCTGCGTGCAGTACCCTGATGACGAAGTGTGCCGGTGATCGCGTGATCACCTGAAGGCCAGGCATTCCACAAGCCTCACCGATCTGCAGTGCAGGCAAAGTCGCGCAGTGCACAATGGAACGCGTGACGGTTTTTCGCGGCGAACCTATTGCCCGTGCGTTGTCGCTATCGCTAACTCCGCGCAATACATCAGCGCCGCCATTCTCCGAGCCGCAGCAACGGATGGGCGGGAAATGCACGCACTGCAACATGCTCCCGAAAAGTCGGCAGACTTTTCGGACACGATCACGCGCAAAACAAAGACAATAGCGCGCGATTGATCAAAGGAGAGGCGATCGCGCTCGAGGCACGTCGGCCGGATCAAGCAGTCTCGATCGGATCGAAGCGCCGGTCGGTCGGATGGGGATCGGCCGCGCGCTCGTCGCTCGGCACGGCCATCTGCTCGCAGTAAAGTGCCGCCGCCACCGCCGGTGCCTTGATTTCGCGATAGCCCTCCGTGGAGGCCGGATAGTCCTTGAGATGCTCGTACAGTATTTTCGTCGACTTGGGCATTCGTTGCTCCATTGGTTGCGCCCGGCTTCTATTTGACAACCGCTCGCGCCACCGCTCTATCCGCGGAGACCATGAGGGCACGGCCAGAGCTGCTTGTACTCATGTAGTGATGGCCAGGTAGACTCGCCAATCCCTGGTGATCTTGCGCTCCAAAAAAAGGTTCTGCCTTGGCGTAACCGGCTATGGGCAGCTTGCCCAATGCGGCAAACTGCCCCCATCCCTTTCTCCAGGAGCATAATACCGAAAAGTTGACAGACTTTTCGGACAAGATCATGCCCATCAAACAAAGAGAAAAGAGCGCGTTTGTTTCAAGAAAGAAACAATCGCGCTCGATGTGCCCCTTGGGCGTTAGGTGCTCAGCGGGCGCCCGAGCAACGAGCTCGCGGGCCTATAAAGGAGATCGCCCAGCCGATAGAGCGTGCCGCCGCCATAGACGAAGAGCACGCCGCTCGCAGCCAGGAAAGCGATTTCCCGTTTGATTGCATTGAAGTTGCTCCACAGACTCATGTCGAGGCTGAGTTTACCGACACAGTACCAGGCGATGATGACGAAAGCGGCCGCGGATGCGACACGGGTCAAATGCCCGGACGCCAGAACCGCGCCGACGGCCACCAGGAGCACGGGCAGGTCGACAAACGACTTGATGTGGTCGTACCCGGCGAAAAAGCCGCCGACCAGGAACACGGCCGCTACCGACAGGCGCAGCAAGAGGCCGTAAGCGTCCCAGTTGATGTTCTGAGGCGGCGCACCCCGTTTGAGGAGCCATCGGTCGGACGAATAGGCTCCCGATCCAAGGGCCAGCAGAACGAAGAACATGCCCGAGAGGCCGATATCCCGGACCTGCACGAGCAATGCCGGCGAGAAATAGGACGCTTTCGCGACTTCTGCGCCGGGAGCCGTCACGACGGGCAGGGCGATGACGAAGAACCACAGCAAGAAGGCGTAGATGAAGCTCAACGCCCGAACGAAGAGGCCGGCGATCAGTGCTGTTCCTGCGACAAGCTCGAACGCCGACAGCATGATCAGGAAGCTGAGCGGCGAGAGCAGGGCGCCAGGATCAGCGAACAGATACTGGTCAAAGAACGCATTGATATAGCCATTATCGGCGGTGTAGCGCGCAACGAGCGCATCCGCCCGCTCCGGGTCGATCGCCCGGGACAGCTTCCACCAGCCGCCGGCGAGGAACACCGATCCAAGGCCCACGCGAAGGGTGAGAGCGATTCTATCCGCGTCAAGTGGCGTGAGGACGCGCGAAGCGTCGCCGAGAAGTTTCAGGTTCATCGGTATCTCCAAGATGTTGTGATGTGTTTGACGGAGCCGCATGGGTGCGGCTGTGATCAAACGGACGATCTTGGAGGTTCGGGTTCGGGTTTTGGGGTCGATGTCTTGTGTCGCTTTGGCATGACATCAAAGGCCGCGGAATCGCGCGCGATTGGCGGCTGAGAGGCATCCAGCACCAAGGCAGTCGGACATGCCCCTTTGCTGCAGGTTTGCTGCGTTTTATCGTCCGGGCATGGGCACTGCCGGTCGCCCAGGCCCGCAGCGGAGGCACCGACAATCGGCGTTGCAACGGTGTGCGCCCCGTCAACGCCCGGCGTATCAACGCCCCCAGGGGGGCTGAACGCCGCCACGACGAAGACGGTGATCAGCGCCAGAAGAACCTGGACGCAGCGGCGGGGAATCGCAGTTCGGTGTTGCATCACGGGCGGCCAGTCGAAGGAGCGCATGCTTTGGGAATCGGTGTTTACTTACGGCATCGCGACGATGAGGTGATCGCGTTGGGCGGCACCGGCGCTTGAGCTCGTCCCATGATGTTGGTGCCACGCGACACGAAACGGGTTTCTTCTCCAACGTCCCTGGTCGAACCGTCGGAGAAGGAAACGCCAAAAGTAGATCCCCAAACTTTCACCTTTCGCAGCGGCATTATCGCGGACACCACGGTGCCGCTCAGGCCCGCAACTGGATCTCTCCACCAAGGCCCGACGTGAGGACATTCGCGAGACTGCCGTCGAATGTTACGCCCTGGGCCAATAAGGGTCACACAAACTGGCGCGCAAATCGGCGGGGCAGGGCGTGCCACGCGGGATGGAGATGTGAAGTTTGCATGGCCCCTTGAGTGCGGCGCTCAGAGCATGATCCCGAAAAGCCGGCAGACTTCTCGGACAAGACCATGCGACAGAACAAAGAGAAAGAGCGCGCGGTTGATTCGACCTGAAGCCATCGCGCTCTAAGCGGTGCCGGGTCAGAGCGGTGGAGACGGAAGACGGTGGCATGGGTTGGCATGGGTTGGACCGAGTTCATCGCCGCCTTGGCGGTCTTTTTCCTGTCCCACTCCGTGCCCGCCCGTCCTCCGGTCAAACCATGGCTCGTCCAGCGTCTCGGGCACGGTGGTTTCACGCTTGTTTATTCAGCTCTCTCGGTGGCCGTGCTTGGTTGGCTGATCGTCGCCGCCGCACGGACGCCTTACGTTGAGCTATGGGTGTGGGAACCCTGGCAATCGCATGTGCCGCTTGTGGGCATGGCGGTCGTCTGCCTGATCTTGGCCTTCTCGATTGGCCGGCCGAATCCGTTTTCGTTCGGTGGCATGAAGAACGAGAGCTTCGATCCAGCCCGTCCCGGCATTATCCGGTGGATGCGGCACCCGCTGCTGGTCGCCTTGGCCCTTTGGGGGGCGATCCATATGGTGCCGAACGGCAATCTCGCCCATGTACTTCTGTTCGGACTGTTCGCCGGTTTCGCGCTTGTGGGCATGCGGATCATCGACCGGCGAAACCAGCACCTAATGGGCGAGAAGGAATGGCAGGCGCTTGCCGATAAGGTGGCCCAGGGTCCGTTCCTCCCGCGCCCGAAATCTTGGTGGGGGACGCTTGTACGTCTCGGGGTTGCGGCGGCCCTGTATTATGGGCTGATCGTCCTGCATCCTTGGCTCTTTGGCGTTCACGCCTTGATTTGAGCGCAACGCAGCCGCGCGATCGCCAAGAACCCGTGGCCGAAAAAGCTCACAGCTCACCGCAAGACGCAGGCGAAATGCCATGGGCCGCCGCCGTCTTGTTTCCGCTTTATTTACCGAACTTATTGGTTCGAATACGGATCAAATCCGATCCGGTCTATGGTAGGGGCGCTGGTTCGACGGTTCGCTCGCGCACTCCATGATGGTCTCGACCATCCGCCGAAACACCGGAGGGTTGGCAGCGGGTCCGCAGTTTCAGGGTGGCGTTGTGTGCCGCGGTCGGGGGACTCGGCGCACGAGATGGGACGCCAGGGGAGGGGGAACCTCAGCCGATGGACGGCGGCAAAAAGCCGGCAGCTTGGGCGTGCGTTGCGCGAGTAGGTGCAGCATTAGCGTGTCTTTCGCTCGCTCACTGCTCCGTATCCGACAAGCTTTTGAGCCGGGTCGACCCACACTACGGCGTCGCCTCGAGCCCGCGCGTCGTCAAGCCGGGCAAGCCGGTCCCCAAGGGCGGCGGCGTATACCGCGTCGGAAAGCCTTATGTCATCCGCAACAAGCGCTACGTCCCGCACGAGAACAAGAACTATCGCGCCGTCGGCCTTGCGTCCTGGTATGGCCGCCGGTTCCACGGCCGGCGCACGGCCAATGGCGAGGTCTTCGACATGCACAGCATGACGGCGGCGCATCCGACGCTGCCGATGCCGAGCTATGTCCGCGTCACCAATCTGCGCAACCGGCGCTCGGTCATCCTGCGGGTCAATGACCGCGGCCCCTTTCACGGCAACCGCATCATCGATGTGTCGGTCAAGGCTGCTGATTTGCTGGGCTTTTCCAAACAGGGGATCGCCAAAGTCCGCGTCGAATATGTTGGCCGCGCCTCACTCGCAGGTTCCGACGACGGTATCCTGATGGCGACGCTGCGCACGGGCCGGCCGGCACCGCCGCCCTCGCCCGTAAGGGTCGCCGCCTCGCGCCCATTCGTGCCGGCGGTCCGCAGCGTCCGACACCGGCGCGGCCCGGTGCCGGTGCCGTCGGGTCGACCCTTCACGCTCGGCGCCATCTACTGACGCAAAGCTGGGGACTTGAGAGCCGTTCTCATGCGCCCGGAAAATCGGCGGGCGTTATTCGCCATTGTTCAGGCCAAGTCCGATGGCTATCAAGGGGTGTTGCCGAAAGGCTCGACACCCGAACGGGCCTCGACCAGAGACACGATGTCCAACGACGGGCTTGCCAGAACTTTCTCCTGCACTGGCGCAGCACGCGGCTTTGTCCTCGCGCTTGTCGGAGTGCTGGCCATTGCGCTTGCTGCCGCCGATCCGGGACTCGCTGCCAAGAAAAAGGACGACGGGTTCCGGACCGCCGCGCCTTACGCGATCCTGATCGACGCCGACTCCGGAACCGTGCTGTTCGAAAAGGGAGCCGACGAGCTGACCGCCCCGTCGAGCCTTGCCAAGCTGATGACGGCCGATGTGGTCTTCAACGAAATCAAGCAGGGCCGGCTCAGCCTCGACAAGGAATTCCTCATCAGCGAGAACGCCTGGCGAACCGGCGGCGCGCCCTCGCGCACGTCCAGCATGTTTGCGCCGATCCACAGCCGCGTACGTGTGGAAGACCTCCTGCGCGGGATGATCATCCAGTCCGGCAATGACTCTGCCATCGCACTTGCCGAAGGGATTGCCGGCAACGAGCGCGCCTTCGCCGCCATGATGAACAAACGGGCGCGCGAACTCGGGCTGGAAGACTCCTATTTCGCCAATTCGACCGGGCTTCATAATCCGGCGCAGCTCGTCACCGTGCGCGATCTCGCCAAGCTCGCGCGGCACATCATCTACACCTACCCGGAATTCTACCCGATCTATAGCGAGAAGCAGTTCACCTGGAACAAGATCCTGCAGCGGAACCGCAATCCGCTGCTCAAGCTCAATATCGGCGCCGACGGCATGAAGACCGGCTATACCCGCAAAGGCGGGTTCGGTCTGGTCGGTTCAGCGCTGCAGAACGGATTGCGGCTGATCGTGGTGGTGAACGGGCTGAAGAGCTCCAAGGGGCGCGCCAACGAGGCAAAAAAGCTGCTCGAATGGGGTTTTAGCGGATTTGAACGACGGCCGCTGTTCGAGGACGGCCAGATCATCGGGAAGGCCAGAGTGTTCGGCGGTGCCCAGATGTCGGTTCCGTTGACCGGGTCGGACGCGATCACCATGCTGATCCCGCGCAACAGCAACGATCGCCTCACCGCCAGGATCGTCTATACGGGACCGGTGCCGGCGCCGGTCGAGGAAGGCCAGCAGATCGGCAAGCTCAAGGTCTATCGCGAGGGCAATCTCTCGCTTGAAGTGCCTCTGGAAGCAGCGGAGAGCGTCGGGCGGGGCAATCTCTCGCGGCGCGCCTTCGACGCAATGTCGGAGCTCATTATCGGGCTGGTCCGCGCCGGGATCGCCATGATCTAGTGATGCGGCACCAACGCTTGGGCCCGTCTCATCGTGTTGGTGCCGTAGCACAAAGTACCGGATTAGTCCGTTCGTCCCCGCGAAAGCGGGGAACCAGATGCACCGCCAAGGGGGATTCCCGCTTTCGTGGGAATGAACGGAATGCAGAGCGTGACCGCGAAAAGCTCCAGACTCTTCGAACAAAAACATGCGAAAAGACAAAGGGAAAGAGCGCGCGATTGATCAAACTTGACGCAATCGCGCTTCAGGTCATTGTTCAATCGAGTGGAAACTGATTCACCGCAGAACACGCGACCATCGTAGACCAAGGAGGCCGAATTTCGATTTCTGGCAATTCGCTTCCGTCCGAAAGGCACGCGCCGCAGATGCGAGGAAAGTTCATCACGTTCGAAGGCGGAGAAGGCGCCGGCAAATCGACTCAGGCGCGGCTGCTGGCAGACCGGCTCGAAGCGCTCGGCATCGCCACCGTGCTCACGCGCGAACCCGGCGGCTCGGCGGGAGCCGAGATCATCCGGTACGTCCTGCTTTCGGGCGGTGCCAAGCCGCTGGGTCCGGAGGTGGAAGCCGTGCTCTTTGCCGCAGCCCGAAACGATCATGTCGACCATACAATCCGGCCAGCCCTCGACCGCGGGTCATGGGTGATCTGCGACCGGTTTCTGGATTCCACCCGGGTCTATCAGGGGGTGCTCGGCAAGGTCGATCCGCGCATTCTGCGCGGCCTCGAGCGGGTGACGATCGGTGAGACGATGCCCGATCTGACCATCATCCTCGACCTTCCGTCCGAGATCGGCTTGCAGCGTGCGGCCGGCCGCCGGGCCGGCGCCGGGGCCGACCGGTTCGAGAATGAGGAGCCCGAATTCCACGAGAGGCTGCGCACGGCCTATCAAGAGATCGCTGCGCTCGATCCCGATCGCTGCGTTCTCATTGTGGCGGATGGTACCGAGGACAAGATCGCCGACGAAGTTTGGAACATTGTCTGTAGCCGGCTCGGCGCCGCAAAGATCGAGCCGGCGGTGGGAGCGGTCCGCGCATGAGCGCGTCGCGTCGTACAAGCGAGACGACGACAACCTCCGCAGTTCCGCATCCGCGCGCGACCGACCTGTTGTTCGGGCACCATGCGGCCGAGCAGGCGCTGCTCGCCGCCTATCGCGGCGGGCGAATGCCGCATGCCTGGCTGATCGGCGGACCTGCCGGCATCGGCAAGGCGACGCTTGCCTATCGAATCGCCCGCTTCGTGCTCGCCAATCCCGATCCGGCTGCAACCGAGGTGAAGGAGGCGGTTTCGCTCGCGGTCGCCCCCGAGCATGCCGTGGCGCGCCGCATTACGGCGCGCGCCCAGGGCGATCTTTTCGCTCTGGAACGGCGGATCAACGAGAAGACCGGCCGGCTTTTTCAGGATATTCCGGTCGACGATGTGCGCCGGGCCGTCGTGTTCTTCGGCTCGACCGCGGGCGAGGGGGGCTGGCGCATCGCGATCGTCGATTCCGTCGACGAGCTCAACCCCGCCGGTGCCAACTCGTTGCTCAAGATCATCGAGGAGCCGCCGCAACGCTCTCTTGTGCTGCTGGTCGCCCATTCGACCGCCCGCGTGCTCCCGACGATCCGCTCGCGCTGCCGCGTCCTGATGCTGCGCCCGCTCGATCCGCCGGCCGTGGCGCAGGCGGCCGCCGTCGCGCTCGGACGCGATGCTGAAGATCCCGCTCTCCTTGCCGCTGCGGCAGGGGCGGACGGCAGCGTTGCCCGCGCCATCGCATTATGCGGCGGCCCACTGCTTGCCGTGCGCGCGCGCGTGACCGAGCAGCTTGAGCGCGTGCCGGCCCTTGATCCCCGCGCGTTGCACAGCCTTGCCGACGCGCTCGACCAAGGCGAGCGCGATGCCCTCGAGACCTTTGTCGAGACCGTGCGCGAGTGGCTGTCGAACGAGCTGCGCCGCAGGCCGCAAGACGCAAGTCAGCTTGCGCCGCTGGCGGAGGTCTGGGCCCGGCTCGACGGCGCCGCACGCGAGGTCGAGACCTTCAATCTCGACCGCCGGCCATTCGTCTTCGCGGTGTTCGGGTGGCTTGCCGAGGTGGCGCCCGGTTGATCCGAGACCAAGAGCCGGCGTCGTCGAACCGGGGAGAGATTCGCTCCAAGGCCGCAACATTCCTTGAAATTCGGTGCTCTGCTATCATCTGGATGAAAGGAGTTTTCGGCCGTGGCTATGATGATCTCGGAAACGCGCAAGGCGGCTGAAGCGCCGGCCGATCATGAAAACCGCTTCAACCGTATCGATGCCGAATTGACTATGCTCAAATGGATGGTGGGATTCGGCATTGCACTCAACATCGCGATTCTGACGCGCCTGTTCTTTCCGTGAGGCAGCGTCGACCGTGCGGCTCTGGCTGCGCTGAAACAAGGACCAACCGAGTTTCCGTGCGCCGTATTGTGTTCGGGTGGCTTGCCGAGGCGGCGCCCGGTTGATACCTGTTTGCCAGATTTGCCGACGCGTCGTTGCCCGCAATCCTCCCGGCCATCCGCGCGTTTGAGCCTTGCCTGTCTTTCCATGCTTGCGAGATCATCCGGGATGGCGTCGAAGCGCTATTTTATCACCACCGCAATCGCCTATCCGAACGGTCCGCCCCATATCGGCCATGCCTATGAGGCGATCGCGACCGACGCGATTGCGCGCTTCATGCGGCTCGACGGCCACGATGTCTTCTTTCTGACCGGCACCGACGAGCACGGCATCAAGATGCTGCAGACGGCGGCGAAGGAGGGAATCGTTGCGCAAGACCTTGCCGACCGCAATGTGCCGCTGTTCAAGGACATGGTCGCGCGACTGAACTGCTCGAACGACGATTTCATCCGCACCACCGAGCCGCGCCATCATCGTTCCAGCGCCGCGATCTGGGAGCGGATGGCGCAGGCGGGCGACATCTACCTTTCAAACTATTCCGGCTGGTACTCGGTGCGCGACGAGGCCTATTACGGCGAGAACGAGACCGCGGTCGACGCCGACGGGGTACGGTGCGGGCCGACCGGTACGCCGGTCGAATGGGTCGAGGAGGAGAGTTATTTCTTTCGTCTGTCCGCCTTCCAGGACCGGCTCCTCGACCTCTATACGCGCGTGCCCGATTTTGTGCTGCCGCGGGAACGGATGAACGAAGTGGCGAGCTTTGTGCGCGGCGGGCTGCAGGATCTTTCGATCTCGCGCACCACCTTCGACTGGGGGATCCGCGTGCCGGGCGATCCCAGGCACATCATGTATGTGTGGGTCGATGCGCTGACGAACTACATTACCGGCGTCGGCTTTCCCGACACCGAGAGCGAGATGTTCCGCCGCTACTGGCCGGCCGATCTGCATGTGATCGGCAAGGATATCTTACGGTTCCACGCGGTCTACTGGCCGGCCTTCCTGATGTCGGCGGGCGTCGAGGTGCCGCGCCGTGTATTCAGCCACGGCTTTCTATTCAACCGCGGCGAGAAGATGTCGAAATCGGTCGGCAATGTCATCGATCCGTTCGCGCTTGCGGACGCCTATGGAGTCGACCAGCTTCGCTATTTCTTCCTGCGCGAGGTGCCGTTCGGCCAGGACGGCAATTACAGCCATGAGGCCATCGTCAGCCGCATCAATGCCGATCTCGCCAATGATCTGGGGAACCTGGCGCAGCGCTCCCTGACGATGATCGCGCGGCAGCTAAAAGGGATTTTGCCGAAACCGGGGAAGTACTCTGAGAACGACAAGGCGCTTCTTGCCTCAGCCGACGCGATGATCGGGAAAGCACGCGAGGCAATGGCGACACAGCAGCTTAATCAGGTGCTCACGATGGTCTGGTTGGTAGTCGCTGACGCTAATCGTTATTTCGTGGCGGAAGCTCCTTGGGAACTAGCGAAGTCGAACCGAACGAGGTTCAGAACGGTGCTTTACGTTACGGCAGAGGTTATTCGGCGAATAGCCATCCTCGTTTGGCCGTTTATGCCGCAATCAGCAGACAAGCTACTTGATCTTCTCGCCATACCAGCGAGCGAGCGCGAATTTCGCTTCCTCGTACGACGACGGATCAAGAAGGGCTCAGAGCTTCCCCCGCCCGCACCGGTGTTCCCGCGCTATGTCGAACCGCCTTCGGAAGCTGCCGAGAGGAACGATGCGCGCCTTTAAGACGACCGGCCGCGCAGGCTGGCCGGGGTTGACGGACATGCGAGACACGCTAGTATCTATCAATTGATAGATACTATGGGGCCTGTGCGATGACCGGGACAGCGAAATTGTTCAACCATGGACGGTCGCAGGCCGTGCGGTTGCCGAAAGAGTTCCGGTTCGACGGCAAGGAGGTACGCGTCACCAAGGTGGGCAGCCGGGTGATTCTTGAAGCCATCTCGGCCAACAACACGATGCCCTGGGAGAGCATCGATGAGACCGGCGATGCTCCATTCATGCCCGAAGGGCGCGAACAGCCCTCCCTGCCGGCCGATCGGGTGGTGTTCGAGCGGTGATCCACCTCGACACCAATGTCGCGATTGCACTCTTGAATGATCGGCCGCCAGTGCGCGCACGATTCGATGCCGCGCGGACGGCTCGCACCCCGCTCGGCCTTTCAACGATCGTTTTTCATGAGTTGATGTTCGGGGCGGCTGCGAGCAAGCAGCGCCAGGCCAACGAAGATAAGATCGCGCTCTTCATCGCGAGCGGCGGGATCAGGCTCATCGATTTCGAGGAAGCGGATGCCCGCGAGGCGGCCGATATTCGTGACCATCTCGAGCGGCTGGGAACGCCGATCGGCCCCTTTGATCTTCTCATCGCGAGCCAGGCTCGCCGCGCGCGCACGACGCTTGTTACCGCAAACACCCGGGAATTTGAGCGCGTGCCCGGGCTGATCGTGGTTGACTGGACCGCTTGATGGAGGGCGTTCGCTCCATGGTAAAGCGTCTCGCAGAGGCACTTGAGAACCGTAAGCCCGTAGAGGCCTGAATGATGCTCGTCGACAGCCATTGCCATCTCGATTTTCCCGAGCTCAGAGACGAGCTCGACGCCGTCGTCGCGCGCGCCGAGGCCGCCGGCGTCGCCCGCATGCTCACGATCTCGACCCGGGTGCGCCAGCACGACACGCTGCTTGCGATCGCCGAGCGCCACGCGCCGGTCTTCTGCTCGGTCGGCACCCATCCGCATCATGCGGCCAAAGAGCAAGACGTGACGCTCAGCGAGCTGCTCGATCGCGCCACGCGGCCGAAGGTCGTCGCGATCGGCGAGGCCGGTCTCGACTATTTCTACGACCGCAGCCCGCGCGACGTTCAGGAGCGGGTTTTCCGCAAGCACATTGCTGCCGCGCGCGAAAGCGGGCTTCCGCTGATCGTCCACACCCGCGACGCCGATGCCGACACGGCTCGCATTCTCGAGGAGGAAACCGGGCAGGGCAGCTTCATTGCGGTGCTGCACTGCTTTTCCGGTGGCCGCGACCTCGCCGACCGGGCGATCGCGCTCGGCCATTACATCTCCTTCACGGGCATCCTCACCTACAAGAAATCCGACGCATTGCGATCGATCGCGGCGGCGCTGCCGGCCGACCGCATTATGGTCGAGACCGATGCGCCCTATCTCGCGCCGCAGTCCCGGCGGGGCAAACGCAACGAACCGGCCTTTGTGGTCGAGACCGCACAAGTGTTGGCGGAGGCGCGCGGCGCTTCACTCGAGACCATCGCCAACGAGACCACTGAGAATTTCTTCCGGCTGTTTGCCAAGGTGCCGCGCCCGGCGGCGGTGGCGGCATGAGCCTGACCTTCACCATTCTCGGATGCGGCTCTTCCGGGGGCGTCCCGCGTCCGGCCCTCGGATGGGGCGCCTGCGATCCGCGCAATCCCAAGAACCGACGCCGCCGTTGCTCGCTGCTCGTCGAGCGAACGGGGACGAACGGGCGCACCTCGGTGCTGGTCGACACATCGCCCGATCTACGCACGCAGCTCATCGATGCCGAGGTCGACTGGTTGGACGGCGTGCTCTACACCCACGAGCATGCCGACCACACGCACGGCATCGACGACCTGCGATGCCTGTCAATGAAACATCGCCGGCTGCTCGACATCTATGTCGACGAGCCGACCTGGCGCGTGCTGTTGAACCGGTTCGGCTATTGCTTCAAGACGCCGCCGGGCAGCGCCTATCCGCCGATCGCGAAGGAACACCATATCAGAGCGGGGGAGCCGCTTGCGATCGCGGGCGAGGGTGGGGCGATTCCCGTCCTTCCGTTCCGGCAGGAACACGGCGATATTTCGTCGCTGGGGTTTCGCTTCGGCAGCGTCGCCTATTCGAGCGATCTCGCGCACCTGCCGCCGGAGAGCGCCGATGCACTGCACGGCCTCGATCTGTGGATCGTGGACGCGCTGCGCGACCAGCCCCATTCGAGCCATTTCAACGTCGAGCAGGCGCTCGCCTGGATCGACCGGCTCAAGCCCAAGCGTGCGATCCTGACCAATATGAACGCCGATCTCGATTTCGATGCGCTCAGCGCTCGTCTGCCGCCGCATGTCGAGCCCGCCTATGACGGGTTGCGGGTGTCGGTCGAGGTCGACGCGCTTACGTGAAGCGCCGATCGCGGGTTTCGAGCATGGTCCCGAAAAGTCGTGGACTTTTCGGATAAGATCGTGCGGAGAACAGCAAGCACGATCCCGAAAAGCTGCAGACTTTCCGGATAAGATCGTGCGGAGAACAGCGAGCACGATCCCGAAAAGCTGCAGACTTTCCGGATAAGACCGTGCGGAGAACAGCAAGCACGATCCCGAAAAGTCGTGGACTTTTCGGATAAGATCGTGCGGAGAACAGAGCGCACGATCCCGAAAGTCGGCAGACTTTTTCGACGAGACCGTACGAGAAGACAAAGCGAACGGTCGCGATCGCTTGCAACCTGAAGCGATCGTGCCTTAGGCGCGGCCTGCTTCCGTATCGCGATGGACCGCGAGACGTTCGATCAGTTCGACAAGGGCCATTTGGATCTGCGGGTTCTCGATCTGGGAGAATGCCTTGACCAGGCGCACGGCGCGCGCCGTATCGAGGAACTGCGCGGCCGAGGTCAGTATCGGGCTGACTTCGGTCGCGTGCTGTTCCGAACCGGGAAAGAAGAACGCGGTCGGCACTTCCAGGATTTCGGCGATTCGTCGCAGTCGTCCGGCGCTCACGCGATTGGAGCCGTTTTCGTATTTCTGAACTTGCTGGAATGTCACGCCGAGGCCTTTGGCGAGCGTGGTCTGCGACATGCCTTTGGTCAGTCTGCGAGCGCGGATGCGGCCGCCGATCTCGACATCGATGATGTCGACACGTCTTTTGTGTTGTCGTTCAGCGTTGGTGGTTCGAAGTGTCACTGCATTCACCCATTGCTTGCGGAGAGAAAGCCCTCGAAGAGATTGATCAAAGGTTCGCCGCCGTAAACCTTTGGGAGATCGTACGGGTGGATGAATTCATCGCGAAACCATGGAAATTGCCGCGCGTCGAAGTTCTCCATGATCCAGTCGATCAGTCGGCGCGCCCGCTGGATCCGACTGGCGTCCGGATGATAGGTCAGCCAGATATCGTAGGGATAGCGTAGACCGATCTCGATGGGAACGATGCGAGCGCCGAGCGCATGCGCATAGGTCGGTAGCATCCCGATGCCTGCGCCTTTCGCGATCGACCAATAATGCGCACTCGTCACATTGGTCCGCATCGCAACAAATCCAGGCTGCGGCACACCAGGGAATAGCCGATCATACTCGGTTTGAGAAGAGACTTGCTCGGCAACCTGCAGCACGATTTTGTGCTGCAGCAATTCCTCGAAGGATCTCGGAGTGCCGAAAGTGTCTATATAAGACTGTGCCGCAAAGGGCATAACGTGGAGTCGCCCGAGCTTGACGACTTTTAACTCGCTCGCCGTCGGCCGCGTTAGTTGGACGCAGGCATCGGCCTCCATTCTTAAGACATCGGCCGATTCCATGGCACACCGCATATCAATAAGTAAACGCGGATAGGCTCTTTGGAGTTCGACCAGGCGGGGGATAATCCAGAAAGTGCCGAGTCCCTCGGTTACGGCCAGCCGCACCTCGCCGGAGATCGTTTTATCGGCCCGATCACGCACGCGCCGCAGCGCGAAGGTCGCGCGCTCCATGTCTTCCGCGGCTACGAGTATCTTCTGGCCCTCCGAGGTCAGGCGCACGCCGTCAACATGGCGGGTCAGCAGCGGGAACCCCAGTGCGTATTCGAGCTCGTCGACCCGCCGGCGGACGAGGTTAATGGATTGGCCGAGTTTCTCCGCAGCCGATCGAAAGCTGCCATTGCGAACGACCTCCAAGAATATCCGCACACCGTTCCAATCGATGGCAGCATCTTGGTTTCGAATCTTGTGTTCCTCTGGTGGAACACCCCGTTTCTGCGCAGGTTCCATACGGACGCTCAACGCTTCTCTATAATGATACCGAGTATGGCTCAAGCATTACGTGAAGGAAATAGCCATGACGGTGCACGATCTACGTTTCCGGGGGGCGGTCCCGTCGACCGGCCTGCCAGGGAGGCGCAGACAGCATCCCTTGGCTCAACTCGATCTTGAGCACTTCGGCAAACGTGTGGTTGTGTTCACGCCAAGCGGCCGGACGCTCAGCGAAATTGTGACGCAGGCGCGCCGCGATATCTCCACCGCGACCAGCGCCGAGGTCGTCCGTCGCGTGGCGTCGGCCAATCCCGACAGCATATGGGCGATTGCGCGCAAGGACCGTTATGATGCGCTTGATCCGCATGCCGAGGGTTTTGTCGCCTTTCTGATGCTCGATGAGAAAGGGTTTGGCGACCTGACGCGCGGGACGCTGGACCCGACCGATCCCGATCTGAACGCAATTTGCACGCAGAACAGCAAGCCGGCGGCCATTTACGTTTGGGCCTTGCAGGCGCGCGGTTCGCTTGCGGCCGGCATTGCGCTGGTGTTCGAAAAGCTTGGGACTCCGCTTTATCAAGATGTAGATATTTATGCCCGCCCTGCGACCGAGGACGGTGCGCGGTTCCTTGAGACGCTCGGTTTCTCGCAACTTTCTTCTGGAAATGAGGACGATGCGCCCAACCTGCATGTGTTCCGTCGCTCCAACCGATGGGCGGAGGCGCCAAGCTACGATACCCACGGAACCGTCAAGGCGCCTGACGCCGTCACGGTGACCGTCGCGCGCGGCCTCGACGATCTCATGAAGGCAATCAGCATTCGCAGCGCCGTGTTTCTGGCCGAGCAGGACTGTCCTTATTCCGAGGAATTCGACGGTAATGATTTTTCTGCGGTTCACCTGATCGGCTATGTCGGGGACGAGCCGGGAGGCAGCCTGCGCATAAGGTATTTCGCCGATTTTGCCAAGATCGAACGGCTCGCCGTGCGGCACGAATTCCGCAATGCGCAGGTTGCGGCCTATCTCGTCCATGCCGCAATCGAGCTCTGTCGCGCCAAAGGATACGGCAAGATTTACGGGCATGCGCAGAAAAGGCTGGTGCCGTTCTGGTCGCGGTTCGGCTTTAGCGTGTTTTCCGGTGCTCGCGAGTTCGTCTTCTCCGACTTCGACTATGTCGAGATGATGATGGATGCCGAGCCCAAGGCGGATGCCGTCGCGATCGGCGTCGATCCTTATGTCATCGTGCGACCGGAAGGGCGCTGGCATCGGCCGGGCGTATTGGAGAAATCGAGTGCACGCCCGGTGACACGGCCGACGGGGAGAGCGCGGTGAGCGTGATCGCGTTCCGCCCCTATGCGGAGCCCAGTCGAATTCCGACGCTGGTGCTGGTCGACCTTCAGCAGGAACATATCGCCGACACCCGCATATTGGCGATCCCGAATGCCGCCGAAGCACTTGCAAACTGCCGCGCCGCATTGTCCCATGCGAGGATGATGGGTTTTCCGGTGGCCTTTGTTCGCTGGATCGGGCACTCGCATGTCTTCAATCCGGCAACGCGCTTCTCGCGGTGGATCGACGGTTTCGAGCCCACCGGACTTGACATGGTGTTCGAGCGCGACCGCCCGTCGTGTTATGCGAGTTCGCATTTTTCCGAGGTCATGGCGCTGGGAGGCGGGGACTTCGTGATCGCCGGATTCGCGGGCGAAGCAGCCTGCCTGTCGACCGCGGTCGAGGCGTTTCATCGCAATCAACGGTTTGTCTATCTTGCCGATGCCTCAGCGAGCCACGCCTGCGAGGACCTCACAGGGCCGGAGATCCATCGCGCGATTACGCGGGTGATCAGCCTCTATGGCGAGGTGATGGAAACGAAGACCTGGATTGCGATGACATCGGGCAGGCCCGATCCGAGGGGGGAACACTTATGGAACCAGACCTGACGGACCAGTTCGACGCCATGCTGCGGACGCTCGACCGTTACATCGGCGTGACGACGGCCTGCGGTTTCACCGACACGGCGCGGCTGCTCGGCATGGCGAAGCTCGACTTGCAGATGCGGATCCATGGGATCGACGATAGCGAGATCCAGGAACTCGCGCGCATGCTCGAAGCAGGACTCGCATCGCGGGACGGTGGCGGGACCAAGCGCAACGGCGCACAAGATCGTCGGACGCCGAGAAGCGCCGGTGCGCCGACGCGCAAGCCATGCGCGGCGGGACGAAAGACTCCCGTCCGCGCTACAATGCGGCTGCGATGATCCCGAAAAACTGGCGGAATTTTCGGACGATCATGCGAAGAAACAAAAGAAACTAGCTTCCGGGATCATGCTCTAAGGCCCATCCCGGCGGGCGATCTCAACGACGCGCGCCCGCTGCGCAAGCACGTCGACTAGAGAGTCGGCCATCGCCCGGTCGGCAGGGTCGAGATGGGCATCCCATTCGTCGAGCAGATAGACTTGGGCATCGGTATGCTGGACGATCTCCTCCAGCGACTTCAACTGACGCTCGCCCGCGGATATGCCGGCATGCTTCGGCGGACGCGGGCGAGGTTCGTCCTCGTCGTCATTGAGCGCGCCAGGATCATCAGGGCCCGCCGTGGGGACGCATCGAAAGGCAAGGCGATCGGTGCTCGGCCAATAATAGGCGCGGTCCTTGATCTCGGCCTTGAGCGCGGCGAGCAGCGTCGATTTTCCGGTCCCGTTGCCGCCGCGCACGAGCACGCGCCCGCGCGGCCTTGCGAGCACGAGCCGCACCGCCTCTTCGACCGACGAGCATACGCTGGCGCGATCCTCCTCGCGCAGCACCAGACGGTCAAACTTGATACGCTTGTCGACATTCGGATCGGGCTGTGGTCGCATGCTGTTCACGACGCTGCCCAAGCGAGTCCACAGCGCCAGCACGTCGTTCCAGCCCGCGGTCAGTTCATGGACAGCGTTGATCATCACGATCTGGCGCGGCAAGGTCGTGGCGAGCCCGACCAGCAACGCGATGTCGCCCAAATTGTTGAAGGCAACGAAGGTCACGGTCGAGAACACGATCGCGAGCCCGGCAATGCCGCCCAGCGCGCTCAGGCTCTGGCGCGCCATCGTGGCCCTGACCTGGGCGCGGGAGCAGTCGCGGACCGTGCGCTTGAACTCATCGAGCCATAGCCGCCAATTGTACTGGTTGCCGGTGAGAACATTATCCCAGGCGCCGTAACCACAGGCGGCGACGCGGCTGTTCTGGTGCTGCCTGTCGAGACAGATATTGGCGAGACGCCGCCGCACCGCCCACTGGATCACCATCAGGATGACGAATGTCGCGGCATAGGCGGCCGGCAGGCCGGCATCGATTTCAAGGCCCAGGACGGCCGCGTTGAAGAGGAGACCAAGGAACAGCCTGAGCTGATCCTCGATCTCGCGGACAAAGCCGAAAACGCTGCGAAACGTCGTTCCGGTCAGAAACGGCTCGATGCGCTTGCGCGCCTGCCGGTCGGAGAGAAGCCTGGTCTGCGCGTGGTTTTCGCCGGCGAAGCGCAACATGTACTGTCCAAAAGCGTGAAACCCGGCGCGCTCGGCAAAATACCAGCTCGCCGCGCTCGCGATGTAGACACCCGATTGTGTGGCCAGGATCCAGATCAGGTTTTCCGCGACGAACTCGCCATGGACGATGTCGCGGCCGGTCTTGATGATGAGCCAGGTCGTGAGTGCGGAGAACAGCGCCTCCGTCACCATCAATGCGATCATCACATAGAGCGCCGGGCAGCGCAGATAACCGAGGAAATCCAGACGCGTAATAGGCGGGTGGGTCATGCGCGGAAGATCTCGTTGCAGCGTCGACGCATGCTAATCGATTTCGGGCGGGTTTTCAGGTGTTTGAAGGCGGGAGGGGACAATTGCCGCCTTGCGGCGGCATGCCCGCATGCGTAAGTAGACCAAGTCGATTAGGGTCAGCTAGCCATGGTCGTTGTGCTCGATACCGTCAATGCCCCGCCGGCGCGGCCGCGTCACCCGGAAAAGGCGCGCCGGCCCGATGCGCCGTTGCTGCCCAAGCCCGCCTGGATCCGGGTGAAAACGTCGGTCTCCAAGGGGTTTGGCGAAACCCATGGGGTCGTGCGGGAGCACGGGCTCCACACGGTGTGCGAGGAGGCCGGCTGCCCCAATATCGGCGAGTGCTGGGCGAAGAAGCACGCCACCTTCATGATCATGGGGGATGTGTGCACGCGGGCCTGCGCCTTCTGCAATGTCAAGACCGGGCTTCCTTCCCCGCTTGATCCGGCCGAGCCGGCGCGCGTTGCCGAAGCGAGCTTCCGTCTCGGCCTTGCCCATATCGTCGTGACCTCGGTCGACCGCGACGACCTGGCCGACGGCGGGGCCGCGCATTTCGCGGCCGTGATCGCGGCGATCCGGGCGGGGTTGCCGGAAAGCACGATCGAGGTGCTGACACCCGATTTCCTGCGCAAGCCGGGTGCGGTGGCGACGGTCGCGGCCGCCCGGCCCGACGTTTTCAACCATAATCTCGAGACGGTGCCCTCGCTCTATCTCACGGTTCGGCCGGGTGCGCGGTATTTCCACTCGCTGCGGCTCCTGCAGCAGGTCAAGGACATCGATCCATCGATGTTCACCAAGTCCGGCATCATGCTGGGGCTCGGCGAGACGCGCAACGAAGTGCTTCAGGTGATGGACGATCTGCGCTCGGCCGAGGTCGATTTCCTCACGATCGGGCAATATCTGCAGCCGACCCGCAAGCACCACCCGGTGGCGCGCTATGTCCCGCCGGAGGAGTTTGCATCTTACGAGAGCATTGCTTACGCGAAGGGTTTCTTGATGGTCTCATCATCGCCCCTGACCCGCTCCTCGCACCATGCCGGCGAGGATTTCCAGCGCCTCAAAGCGGCGCGCGACGGCCGGCGATAGCAGCGATGCAGCAGTTCAAGGCCAAGCGTCGCGTAGCCCATCCCGCGGAGGACATGTTCGACCTCGTGGCGGACATGGAGAGCTACCCGGAATTCGTTCCGCTCTGCAAGGCCATGCGCGTGCGCGGGCAAAACATCATCGGCGACGGCGTCTCGATCGCGACCGCGCGGATGACGGTCGCCTACAAGATGTTCCACGAGGACTTCACGACGAAAGTCACCATGAACCGGCCGGGATTGTGGATCACGGTCGAGTATCTCGACGGGCCGCTTCACGTCTTGGCCAATCGCTGGTCGTTTCGCCCGCTCGGCGAGGTGTCGAGCGAGGTCGAGTTCTTCATCAAATACGAGTTCAGGAGCCGCATTCTGAGCACACTGATGGGCGCGGTGTTCGACGCCGCCTTCCGTCGCTTCGCCCACGCTTTCGAGCAACGCGCCAATCAGGTCTACGGGGTCGACAGGAGCGCGGTCGCGGCGGAACCTTCATCCTGACGATAGCGGTGCGACCGTCTCCAATGTCAACAGAACGCCGCGCATGGACGCGCATGCTTGGCATGCCCATCCTATGGGCACTGCTCCACGAGAGTTAATTGCGCCGCGGGCCGTCGACCGGTGGTAGCGATTTGAGATACACCGCCATCGCGGTGCGATCCTCGGGGGAAAGCTTCGAGGTGTTGCGGATGATCTCACGCATGCTGCCGCCGACCGAGTCGCCGTCCGGCAGGTCGCCCGTCTCCAGCATGAAGTCGATGTCGTCCTCCGTCCAGTCGGCGAGGCCTTTCTGGGTGATGTTCGGAACCCAGCCCTTGCCCTCGGGATCGGGGCCGCCGGCGAAGCGTTGCGATTCAATGATGCCGCCGAGCCAATCCCGTGGGCTGTGGCATGCCGCGCAATGGGCCGGTCCGTTGACGAGATAGGCGCCGCGGTTCCATTGCGCCGACCGCGCCGGGTCGGGTTGGAAGCGTTTGCCGTCGAGATAGAGCAGCTTCCACAGGCCGACGCCACGACGGATATTGAATGGGAAGGCGATCTCGTCGGCCGGCGCCTTGCCCGCGACCGGCGGCAGCGTCTTGAGATAAGCAAAAAGGTCGCGCAAATCGGTTTGCCGCATGCGCTGAAAGAAGGTGTAGGGAAACGCCGGATAGTAATGGCGATCGTCGGGCGAGGTGCCGTCCCACATCGCCGTTACGAAATCGGCCTCGCTCCAGCGGCCGATACCGTCAGTCGGATGCGGGGAAATGTTGGGGCCGTAAAACGTGCCGAAGGGCGAGCGCAGGGCGACGCCACCGCCGAGCTTCGTGCGTTCCTCGCGCGACGCGGCGTGACAGGAGGCACAGTTGCCGGCCAGGAACATCGTACGGCCGTTGGCGAGATCGGGCGTGCCGCCCTCAATCGCGCTCGCCGGCATGCGCTTCGGAATGGTCAAAACCCAGAATGCCCCGAGCGCGACGGCAACGACCAGCACCGCGGCGATCACGAGTTTGCGGATCATCTCGGTTTCTTTCTCGTCACGGCCGGAACACGGTCACGCGCAACGTCGGCACTCGCGCAAGTCGGCGCAACGAAAAGCAGGCTTCTCTCCCCTTTTTTGGGGACGCCACAAAGAAAAAACCTGCCACTTCGCAACCATGTTCCAACACAGGAGCGAATTACCGGGAACGGCGTTAAGCCGTGAGCCGGGTCGACAGCGGCTCAGAACTTCCTGAGGCGGTAGGTCTCGTGGCAGTCGCCGCAGACCGCCCCGATTGCCGCGCGGGCTTGCTTGAGCGTGTCGACGTTCTTCACCTTTGGCGCGTTCTCGTCGATTGCTTTCGTGAGCTTGGCGAGCAGCGCGTCGAAATCGGCCTTGTTCTCCCACACTTTCGGCGAGGCGACGTAATTGGCGTCGGGTGCCGGGTCTTTAGCGGTTTCAGGATAGAGCGCCGGCAGCTTGCGCGAGGTTTCCGCGAGCGTAACGAATGCCGCGTCGACCTGCGCCTGATTATACGGCACCCGGCCGCGTACCATCCTGTTCAGGCTTGCAAAGGCTTTGCCCTGCTCCCGCATCAGCTTCGCACGCTCGCTCGCCGGATCGGACTGCGCGGCGACGGAAGCGACCATGATCCCGAGCGCGACAGCAGCCAGCATGAATCGCAGCATGATTCGTTTCCTCGTTTTCCGCGCCAAAAAAAGCCCTCGGCGCGGTGGCACCGTGTCAACGCCGAGCGAGCATATGTTGTATATCCCCCGGCCAGCATGTGATTGCTTTAAGCTGAATCAATCGCGCATGCCTTTCTTCGCTTTTTCGCTTGGAGAGGCGGTCGCGATGGTGCGATTAGGAACTATTTGCATCGCGCCTTTTCCGGTCGCGTATGAAACAGTTGCCTTGGCCCGTGCTCGTTCTATAGCGCGTGCAGGCGCTTGCCGTCTTCGATCACCGCCAGCAGGCGCTCGGGCGTTGCCGGCATGTCGACGTGGCGGATGCGATAAGCGCGCCACAGCGCGTCGACGACGGCGTTCATCACCGCCGGACACGCGCCGATCGTGCCCGCTTCTCCGGCTCCCTTGACGCCGAGCGGGTTGGTCGCGCAGCGCACATTACGCGTCTCGAACACGAAGGCCGGCGTATCCTCGGCGCGGGGCAGGGCGTAGTCGAGCAGGCTCGCGGTGATGAGCTGGCCCGAATCCCGATCATAGACCGTGCGTTCCAGCAGCGCTTGGCCGATGCCCTGGGCCGCCCCGCCTTCGATCTGGCCGGCGAGCAGCAGCGGATTGAGCGTCACCCCGAAATCATCGACGACCACGTAATTGAGAATGTCCACGTGACCGGTCTCGGCATCGATCTCGACCTCGACGAGATGCGTGCCGTTCGGATAGGTCGCCGCCCGCGGGGCGAACGTGTCCTCGGTGATGAAAAGGTCGGGGCTCGCCTTCGGCGCACGCTTGAGCGCGGCGAAGGACAGCGCGCGGTCGGTCCCGGCGATGCGCACCTGCGCATCGGCGATTTCGAGATCGGCAAGGCTTGCTTCGAGCGCGTCGGCCGCGACTCTTTTGAGATTGTCGGCGAGTGCCCTCGCAGCGTCGGCAACAGCGACGCCGCCGCAGGGAATCGAGTTCGATCCGCCGGTGCCGGCGCCGGTTGCAATCAGCGCGGTGTCGCCCTGAACGACCCGCACCCGTTCAGGCGGCAGATCGAGATGCTCGGCGACGAGCTGGGCATAGGCGGTGTGGTGGCCCTGGCCGCTCGATTGTGAGCCGATCAGAACCGTGACGGCGCCGTCGTCTTCGAGCGTGAGCTTTGCCGTTTCCGGGCCGTTCGCGCCGCATGCTTCGATATAGGTGGCAAAGCCGATGCCGCGCAGCCTTCCCGCCTTCTTCGACGCGGCGGCGCGTTCGTCAAAACCGTGCCAGTCGGCGATCTCCTGGGCCCGTGCCAGGTGGGCGGCGAAGTCGCCGGAATCGTAGGTCTTACCGGTCGCGGTCTGGTAGGGCATCGCCTCCGGCCTGATGAAATTGCGCTTGCGCAGCACGTCGGGCGCGATGCCGAGATCGCGGGCGGCGGTGTCGACCAGCCGCTCGATCAAAAAGGCCGCCTCCGGCCGGCCGGCGCCGCGATAGACATTGACCGGCACCGTATTGGTGTACGCCGCGCGCACGCGGATGAAGCAGGCCGGAATATCGTAGACCCCCGGCAGCATGCCTGCGCCCGCCGACGGGACATACGCCGCGCCCGGGGAGAGATAAGCTCCCATGTCGCAGACCGTATCGACATCGAGCGCAAGAAAACGCCCGCTTTCGTCGAGTGCGAGCTTGGCGGTCGTGACATTGTCGCGGCCTTGCGTGTCGGCGAGGAAATGCTCGTTGCGATCGGCAATCCAGGCGACCGGCCGGCCGAGCCGCTGCGCGGCAATAGCGGCAAGCGCATATTCGCGATAGGGAAACAACTTGGTGCCGAACCCGCCACCGACATCCGGCGTGATCACCCGCAGACGGTCCTGCGCGATACCCAGCACCTTGGCGATCACTCTCTGCTGGATGTGGACACCCTGGCTGCCAAGCGTCAGTGTATGCTGGTCGCCGGCTGCATCGTACTCGGCGAGCACCGCGCGGGTATCGAGATAGTTTGCGACCACGCGCTGGTTGATCAGCGTCAGCGTTACCGTCTGCGCGGCGCGGGCGAATGCGTCCGCGGTCCTGGCCTCGTCGCCCAGGGTGAACGCGAAGGCGAGATTGCCGGCGCGACCGGGCACGATGTCGGGCGCCTCCGATGTCAGCGCCTCCACCGCATCGACGACATGCGGCAACGCCTCCCAGTCGACCGCGATGGCCTCGGCGGCGTCTTTTGCCTGATCGAGCGTGTCGGCAACGACGAAGGCGATCGCGTCGCCGACATGGCGCACCTCCTCGCCCGCCAGAATCGGATAGGCCGGCACCTCGAAATCGGCGCCGCGCGGAAGACCGAGATGGGGCAGGGGCCCGAGCTCGCCAATATCGGCGGCCGTCAGGATCAGGCGAACGCCGGGCATTGCGCGCGCGGCTTGCGTCTCAAGGCCGGCCAGGCGGGCGCGAGCATGGGGCGAGCGCAGCACCACCGCACGGCAGGCCTCAGTCGGCACGAGATCGGCGACATAGCGACTATGTCCCCGCAGGAACGCTTCATCCTCCTTGCGGGTAAGGGCTTGCGAGACGCCGAATTTCATCAGTTGCCAAATCCCCGCCCGTCAGCCGAGTCTTCCGCGCTCACTCGGCAGGCTCGCCGGAAGCCGCAGCCGGCGGCGCCCGACGCGGTAGGCGCAGGCCCGCGAGCCAGCGGCACACCACATAGAACACCGGCGTGAAGATGAGGCCGAACACGGTCACGCCGATCATGCCGGAGAACACCGCGGTGCCGAGGTTCTGGCGCAACTCCGCACCGGCACCGGTCGCAAGGACCAGCGGCACGACGCCGAAGATGAAGGCAAGCGAGGTCATCAGGATCGGACGCAGCCGCAGCCGCGCCGATTCAATCGCCGCCGCAAAGCGATCGCGGCCTTGGTCCTCGAGCTGCTTGGCGAACTCGACGATCAGAATCGCGTTTTTGGCGGCAAGGCCGACCAGCACGACGAAACCGACCTGGGTAAGAATATTGTTGTCGTATCCGCGCAAGATCACGCCGACGATCGAGGCGATGACGCACATCGGCACGATCAGGATAATGGCAAGCGGCAATGTCAGACTTTCGAATTGGGCCGCCAGCACGAGAAAGACGAACACCACCGCAAGGATGAAGATGAACTCGGCCGTGCTTCCGGCGCGGAGCTGCTGGAAGGCGAGCGTCGTCCACTCATAGGCAAAGCCTTCGGGCAGCGTCTCGTCGGCAAGCCGCTGCATGATTTCGATCGCCTCTCCCTGCGAGAAGCCGGGCGCCGGCGCGCCGTCGAGTTCGGCCGAAGGATAGAGGTTATAGCGCGGCACCCGGTAGGGCCCGGAAATGTCGCTGACCGTCGTGAACGAGCCGAGCGGGACCGTTTCGCCGAGCGCGTTGCGGACCCGGATCTTGAGAATGTCCTTCGCGTTGTTGCGATCGGGTGCGTCGGCCTGCGCAACCACCCGGAACGTGCGGCCGAGCAGGTTGAAGTCGTTGACATAGGACGAGCCGATAAACACCTGGAGGGCGGCGAACACGTCGGCGATGTTGACGCGCAGGAGCTGCGCCTTGGTGCGGTCGATATTGAGATAGAGCTGGGGCGTCTGGGTCTCGAACAAGGAGAAGACCTGGGAAACGCCAGGCGTCTGTGCGGCCGCGCCCATCATGGCGCCCACGGCGCCCTGCAGCGCCTCCGGTCCGCGTCCGCCGCGATCCTCGACCATCATGCGAAACCCGCCCCGGTTGCCAATGCCGGTCACCGCGGGCGGCTGAATGACGACGATGAACGCCTCCTCGATTTCGGCAAGGCTACCGAACAGGGTCCCCTGGATGGCGGCGGCGGTCTTGCTCGGGTCCTTGGCGCGTTTCTCCCACGGCTCCAGCACAAGGAACAGCGCGCCAGCGTTCGGCGCCATTGTGAAGCTGGCGCCGGAGAAGCCGACAATGTTCACCGCATGAGAGATGCCGGGTACCTCCATGGCGAGGTCGCGCGCGCGCTGCATCACCGCATCGGTTCGCGCTAGCGAAGCGCCGGGCGGAAGCTGTGCCGCGACGATCAGATAGGCGCGATCGAGCTGCGGGATGAACCCGGTCGGCGTCTGGCGGAATTCGTTGAATCCGAAGCCGATGATCGCCGCGTAGAGCGCCAGCATCAGAACCGAAAAGCGCACGGCCCGGGCCGTCAGCCGTCCATAGCCATTGGCCAGCGCATTGAAGCCGCGGTTGAACAGCCGGAAGAAGGCACGGAACGGCCATTCATACCAGCGCTCGCGTTCATTCGGGTCGTGCGGCTTGAGCAGGAGCGCGCACATGGCCGGCGACAGTGTCAACGACACCGTCAACGAGATCAATGTTGCGCCTGCGACCGTGAGCGCAAACTGGCGATAGAATTGGCCGGTGATTCCGGTGATGAAGCCGGAGGGCACAAACACCGCACACACCACCAGCGCCATGGCGACCAATGCCGCGCCGACCTCGGTCATGCTCTTGAATGCGGCATCGCGCGGCGAGAGGCCGGCGGCGATATTGCGCTCGACGTTCTCAACGACGACGATGGCGTCGTCGACCACGATACCGATCGCGAGCACGAGCCCCAGCAGCGACAGATTGTTGAGTGAGAACCCAAACATCGCCATGAAGAAGAACGTGCCGATCAGCGACACCGGAATAGCGACAATGGGAATGATGGCGGCGCGCCAAGTCTGCAGGAACACCACGACCACGAGCACGACGAGGACGACCGCCTCCGCGATCGTATAGACCACGGCATCGACGGACTGCTGGATGAATTCGGTCGGGTTGTAGATGATGTCGTATTTGATGCCGGGCGGAAAACGCTTGGAGACGTCCTCCATGACCCGTTGCACGCCGTCGGCGGTCGCGAGCGCGTTCGATCCGGGGCGCTGAAACAGCGCGATCGCCACCGCTTCGTGGCTGTCGAGATAGGAGTTCGAACCGTAGTCCTCCGCCCCGAGCTCGATACGCGCCACGTCCTTGAGCTGCACCACGGCGCCGAGCGTCTGTTTGACCACGATGTCGGCGAACTCGGCAGGATCGGCGAGCCGGCCGAGCGTCTGCACCGAGATCTGGAACGCGCCTTGGTCTGGCGTCGGCGGCTGATCGAGCACGCCGCTCGCCACCTGGATGTTCTGCGCCTGCAGGGCAGCGACGACATCGTTCGCGGTCAATCCCAAGGACTGCAGGCGATCGGGATCGAGCCAAATCCGCATCGCGTAGTCGCGACTGCCGAACACAATGATGGAGCCGACGCCGTCGACCCGCGCCAGCGCGTCTTTGATCTCCAGCGTCGCGTAGTTCGAAACAAACAGGACGTCGCGGGACTTGTCGGGCGAATAAAGGTGCACGATCATCATCAGATCGGGCGATCTTTTTTCCACCGTCACGCCGATATTGCGCACCTCGCTGGGCAGTCGCGGCAGCGCAATCGAGACCCGGTTCTGCACCTGCACCTGGGCGATGTCGAGATCGGTCCCAAGGTCGAAAGTCACGGAGATCGAGAAGCGGCCGTCGGCCGTCGAGTTCGACGTCAGATAGAGCATGCTCTCGACGCCGTTGATCTCTTCCTCGATCGGCGCGACGACCGTTGCCGCGACGACTTCCGCGCTCGCACCCGGATACTGGCCTTCCACGCTGATGGTCGGCGGCGCGATCTCGGGATACTGCGCCACCGGCAGCCGCAGAAAGGACACCGCGCCAATGATCACCAACACGATCGACACGACCGCGGCGAAGATCGGTCGGTCGATGAAGAAATGGGCGATACGCATCGCTCAGTCCGTCTCGGGGGAGGATGCAGGTTGCGCCGCCGCCTGCTCGCTCCCCGATTCTTGCGGCGGGCCTTCCTCTTTGGGGGACACTTTTATCCCCGGCTGCGCCCGCATCGTCCCGTTGACGATCACGCGGTCGGTTAGCGTCAGCCCCTCACGGATGACCCGCCGATCGCCGATCGCCTCGCCGAGCACGACATGTTTCTGCTGCACGACATTGTCGGCGTCGACGGTCAGCACATATTTGCGGGTCTGCTCGGAGGCGATCGCCACTTCCGGCAAGAGCAGCGCCGAGTAGGGCGCCGTGCCCGGCACGCGGATGCGGGCGAACATGCCCGGCGTTAAGACGCCGGTTGGATTGGCAAATTGCGCCCGGCCGCGGATCGTGCCGGTATTCCGGTCGATCACATTGTCGACGAAGTCCATCCGACCTTTATGCTTGAATTCGTCTTCGTCGAGCAGCTTGAGCGTCACGTCGACGCCACCCGAATGGCTCGCCATATCGGTACCGGTCTTCGCCAGGCGCTGGTAGCGCAGGTAAGACGCTTCGTCGAACGTGAACTCGAAGCGGATCGGATCGGAGGTCACGATGGTGGCGAGCAGTGTGGCATTGCCGGTATTGCCGCCGGTCACCAGATTGCCGGGAGACACCCGGCGGTCGCCGATGCGGCCGGCAAGCTGCGCGCGCACCTCGGTGAATCCGAGGTCGAGCTCGGCCTGGCGAAGCTGGGCCTGGCGGGCATTGACGATCGCTTTGGCCACCCGCATGGCCTGCAGCCGTTGATCATAAGCCTGCTCGGAGATCGTGCGCTCGCCCACCAGTTTCTTGGCGCGGGCGAGATCGTCCTCGGCAAAGGACAGGTTGGCACGCGCCTGCTCCAGATCGGCCCGGTATCGGTCGCGATCAATCACGAACGGACGGCGGTCGATGGTGAACAAGAGGTCGCCTTCTTCGACCGTCTGCCCGTCGGTGAAGTGGACCTTTTCCAGATAGCCGGACACACGCGCGCGCACGTCCACCGAGTCGATCGCAACAAAGCGTCCGACATAATCATCATAGTCAATAACGGTTTGCTGGATCGGGGTGGCGACCGTCACCTGCGGGGGCGGCGGGGCAGCGGCCTGTTGCTGCGGTTCCTCGCTGCAGCCAGCCGCTGCAAGGGCGAGGGCGAAAACCGTCAAGCGTGGCAAATTCGATTTCATGAATGCTCCGTCACCTCATCATATAAGGGCAAGAGCCGGCTAATGTGGCCCGACCAAGGCGTATCACGCCCGCGGCGCGCATATGTGCGCAGCCTCGTGAACATACGGATGCGCAGGCGGTCTTTTCATGCCGGCTCCGGGTCCCCATATCCAACGCCGCCATGCCCAACAATCTGTTTCGTCTTCCTCATGTTTCTCGTCCCGACGCGGTCGGCATCGACGGGCCCGCGCGCGATCTCAGTCCTGCCGCGGCCGTAGTCGGCGCGGCGGCGCCTGAAGCGACGAGCGGCTCAGATCCCCCGCAACCGGCCGACGGTGAGCTGCTGGATGCCTATTCACGCGCCGTGATCGACGTTGTCGAGCGTGTTGGTCCGGCGGTGGTGCGGCTCGACATTCGTCGCGGCGGTAGCCGGTCCGCAGGGTCGGGTTCCGGGGTGATCGTGGCTCCCGACGGCTTGATTATCACCAACAATCATGTGGTAAACGCAGGTTCGCAGGTCAAGGTGAGCACTGCCGAAGGCCTGATCCTCACGGCACGGGTCGTCGGGGTCGATCCCGATACCGATCTCGCCTTGGTGCGCGTGGATGAGAATGTCGTGCTGCCGGCGGCACCACTCGGGGATTCCAAGCTGCTGCGCCGCGGCCAGCTCGTGATCGCGATCGGCAATCCGCTCGGATTCGAATCCACGGTGACGGCGGGCGTGGTCTCGGCGCTCGGCCGTTCATTGCGCGCGAGCACCGGCCGGTTGATCGATGACCTGGTGCAGACCGACGCCCCGCTCAATCCGGGCAACTCCGGCGGTCCGCTGGTAGCCTCAAATGGCGAGGTCGCGGGCATCAACACCGCGATCATCCCGGGAGCGCAGGGCATCTGCTTTGCCATCGCGGCGAATACCGCGAAACATGTGCTGGGCGAATTGGTGCGCCATGGCCGTGTGCGCCGCGCCTTCATCGGCATTGCCGCAGCGCAGACGAGCTTGCCGCGAAGGCTGCGTCATCAGGCGGAGATCGACCAGGCAAGTGCCGTGATCGTGGCTTCGGTTGAGACCGGCAGTCCGGCCGCCGCCGCCGACATTCGCCCTGGAGACTTGATCCTCAAGGTCGATGGACGCGCCGTGACCGGCGCCGACGACCTCGTCCGGTTGCTCACCGGCGAGCAGATCGGCCGTGTGGTCGAGATCGGATTGCTGCGCGAGGGAAGGCGGCGACAGGCGTCGCTGGTGCCGCAGGAACGGCCACGGCGGAAGGCCGCCTGAGATCTCCTATTGTTCCGACTCTGACGGTCCGATCCCGGACCGTCAGGTAAGGAACACTAGAGCGCGATCCATTCAGATTGAATCGATCGCGCTCTCCTTCTCTTTGTTTTGTCGCATGATCTTTCCCGAAAAGTCTGCCAACTTTTCGGGATCATGCTCTAGCTAATCCACTGCTTTGTGATGCGGCACCAACACGATGAGACGAGCTCAAGCGTTGGTGCCGCATCACTGTCATGTCGGGGCCGGCGATTCGGGCGGAGCAGGGGGCCCCGCGCGGAAGCCGCGCAACCACTTCCGGCCGAATAGGGCAATGACGGCAAGGCCGTAAACGAGGCCGCCGATACCGACGAGCGTTGCGAGCTCGGCTTCGGCCCGCAGCCGCGTCATGCTTGCGAACAGAATATCGAGCGCGCGTTCGCCCGCCATCAGCGCCAGCGCCAGCACCAGGGCGATGACCAGGAACTTGACGCTCGCACGTCTTAACCGCGCATCGAAGCCGATTAGATCGGCGCGCGCGGCGAACCAGACAACCAGGGCGAAATTCACCCAGGCGCCGGCCGCCGTCGCAAGCGCGAGCCCGACCTGAGCATAGGTACCCATCAGCATGAGCTTCAAGGCGACATTGACCACAACCGAGATCAGCAGCGCCTTGACGGGGGTTGCGGTGTCGCCGCGGGCAAGGAAAGTCGCGGTGAAGCTGCGGATCAGCACGAAAGGCAGCAGCCCGACGGCATAGGCCGCAAGCGTCGCCCCGGCAGCGGCGGCATCGGCGGCGGTGAATGCACCGCGCGAGAACAGCCCGAGCATGATCCGGTCGGGCAACAGCACGAAAGCGACGAGAAAGGGGATCGACAGCAGCAGCGTCAGTTCGACGGCGCGGTTCTGCGCATGGCGGGAGCCGGCAACGTCGCCGGCGGCAATGCGCCGTGCCATTTCCGGTAGCACCACCACCCCCGCCGCGATGCCGATCATGCCGATCGGAAGCTGATTGAGCCGGTCGGCATAATAGAGCGCCGACAGCGCGCCGGCCGGCAGGAAGGTCGCGATAATGGTATCGGCGAACAGCGCGATCTGGAGGCCGGCCGAGCCGAGCACCGCCGGGCCGAGCGCCCGGAAAAATCGGCGCGTATCGTCATCGAGCACGAAGATGCGGAAACGCGGCAGCCCGTCGCGGCGCGACTGGTCGGCGCCGACAAGCAGGACTTCGAGGCAACCGGCGATGAGCACGCCCCAGGCGGCGGCATGGCCGGCGGTCGGGAAGAACGCGGCGAGCGAGAGCGTCGCCATCATCGACAGATTGAGCAGGATCGGCGCGGCGGCGGGCGTTGCGAAACGCTGCACGGAATTGAGCATGCCGCCATAGAGCGTCACCAGGCTGACCAGCAGGAGATAGGGAAAGGTGATGCGGGTCAGCGACACCGCGAGCTCGAACTGGCCCTGATCCTCGGCAAAGCCCGGCGCCAGCACGCGGATCACCGCGGGCGTGAACAGCAGCGCCAGCAGCAGCAATGCCGCCTCGACCGCGAACAGAAGCGTGAAGATGCGATCGGCGAACAGCCGCGCGGAGATCGGTCCGTCCTGCTCGCGGATGCGGGCATAGGCCGGCACAAAAGCCGAGTTGAAGGCCCCTTCGGCGAAGATGGCACGGAAATGGTTGGGCAGGCGCAACGCGACGAAGAAGGCGTCGGCGAGGGGGCCCGCACCCAGAATCGCCGCCAGGATGATATCGCGCAGGAACCCGGTGATGCGCGAGATCAGCGTCAGGCTGCCGACGGTGAGTATGCCTTTGAGCATGCCGCCATCACCCCACGTATTACGAGCAAAGCAAGACGTCGAACCGGACCGCGACGGCACGCGGAGCCGCTGGTCCAAAGAGGTGCTTAGCTCAAATTATATACCGGCGAGGTCTGACGGAGGTGAAGCGGCGCCGATGTCAAACCGCGGCAAGCTGCGCCACGCGGGGATCGTCCTTTCCGAGCGCGCGTTGCTCCAGACAGCGGATGGCGATTTCCAGGCTCGCCACACCTTCTTCACCATCCACCGGAGGCGCAGTGCTGGTCTGCACCGCCTGAACGAAGGCGCGCAACTCCGATCGCAGCGGCTCGGAATGGCCGACCGAGAGATGGCGCATCGAGTAGCTGCCGTCCGGCTGGAACCCGAAATACTCGGTGACCTGCCGCGTCAGCAAATCGCCGACAATGTATTTGCGCTTGGTCGCGACCTGCACGGTCCGCGCCTTGAACGGCGTCAGCCAATTCGTGTTGATATGGCCGAGCACGCCCGAAGCGGTACGGAACTGCAGCAGCGCGATGTCCTCGCGTTCGGCCCGCGCATTGGAGAGCTGCGGCTGCACCTCGACGATCTCCGAGCCGGTAAACCAGCGGATCAGATCGATGTCGTGCACGGCGAGGTCGATGACGATGCCGACATTGGACATGCGCGGCGGAAACGGCCCGACCCGGGTGATTGCGATGGAGAGAATGTCCTCGGCGCGGATCGCGTCCTTGATCGCCTGTGTCGCCGGGTTGAAACGCTCGACATGTCCGACCATGAGCGTGACGCCGGCCCGGCGCGCGGCGTTGATGACCTCCATGCCCTGCTCGACCGACGAAGCAATCGGCTTTTCCACCAGGACATGCACGCCGCGGGAAATGCAGGCGAGCGCCAGATCGCGATGCAGATGCGTCGGCGCGGCGATGGTCGCCGCGTCGATGCCGAAATCGAGCAGCTCGTTCGCATCAGAGAAGGTGTTGCAGCCCAAGGTGCGGCCGACGAACTCGACCTGCCCGACATTGGGATCGGCGACGCCGACCAGCTCGGCGCCGGGCATCTCGGCAAGAACGCGGGCATGGTTGCATCCCATGATACCGGCGCCGATGACCCCGATACGCACGGACTTGGCCCCCGGTATGCGCACACCGCGGGGTCCAACTGCCAGTGATTCAAGATTGCTCCCCATGGCGGACTTGTTAGCACGGCGTGGCGCCACTTGGCGACCGCAATTGCGCTTTCATTCAGACACGATTTGATACAGAGGTTTTCAGCGCGCCCGCCTTTTCCGGATCAGTTCTAGCTCAGGCTCGCGGAAGTATTACCTCTCCCCGCTTGCGGGGAGAGGTCGACGCGCGAAGCGCGGCGGGTGAGGGGCCAGCATAGCATCGCGGAAAAGCAAGAGCCCCTCATCCGGCTCGCGGCATTGCCGCTCGCCATCTTCTCCCCGCAAGCGAGGAGAAGGCAACGCTCGCGAAGCGCGGCGGGTGAGGGGCCAGCACGGGGATCGCGGAAAAGTCAAAGCCCCTCATCCGGCTCGCGGCATTGCCGCTCGCCACCTTCTCCCCGCAAGCGAGGAGAAGGAAACGTGCGCACGCCATCCGATTGGCCGGCATAAGGACAGCGGCAATCTTGGCTGTGGGTTACGCGCCTTCGGCGCTAATCCACCCTACGCGCTAAGCCACATCCTAAGCGCTACTTTGCGACAGGGTCACTGATCCCGCCAAAACACCTCTCCCCGCTTGCGGGGAGAGGTCGACGCGCAAAGCGCGGCGGGTGAGGGGGCTGCGGCGCTGCCAAGGGGCGCCTGCGATCGTTTCAATGAATCACACCAGCCGCCTTTGTCAGACCATCGTTGTTCCGAGAGCGCGGAACGCAGTGACCCTTGGATCGCGCGATCGGCCTTTGCCCCGGCCAAGTCTGCCCCTCACCCGGATTGCCGAAGCTGACGCTTCGACAATCCGACCTCTCCCCGCAAGCGGGGAGAGGTTATTCAGTTCTGGAGCGCGATTGCTTCGAGGTTGAATCGATCACACTCCATTTCTCTTTTTCTATCGTATGACTTTTTTAAAAGCCACTAACAGTACACTGACCGAGGTCGCCGAATAGAATTGTTCGACTTCCAACTAATCGCACGGCGACCGGTCACGCAAACGACGTGACCGGGAGGACGCACTCCGTCGGCATGCCGTGACGGATCAGATCGACCAGGGTTCGACGACGTCGGCCTTGCGGCTGCACAGGTCGAGGGCGGTCGCGAGATAAATGCGCGATGCGGCGACCACATCCTCGATCAGCACATGTTCGCCATAGGTGTACATGGAAGAACCGCTTGCATCCGGATGCAACCGTCCGCCTGGCCCGAAACCGACGCAGGGGACGCCATAAGCGACAAAGTGCACGGAATCGGCGCCGGTCCGGCGCATGCCGGGCATCATCCTCTCACCCAGGACAAGCGCCTGCGCCGCGCCCAGAGCGTCGACGACCGGAAGATTCGCATCGAGCGCAACCGGCGGCTCGATGACATAGACGTGAAGGCTCGGCTCCGGCACGCCGGTGCGTTCAGCAAACCAGCGCAGCAGCTTTCGCAGGTCCCGCTTCACCGTCTCGACGTTCTGGCCCGGCACCGTGCGGATATCGAGGTAAAGGCTGCATGAGGACGGCGTGCGTGACAGGCGCCATGGCACGCCGCCGCGGATCGCCGCCAATGTCACATTGGGATGCTCACCCATGAACTCGTGACGGTTCTCATAGTCCTTCGCCCAGGCGGCAATGTCGGCCTGCAATTCATGCATTGTGGCAATGGCGTTGACGACGCCGGGGCTGTTGGCGAGCGCCGCATGGGACGGCGTCCCGCTCAGCGTCACCCTGAGCCAGATGCAGCCCATATTGGCGATTGCCGTATGCAGCCCGGTGGGCTCGGCAACGATCGCGTAATCGGCCGTCACGCCGTGGGTCACGAGATGCCTGCTACCGACGCCGTGGCCCGAATAGGCAACGCCCTGGAACTCCTCGATCGGCGCCTTCTCGATCTCGCCGACCGTTGCGCCGAGAGTAACGTCGCCGGCGAGCGTGATGCCGGATTTAGCAAGCGCCTCGATCGCGACCAGCGCGGCGGCGAGCCCGCTTTTCATATTGTTTGCGCCAAGCCCGAATACCCAGCCGTCGCGGATCACCGCATGCGGTCGGAACCCCTCGCCAAGGGGGGCCACTTCCGCGCCGCCATAGGCGGTGTCCATATGTCCGGCGAGCAGGAGGTTGTTGCCGTCGCCGCGTCCACGCAGGTGCCCGACCGCGTTGGGACGGTCCGGTTCGACCAACGGAAGGTCGGTGGCAAGGCCGGCCGTGCGCATCCGCTCCACCAGATAATGGGCGACGGCGGACTCCTTGCCGGTCGGACTTGCAATATTGATGAGATCGACAAGCGTGTCACGGATGAGATCGGGGGAGATGTGTGCGGCGGCGCTCTCAAATGCTGGATGCGTCATTGTTATGAGACCTCGAGCGGCGGGCGTGGGTCGTTGATTACTGCGTGTTTATCATGACCGCGGCAAGAACAATGCGCGCCGGCTGGACGGATCGACGACGCGCCCCACTTGGAATAAACACCACGCCCGGCGAGTGCGGGGCGTATCGGCGGGCGACCGGTTCATATACCACAGGCGCGATCGCGCCACAGGCCGGCTGATGGCTTTGTCTAGTGTTTCCTTCTGACGGTCTGATCCCGGACCGTCAGGTAAGGAACACCAGCTAATCCGTTAGTTTGTGATGCGGCACCAACACAATGAGACGAGCCCAAGCGTTGGTGCCGCATCACTAGAGCATGATCCCGAAAAATTGGCAGACTTTTCGGACAAGATCATGCGGGAAATCAAAGGGAAATAGAGCGCGATTAAACCGACCTGAAGCAATCGCGCTCTTGGTTCATCTGCTTGACCCGTGAGCACGCAGGGCTTGGCATTCACTCGAAATCGCAGAGATTTGGAGAGATTCCGTGTTCGCGCTTATGAAGTATAAAATGCGCTACTGGATGCTGGCATGTCTGCTCGCGTTTTCGGTGCCCGTCGCAACGCCTGAGGCTCGCGCGCAGACGAGCGAGAAGCGGCCCATCCTCGTCTTTGCCGCCGCGAGTTTGAAAAACGCACTCGACGCGGTCGCGGCGGCATGGGAGGCGGAAACCGGCGGCGATGTGGTCATTTCCTATGCTGCAAGCTCGGCGCTCGCGCGGCAGATCGAGCAGGGCGCTCCGGCCGATCTTTTCCTCTCCGCCGACCACGACTGGATGGAGTGGCTGGCCGAGCACAAGCTGATCGCGCCACAGACGCGGCGGAATCTACTGGGCAATACGCTGGTGCTGATCGCACCGGCGGACTCCGCAGTGACGCACAAGATTGCGCCCGGCGGCGACCTCTCCGGCATGCTCGGCGACGGCCGCCTTGCGACTGCGAATGTCGAGGCGGTGCCGGCCGGCAAATACGCCAAGGCGGCGCTCGAGAAACTTGGCCTATGGGCGGGTATCGCGGATCGGATCGCCCAGAGCGAGAATGTGCGCGTCGCGCTGGCGTTCGTCGCCCGCGGGGAGGCGGTGCTCGGCATCGTCTATGCGACCGACGCAAGGGCAGAGCCGAAGGTCAAGATCCTCGATGTCTTCCCGACCGGCACGCATGGGCCGATCGTCTATCCGGTCGCGCTCACGGCGGCCTCGCAGCATCCGGCGGCGCGGGCTTTTCTCGCCTTTCTCAGCACGCCGAAAGCCGCAAAGCTGTTCGAGCAGCACGGCTTTGCCGTGCTCGGCAACTGATTCCTCAGTCCATTCGTCACCGCGAAAGCAGGAACCAGAAGGCTTCATCCCCGCTTGCGCGGGAATGAACGGAATCTGGAGCATGATCTCAAGGAATTTCAGACTTTTGGGGCAACATCATGCGAGAAAAGGCGAACAGCAAGCGCGCGGTTGATCGAACTTAAGCAATCGCGCTCAAGAGCCTGTGACCGTGGCGAAATCAGCCGGGGGGAGGGGACAGAGCGGGAGGCAGGGGCGCCCTCGTGATGCGGCACCAACGCTTGAGCTCGTCTCATCGTGTTGGTGCCGCATCACAAAGCACCAGATTAGCTGGTGTTCCTTACCTGACGGGTCTGGGATCGGACCGTCAGAGAAGGAAACACTAGAGCATGATGCCGAAAAGTTGGCAGACTTTTCGGACAAGATCATGCGACAAAACAAAGACTAAAGAGAGCGCGATCGATTCAACCTGAATGGATCGCGCTCTAGGTCTCCGCACTTGCGGCCCGATCCTTGCTTTGAAGCATGATCCCGAAAAGTTGCAGACTTTTCGGACAAGATTGTGCGACAAACAAAGAGACAAGAGCGCGATTCAAAATGAATGGATCACGCTCTGAGCACGGCGGTCGAAGCGATGGCTCCGATCGCGGGCCTCACCCAAATTCTGTTTCGATGGAAACGGAATTCGCGCCAATCCGCTCTTTTTGGTCGCATTTTCAAAGGCGAACCGGTCCGTTCGCCGGGAAATGCTTGTCGTGTTTTCGACGGCGAAGGGCTCCTATCCCCGGATCAGGTCCGAGGGCAGGCTTCGCCGGAGAATGCTGCTTGCTGGTCGCGTTTTCGACGGCGAACCGGTTCCCACTTCGCCGGAAAACGCTGCTTGCTGGTCGCGTTTTCGACGGCGAACCGGTCCTACCCCCGGATCAGGTCCGAGGGCAGGCTTCGCCGGAAAATGCTTCTTGCTGGTCGCGTTTTCGACGGCGAACCGATCCCACCCCCGGATCAGGTCCGAGGGCAGGCTTCGCCGGAAAATGCTTCTTGCTAGTCGCATTTTCTGCGGCGAACCGGTTCCCACTTCGCCGGAGAATGCTGCTTGCTGGTCGCGTTTTCGACGGCGAACCGGTTCCCACTTCGCCGGAAAATGCTGATGGAGTTCCGCCTTGTTCGATCTGTCGCCCGAAGAACTGACCGCGATCCATCTCTCGCTGAGGATCGCGATCGTGGCGACATTGGTGAACCTGCCGATCGGCATATTCGTCGCCTATGTGCTCGCGCGTTGGCGGTTTCCCGGCAAGGTTCTGTTCGATGGCTTCGTGCACCTTCCGCTGGTGCTGCCGCCGGTCGTGACCGGCTATTTCCTCTTGATCCTGTTCGGTCGGCGCGGGCCGATCGGTGCTTTTCTTGCCGAGAATTTTGGCATCGTGTTCGCGTTCCGCTGGACCGGTGCCGCGCTTGCCTGCGCGGTGATGAGCTTCCCGCTGATGGTGCGCGCGATCAGGCTGTCGATCGAGGCGATCGATCGCCGGCTTGAGGATGCGGCGGGAACGCTCGGTGCGAGCCGGCTATGGACCTTCGGCCTGGTAACGCTGCCGCTCGCGCTGCCGGGGGTCCTCGTCGGCTCGGTTCTGTGCTTTGCCAAGGCGCTGGGCGAGTTCGGCGCCACCATTACTTTTGTTTCCAACATTCCCGGCGAGACGCAGACTTTGTCGGCCGCGATCTATACCTATACGCAGGTGCCCGGCGGTGAAGCGAGCGCCTTGCGGCTGACCGTCGTCGCCGTCGTCATTGCGCTGTCGGCGCTGATCGTCTCCGAAATCGTGCAGCGTAGCGCGCACAAGCGCCTGGCCCGTTTTGAATGATCAAGGTGGCGATCAGAAAGCGGCTTGGCGCCTTCGACCTCGATGTCGCATTCGAGAACGAAGCCGGCGTTGTCGCCCTGTTCGGCCGCTCCGGCGCCGGCAAGACGGCGGTCCTCAATGTGATCGCCGGGCTCACCCGGCCCGAGAGCGGGCGCATCGTGCTCGACGGCCGCACGCTTGTCGACACCGACGCCGGCGTGTTCGTGCCGGCCCATGCCCGCCGTATCGGGCTCGTCTTCCAGAACGCGCAACTCTTTCCGCATCTGAGCGTGCGGCACAATCTCCTGTTCGGGCGCTGGTTCGCCGCCAAGTCGCGCGAGCTCATCGCCTTCGAGCCGCTGATCGAAACGCTCGGAATCGGCCATCTCCTCGATCGCCGGCCGGCGCGCCTGTCGGGTGGGGAGATCCAGCGTGTCGCGATCGGCCGCGCGTTGTTCGCCGCGCCGCGCATTCTCCTCATGGACGAGCCGCTCGCCTCGCTCGACAGCCAGCGCAAGCTCGAAATCCTGCCGCTGATCGAGCGGCTGCGCGATGAGTTCGGCATTCCGATCGTCTATGTCTCGCATGCTGTCGACGAGGTTGCGCGCCTTGCCGCGCGCGTCGTCGTGATCGAGAGCGGCCGGGTGGTGGCGGCCGGGCCGGTCGAGGATGTGTTCGGACTGGCGGCGGTGCAGGCCGGCGAGAGCCGGTTCGACCGTGCCTCCTTCATCACCGGCCGCGTGGCGGGGTACGATGCCGCCTACGGGCTGACCGAGCTGCACCATCCGGCGGGGACGATCCGGCTTGTTGGCGCAGCCGGCCCGATCGGGCGTGACTGCCGGGTCATCGTGCGGGCGACCGACGTGACGCTGGCGGTGGCACGGCCGCCCGGCCTCAGCGTGCGCACGGTGCTCGCGGGAACGATCGGTCAGATCAAGACGAATGACGGCCCGCTGGCCATGCTCGTCGTCAATCTCGACGGCCATGGCCATATCGCTGCGGCGGCGACGCGTATGGCGGTCGACGAACTCGACCTTGCGGTCGGGCGGCGTGTCTTCACGCTGATCAAGACGGTCGCGCTCGACGAGCACACGGCGGCGCTGCTACGTCCGTAACTTCGTCAGAGCATGCGCACGCAAAGCCGACACCCCAAGGGAAACACTCATCCGGAGGAGCCGGTCTTCGCAAGGCCGCCGGCCTGTCCTCTCCGTGGCTTTGGCCCGGACGCAAGGCTATCGTTCTTCAACGACTGCGCCCTTGCCCGAACGGGCGTCTTCGGCCGACTTGATAGCCGCGAGCGCGCAGCGCTCTTTGACACGTAGGGACTGGGTATCGTCAGCACGCGGTGCAGCTTGGTCAAATTCGCGATCAGTCGTTTGTGTTCGCTGGTGCCGAGTTCGGATTCAAGGCGCTCTTCGAATTGCGCCTGTAGCGCGCATGCCTTCTTCAGCAGCGCCGCGCCTTTCGCGGTCAATGTCAGGGCATAGGCTCTGCGATCAGCCGCCAGCCGCTTGCGCCTGGTAAGGCCACGCCGGTCCAGTCCGTCGATCAGGCCGACCAGGTTCGCCTGCCTTATGCTGAGCGCTGCCGCGATCTCCGCTTGCCGCCGGCCGGGATTGGCATCCACCAGCAGCAGCACGCTGAATTGCGCCGGCCGCAGGTCGAGCTGCTTGAACACGGTGATGAACTGCTCGAACAGGGCAAGCTGCGCCCGGCGCAGGACGTAGCCGGTATAATGGGGCAGCGGCCCGAGCGACAGCGGCGCATCGGTACCGATCCTCGGCTCTTTCGCAGCCGAAAGGCCTGCTCGTTTCCTTCGCGGCGCGTTTGTTGCCATTCCTACCCCTTCTCGACAAGTCGTCCAGCGGACGGCAGCGAAGCATCCGGCGCTTGAGATCATTATATGCTATAGCTATTATGTCCAAAAAAAAGACAATGCTCGCCGGATCGGTTTTTTATCGAAACGAGGCACGGTCCCCCATCTTAGCCTCGACGAGGGGGCATGGTGATTCGCCTGCGTCTTTTTTTCTCGCTGAGCGACCTCGCGAACTGCCATACTCGATTCTCGCTATGGCTGCCTGCCTCCTCTCCGCCGGTCTGTGGACCGCGAGCGCGCCTTCAATCCGTTGGGAGACGCCATGACCTATCAGGCCCCGGTCGACGACATCCTGTTCAATATTCTCGCGGTGGCGCCCGGACCACACGCGCCGGATGTTCCTGCCGAGACGCGCGACGAATGGCGAATGGTCCTCGAACAGTCGGCGGTCCTGGTCGAACAATCGATCGCCCCAGTGAACCAGGCGGGCGACCTTGCCGGCGCGACATTCGAGAATGGCGTGGTGCGCATCCCGACCAAGGTGCGCGAGGCCTATACGGCCTGGACCGAGGCGGGCTGGGACGGCGTGTCCCTGCCGTCTCGTTATGGTGGTGCCGAACTGCCCCTTACCATCGGCTCGGCCACAATGGAGATGATGTCGAGCGGTTGTCTGGCGCTGTCCACGCTGACGGTGCTGGTGCAATGCGCGGCGCCGGCAATTCAAGCGCACGCATCCGAGGCGCTTGCCGAGCTCTGTCTGCCGAAGCTCATCTCCGGCGACTGGTCGGCCACCATGAACCTGACCGAGCCACAGGCCGGCAGCGATCTCGGCCTGTTGACGACGCGGGCAGAACCCGCCGAGGGCGACACCTATCGGCTGTTCGGGCAGAAGATCTTCATCACCTTCGGCGAGCACGATCTCGCCGAGAACATCATCCATCTGGTGTTGGCGCGGCTGCCCAATGCGCCGCCGGGCACCAAGGGCATTTCGCTGTTCGTCGTGCCGAAATTCCTTATTCACGCGGACGGCAGGCTCGGCGCGCGCAACGATCTGCGCTGTACCGGCATCGAGCACAAACTCGGCATCAAAGCGAGCCCGACCTGCACCATGATCTATGGCGACGATCAGGGCGCGGTCGGCTGGCTGGTGGGCGAGCCGCATCGCGGGCTCGCCTGCATGTTCACCATGATGAACCGGGCGCGTCTCGCCGTCGGCCTGCAGGGGGTCGGGATCGGTGAGCGGGCCTACCAACATGCCTTTGCCTACGCCAAGGAGCGCCGCCAGGGACGCGCGGCGGGCTTCACCGGCGCCGCGCCGATCGTTGCGCATCCCGATGTTCGGCGCATGCTCGGCCGCATGAAGGCGCTGACGGCGGCAAGCCGCGCGATTGCCTTTTTCGTCGCCGCCGCGATCGACGATGCCGACGCCGCCGATCCCGCTCGGCAGGGCCGCGGCAAAGCCTTTGCCGATCTGCTCACGCCCGTGTTCAAGGCCTTTGCGACCGACAGCGGCGTCGAGACCGCCTCGATCGGCATCCAGGTGCATGGCGGGATGGGCTATATCGAGGAGAGCGGCGCGGCCCAGCTTTGGCGTGATGCCCGCATCCCGCCGATCTACGAAGGCACCAATGGCATCCAGGCGATCGATCTCGTCATCCGCAGGGTTGCACCCGACGGAGGCGCCGGCATGGACGCACTGATCGAGGAATGCCGTGCGATGCTCGGCGGCGTCTCGTCGCTGCCGGCCGACCGCCAGAGGGCGCTGGTGCCTGCGATCGCGGCTGCGTCGGCTGCGCTCGACGATCTCGCCGCGGCGACCCGATGGCTTGCCGCGCCGGAGCGCGACAGCGACGAGCGGCTCTACGCCGCCACACCCTATCTTCGGCTTGCAGCGATCGCGCTCGGCGCTTGCCTGCTGCTGAAAGGCGCGGTCGCAGCGGCACGCCTTGCCGCGATGAACGGGGCCTCGGGCGCCGATTACCAGTCGCGGATCGCGCTTGCCGCGGTGTTTGCCGATGAACTCGTGACCGAAACACCGGGGCTGCTGCGCAAGGTCATCGCACCGGCGCCGACGCCCGCCATGCGCGCCGAGATGCTCGAACTGGAAACCGCGATCTGAAACAGCAACCGGTTCAGCGGGCCGGACATGGATGCAACCTCAGAGCAGGGAGCTTGACGCAAGCAAGAAGCAAAATAAAAAATCGAACAAAAGAGCAAGAAAGCTCCAAGTTGAATTGGAACGGCCGAGGGAGGAAAGGCCATGGCGAGCCAAGCGCAGTTTGCTTACACCGATTTCGAGCCGGCGCTCGCGCCGGTCCGGCCGATCGACTATGCGCCGGTCGACATCATACACACCGTCGCCGCCGACGGGACGGTCCGCCTGCAGGCGCGCGCGCCGCTTGTGCCTTATGATCCCTCACTGGTGCGCGTATTCCGCGCCGCGGTCGAGTCGGCGCCGTCGCGGACTTTCCTCGCCGAGCGCCGCGGCGAGGGCTGGCGCAAGGTCACCTATGAAGACGCGCGTCGCAGTGTCGACGCGATCGCCGCCGCGCTGATCGAACGCGGCCTCTCGGTCGAACGCCCGGTGATGATCCTGTCCGGCAATGCGATCGACCACGCTTTGCTCATGCTCGCGGGAACGAGCGCCGGAATTCCGGTCGCGCCGATTTCACCGGCCTATTCGCTGCAGAGCCAGGACCACCAGAACCTCAAATATATCTGCGAACTGCTCGCTCCCGGCCTCGTCTATGTCGCCGACACCGGCCCGTTTGCCAAGGCGCTCGCCGCCCTTGACCTCAAGGGTGCCGAAATCGTTGCAAGCGCCAACTCGGCCAATCTGCCGGGCGTCACCGCCTTCGGCGCGCTCGAAGCAACGCAGCCGGGACCCGCGCTGGAAGCGGCGGTCGCCGGCATCACGCCCGATACGATCGTGAAGGTCCTTTTCACGTCGGGCTCGACCGGCCTGCCGAAGGGCGTGATCAACACGCATCGCATGCTCACCTCGAACCAGCAATCGATCGCGCAGATGTGGCCGTTCCTGCAGGACCAGCCGCTCGTGCTCGTCGACTGGCTGCCGTGGAATCACACCTTCGGAGGCAATCACAACTTCAACATGGTGCTGCACAATGCCGGCACGATGTATATCGATGCCGGCAAGCCGGTTCCGGCGCTGGTCGGCGAGACTGTGCGCAATCTCTCCGAGATTTCTCCGACCATCTATCTCAACGTGCCGGCGGGCTTTGCAGCGCTCTTGCCCCATCTCGAACAGGACGAGGCGCTCGCGCGCTCGTTCTTCGCCAAGCTCCGCCTGATCTTCTATGCCGCGGCGGCGCTCCCGCAGGATCTGTGGACGCGGTTGGAAACCCTGGCCGTGCGCACGGCCGGCGAACGCATTCCGATGACCGCCTCCTGGGGCAGCACGGAAATGTCGCCGCTTGCGACCTCGACGCATTTTCTGATCGATCGCGCCGGCGTGATCGGCGTCCCGGTGCCCGGCGTCGAGCTCAAGCTCGTGCCGGCCGAGGCAAAGACCGAAGTGCGGGTGCGCGGGCCGAACACCATGCCGGGTTATTGGAAGCGCGCCGACCTCACCGCGCAGGTATTCGATGAAGAGGGTTTCTATCGGCCCGGTGACGCGGTACGGCTCGCCGATGCGGCCGACTACACCAAGGGGTTGGTTTTCGACGGCCGGCTCGCCGAGGACTTCAAGCTCTCGACCGGGACCTGGGTGCATGTCGGGTCGTTGCGGGTCGGGACCATCGGCGCGTGTTCTCCGGTGATCCAGGACGCGATCATCGCGGCCCCCGATCGCGACTATATCGGCCTCATCGCCTGGCTCAATGTTGGCGGTTGCCAGGCGCTGCTCAAGGCTGATAGCGCCGGCTCGCCCGCCGAGCTTGCTCGTAACCCGACCGTGCGCGAGCATGTGGCTTGCGCCATCGCGCGTTGGAACGAAGAGCACGGCAGTTCGAGCACCTGCATCAGGCGGGTGATCCTGTTGTCCGACGCGCCGTCGATCGACGCCAACGAGATCACCGACAAGGGCTACATCAACCAGCGTCGTGCATTGGAATGCCGCCAACGCGATGTCGAACGGCTTTATCGCGAGACGCCCGAGCCCGACGTGCTGGTGATCTGACACTGTCTCCGGCGGATCAGTTCGGTCGGTGACAAACCAATTAGTTAGACGACCAACCAATGAGTTTGACGACGAACGAATTAGTTCGCTGGCGAACTATGCCGTTTAGTTAGATAACAAACTATACCGTGGCTTGAGTCTCTCATCTCCCTCCGCCGCTTGTGGGGGAGAGTTGGGTAGTATGGCGTGGAGTCAGCTCGCAAACTGCGTTCGTTCCCGCGAAAGCGGGAATCCAGTCTCGGCATCACTCTGGGTCCCCGCTTGCGCGGGGACGAACGGACCAACAGCGACCCCAACCACTCCCTCCCGGATCTACCGTGAATGCGAGAAGGATCTCCCGAGTTTTTCGGAACATGCTCCGTAGACCCACTTTGAGCGAAGAGCCCCATCATTCCGGTGCGAGTGCCGCGGCGTAAAGCGCGGCGGCGTCGCGGCGCAGCTCGCGGCGCGATTCATCGCGCGAATAAAACATGTGACCGCCGCCATAGACTGCGAATTTCGCCCGCTCGGATGCGTAAGCGGGAAGCTGATCGAGGATCAACTTGTTGGCGAAATAGGGTGTCACGAGATCGCTCGCGCCGTGCGCGATGAGTATGCGCGTGTGCCGGTCGCTCGCCAGCGCCGTACGCAACTCATCCACCGACTGGATCGCACTACGCCCGCGGCCCCAGTTCCAGCGCGAGCTGACCCTGCCATTGAGGAGGCGGTAGGGTTTGTCGACCTGCCATTTCAGCATGTCTCGATAGAGCTCGGTCATTGCCGAGATGAGCGGCGCCCTGGTGGCGTCGAGCACCGGATCGGGATAGCGCGACCGCGGCGCTGAGGGCGTCGGGTCGAGGGCGGTAATGGTTGCGTCGTAGGCGCTGCCGACCAGCCCACGGGAACGATAGAGCTCGCGTCGGAAGGTCCGCGAGTCGATGCGCCCGCCGAACCGCTTGATCAGTGCTTTGTCGAGCCCGATCAGAGCCGAAAGGCGTTCCGATATCCGCTCGACCGCGGCCTCATCGCGCACGCCGCGCATGAGGTCGGCGAGATACGCGCCGGACGCATAGGCCTCGGCCGCGGCGAGCGCCTTGCGGTCAAGGCCGCCTTTCAACTCAAGTGCGGTCGCCGCCATCGACGGCAGATGGGTGACATAGGACATCGGTCTATGCCGGCGCTGCCCAAGCCGGGCGAAATCGAGCACCGGTGAGATCAGCACGAACCCGCGCACACCGACGCCCTGGCGCTGTTCGAGCGCGCGCGCGATCTTCAGGACGCGCATGCCGCCATAGCTTTCACCGACGAGGAACTTTGCCGCGCGCTGACGCCCGGCCTGGTTGATCCATTTGCGGATGACGACGGCGAGCGCCTCGGCATCCCCGTCGACCGACCAGTAGCGTCGGCTTCGATTGTCTCCGCCTGCCAAACGGCTGTAGCCGGTGCCTGGCGGATCGACAAAGACGAGATCGGTGAAGTCGAGCCAGGTCTGCGCATTGGGACGGAGGGCGCTTGGGCCCGACGCGGTGATGGCGTCGAATGGCAGCCGCCAGGGGCCGAGCGCGCCGATATTGAGATAGGCCGAGGCTGCTCCCGGTCCACCATTGAAGAGAAAAGTGACGGGGCGTTCGCCCGCAGCCGCATCGACGACATAGGCGGTGTAAGCAACCTCGGCCTGGAGTTCGCCGCTGTCCCCGTCGAACAGGGGAATGGATCCTGCGGTCGCCGTAAAGCGCAGCGTCCGGTCCGCAAGATTGAGAGCATGATCGGTCACGACATCGGCGGGGAGCTTGCGGGTCGTCTTCCGCTGGTCGCTTGCCCTGTTCGCCGGTCGTTCGTTCGGTGCCGGATTGGACGATGCCCGGCCGCTCTCGGCAGCGCCATCGCGGGGCCGCCCGGCATTCGATGATGGCGAGTGCTTGCGAGCGTTTTCGGCCGCCGGCTGTGCGTGGCTTTGCTGTGGTGCGAGAACAGAAGCGCCGGAACCGAGCAAGAGCGCCAGTGCCGCCGTGGCAGCGGCAAAGCGTCCAAAGCATGATCCCAAAAACTCGGCACAATTCACGGACAAGATCATGCGGCACGACAAAGAGAACGAGAGCGCGATTGAACGAACCTGAAGCCATCGCGCTCTAAAGGATCGTGGCAGGAACGGTTGGGAAAGGCGGGGGGTTGTCTCTCGGGTCATCGCTCTTCCATGAGATCGCGCCGCCGGGTCCACGGCGGGCGGGCCCGTCCGTCCTTGCATTGAAATGTGTCGCTCTCTGGAGAACTTGGCCGCACCGAACGCCCGTAAAGAGAGATAGATTGATCCACATACAACTAAAACGAGTGACCTTGCGTCAACATACGAAGGGGATTAGCGTCCGCTATCCGTTCTCAGTGGCGTGGCCGGCACGATCCGCCTGGTGTGAGGGTTTTCGGCCAAGCGGCCGGATCTGACCCGGATGGATCATGTCGGCGGAGGGAACAGGAGTTGTATACGCCAGAAGGCGAGTTTCCGCAGGTTGCCGCCGCTATACTCGCACGTGTGCGCATGCGGCGCCCACGTGTGCATTGCATTACCAACGGGGTGGCCCAGGCCTTCACGGCCAACTTGTTGCTTGCCGCCGGGGCGACACCCTCGATGACAATTGCGCCCGAGGAGGTCGCCGATTTCGTCGCCGGCGTGGACGCGCTGCTCGTCAATCTCGGCACGATGGATCGCGCCCGTCGGGACGCGGTTGGCATTGCGGTCGACATCGCAAGCGAGGTCGGCGTGCGCTGGATGCTCGATCCGGTGTATATCGAAAGATCGCAATCGCGGGCGCTGTTTGCGGAAGCGCTCGTTCGTACGCGCCCGACCGGTATCCACCTCAATGCGGATGAGTTCCCGGCGGTGGCGGGAGCCGAAGGCACTCCGGCGGCGCTTGCGCGCTATGCGATCGAAACGAGTGCAGTTATTGCGGTGACTGGACCGACCGATCTCGTCGCCGACGGCGAGCGCATCCTGCGCATCGCCAACGGCCATCCATGGATGGCAAAGGTGGCTGCGATGGGCTGCGCCGGTGCGGCATTGGCGGCCGCCTGCCTTGCGGTTGAACCCGATCCGGGTCAGGCAGTCGCCGCCGCGCTGCTGGGAATTGGGGTTGCAGGCGAGATCGCAGCAGAAAGGGCGCACGGCCCTGGCAGCCTTGCGCCCGGGATCCTCGATGCGGTGCATGCGCTGGATGCATCCGAGCTTGTCGCCCGGGCGAATGTGAGCTAGAGCGCACGCGATCGCGTCAGGTCGGATCAACCGCGCTCTCTTCCGCTTTGCCCGGTCGCATGATCTTATCTCAAAAGTCTGCCAGCTTTAGGGGATCATGCTTTCATGCCGGTCGATGTCCGCCTCAATGCCATTGTCGATGCCGACCGCGCAGGCGGGCATAGGCTGGACGATCTGGCGCGTGCGGTTGTCGCAGGCGGGGCGACGCTCTTGCAACTACGCGACAAGCACGGGTCAACCCGCCATCTGGTCGACGAAGCGCGGGCCATCAAGACAGCACTCGCGCCTGCGTCGGTGCCGTTCGTCGTCAACGACCGCGTCGATGTTGCGCTCGCCGCCGGCGCCCATGGCGTGCACCTCGGGCCGGACGACATGGCGCTCGCCGATGCACGCGCGCTGCTCGGTCCGGGCGCCCTCGTCGGACATTCGATCAAGACTCCGGCGCAGGCTGAGGCGGCTCCGCTCGACCTCATCGACTATGTCGGCGTGGGCGGCATTTTTGCGACGGGTTCCAAGGACAATCCCGATCCGCCGATCGGCTGTTCGGGCTTGCGCGCCATTCTCGCGGTGTTGCGGCGACGCGCGCCCGCGCTCCCGGTGCTCGGCATCGCCGGCATTGACGAAACGAATGCGACCGAAGTGATCGCTGCCGGTGCCGATGGGATCGCGGTGATTTCGGCACTTTCGTTGATGCCCAATCCGCAGGCCGCTGCGCGCAGACTGCGCGCCTGCGTGGACGGGGCCTTGGTGAAAAGGAGGAGCCTGTGACGGTAGCGGCACCAACGGGCTTGGAGCGTTTTCAGGCGAAGTGGGAACCGGTTCGCCGCGGAAAACGCGACCAACATATGGAGCGTTTTCAGGCGAAGTGGGAACCGGTTCGCCGCAGAAAACGCGACCGACATTTGGAGTGTTTTCAGGCGAAGTGGAAACCGGTTCGCCGCAGAAAACGCGACCAACATGGAACAACGGGAGTGAATTCCGGTTCGGCCGAAACAGAGTTCGCTCCAGGCTCTCACCTCTCCGCATCCGCGGATAGGGATCGTTCGGTTCGGCCGTCATGACTGCGATCGCCGTCACCATTGCAGGCTCCGATTCGAGCGGCGGCGCTGGGATACAAGCCGATCTCAAGACCTTTTCCGCGCTCGGCGTCTATGGCGCGTCCGTCATCGTCGCGCTGACAGCGCAGAACACGACGGGCGTCACCGCAATCCATGACGTGCCGCCGGCCTTCATCACCGCCCAGTTCGATGCGGTGTTCTCCGATCTCGCCGTGGGGGCGGTGAAGATCGGAATGTTGTCGGCGCCGGCGGCGATCGAAGCGGTGGCGGCGGGGCTCGATCGCTATCGGCAGACCGCGGTCGTGCTTGATCCGGTGATGGTGGCGACGAGCGGGGGGCGGCTCCTTGCGCCGGAGGCGGTGGAGACGCTCAAGCAAGTGTTGTTCCCACGCGCGCGGCTGGTGACGCCGAACCTGCTCGAAGCGGCGGCACTGCTCGACAGCGAGGTTGCGGCAAGCGAAGTCGAGATGCAGGCGCAGGCGGAACGGCTGCTCGGCTTCGGTGCGGCAGCGGTGCTGATCAAGGGCGGCCATGGCGAAGGTCCGCAGTGCGTCGATCTGCTGGTCGAGCCAGGGGACATAAAGCGGTTCGATGCCACGCGAATCGAGACCGAGAACACGCACGGCTCCGGCTGCACGCTATCCTCGGCGATCGCCGCCGGCCTTGCCAAGGGCGAGAGCCTCGCCACCGCCATCGGTACCGCCAAGGAATTCGTGACCGGAGCGATCGCCGCCGCTGATCGGCTCACGGTCGGGGCGGGCCGCGGCCCGGTGCACCATTTCCATGCCTCCTGGTGACTATCGCATGGTCCCGAAGAGTCTGTAACTTTTCGGGATCATGCTCCGGCCTAATCACGCCGTCTGGCTGTCGGCGGCAACGCTCATGGCATTGCCGCGCCACTCAAAGTCCGACCCGAGCAGCGCGTCGAGCCACAGGAAGGGCAAGAGCAGGTCGCGCAGAACCGCATGCACCGGATAGAGCGGGGAGATGTGCCAACGTGCCGCACGCGCAAGCGCGATTTCCCCACCGTACCAAAGGAATGCGAGCGCAATAACAAGGATGGTCACCGGCCAGTTCATCGCATAGGCCAAGGTGCCCAGCGCAATCATAGGAAAGATCCCGCCGGTCATGATCTCCGGGAGGAAGAAGTGCGGGAAGCACGCCCGGCGCAACCGCGCCCAACGCGTCTGGCGCCGCCATACCTCGCGCGCGCTGCGATAACCGAGCGGCTGCTCGAACGGCTGGTCGACGAGCCTCACCTTATGCCCTGACGCACGCACGACCTTGGTCGAGGCGGCGTCTTCGGCGATATCGGCAGCGAGCGCGCGGATGCCGCCTGCCTGGTCGAGAATCGCCCGCCGCCAGAACATCGTCTTGCCCTGGGCGAAGCCGATTCCGATCGCGTCGGCGCAATACTGTGCGCGTGCCTGGTAAGGGTTGAGGAAGGCGCATTCGAGTTCGGCCCAAAAACCTTGTGGACGGCCGCCGATCGGCGGCGAGCACACGAGCCCGGTCTTCTCGGTCCACGGCTCGAACAGCCTTTGGATATAATCGCGCGGCATCAGCACATTGCTGTCGGCAATGGCGATCCAGTCGTGGGCAGCCGCCTTCCAGCCTTTGGCGCAGTTATTGAGCTTGGGGTTGGTGCTGATTCGCTCGTCGCCGACGAGAAGATGCGCGCGTGCTTTGGGATATTTGCACAGCAGTGCCGCGACGGTCGGAATGATCGGGTCTTTCGGAGACGCAACGCAGAACAGCAATTCGTAGTTTGGATAATCGAGATCGAAGCTCGATTCCAAAGTCTCCGCGATGTGATTCTCGATCCCGCAAACCGGACGTATAATGGAGACCGCAGGAGCGTCAGCAGGCGGAGCGGGAAGTGCACCAGGTCGCGCCCTGCAACGGGTCAAGGCGGCAATAATGCTCACCAAGTGAACCAAAAAGGTCAGCGCGAAAAACGCGGCGGCAGCGACGACGAGTGCGGCAGTCATCGGCGGGCGACTACAATGTGGGGATGACAGCGGGATGACAACACCGGTCTCGGCGCGATCCGGCGCTGCCGTTTCATGCGGTATTTTGCGGATTGTCCCCCGCAGGGTGAATGAATCGTTGTTTGCGGAACCATCGTCATTTAAACGTTATGCGAGTCTGGCAAATACGCCCAAATAGCAATTTGGGGAAGGGGACCGGGCGTGACAGTCAACACCGGAACACAGAATTTCCGGACGCTCTTCATCTCCGACGTGCATCTCGGCACCCGTGGATGCCAAGCCGACCGGCTGCTCGATTTCCTGCGCGTGCATGAAGCCGACGAGATCTATCTGGTCGGCGATATCGTCGACGGCTGGCATCTCAAGTCGAGCTGGTATTGGCCACAAGAGCATAACGACGTCGTGCAGAAGATCTTGCGCAAGGGCCGCAAGGGAGCGCGAATAGTCTATGTGCCCGGCAATCACGACGAGTTCCTGCGCGACTATTACGGCCATTTCGGCGGCATTGAAGTGGCCGAATATGCCATCCATGTCACCGCGACAGGAAAGCGCTATCTCGTCGTTCATGGCGATCAGTTTGACCTAATCGTTACACAGGCGCGTTGGCTTGCCCTTCTCGGCGATAAGGCGTATGAATTGTCGATCATCGTTAATCGCGTGTTTAACGGCATCCGGCGCCGTCTTGGGTTCGGTTACTGGTCGCTGTCCAAATGGGCGAAATTAAAGGTAAAAAACGCCGTCAATTACATCGGCGATTTCGAGAAGACGCTCGCCGCCGAGGCCGAGCGCCACGACGCCGACGGCGTGATCTGCGGCCACATCCATCACGCTACGATGCATCATTCCTTCGGTGTGCATTACCTCAATTGCGGCGATTGGGTAGAGAGCTGCACTGCGATCGTCGAGCACTATGACGGACGTTTCGAGATCATCACCTGGACCAGCACCGAGCACGTGGGCGAGCGTGAGCCGGCGACCGTCGCCGCCCAGGCGGCCTGATCCAATATCCGCACGTCCTCCTCCAATCCTGTGAATGGGCGCTCCTGGGAGTACCATGCCTAAACCGTTGCGTACGCACGACGAACCCGATCCCTCCCGCGCTGTGATTGAAAAGGCCTACGCACGCTGGGCACCCCTTTATGATGCGATCTGCGGGCCCATCTTCGAGAACGGGCGGCGCGCCGCCGCGGCTGCCGCCCGCGACGTTGGAGGACGCATCCTGGAAGTCGGGGTGGGGACGGGCTTGTCCTTTTCCGATTACGACGAGACGACCGAGATCGTCGGAATCGATCTGTCGCAGCCGATGGTGGCGAAGGCACAGACGCGGCTCATGAGCGGCCAATTTCCGCATGTGAAATCCGTCATGGTGATGGATGCGGAGAATCTCGCCTTTTCGGATCGGATGTTTGATTGTGTGGTCGCGCAATTCGTCATCACGCTGGTGGCCGAGCCCGAGCGTGTCCTGACAGAATGCGCGCGCGTGGTCCGACCGGGCGGCGAGATCATCCTCGTCAATCATCTCTATTCGGAGACAGGCGTGAAGGCGGCGATCGAGCGCTGGTTTGCGCGGCCCTCGCGCGCCCTCGGGCTCAGGCCAGAATTTCCGTTTGCCCGGCTTGCCGCCTGGGCGCGCAGCCATGGCGGCGCCGAGTTGATCGAACGCCGTCCGATCAAGCCTTTCGGCCTCTATACCTTGGTGCGCTTCCGCCGCCTTGCCGACGAGCGGTCTGGCGCCGCGTGAGCGGCGGTCGGCTGGCCGGACGCAGAGTGGAGACTTCCCGGCGGCATAGTTTTTCATTGAGAGTCAGATAATTATCTGAACTACATGTGATTTCGAATTAATGACTCGATCGAGGATTCTCGGTCTCGCTCGAGGGGTTGGACCTCTTCGGGTCCATGAACGCTCCGGCAAGCGGTTTCTTCAGGTTCAATCAGTGGCGCTCTATCGCCTGTTTGTTTGATCGCAAGATCGCATCCGAAAAATCTGCAATTTTTCGGGATCATGCGATAGGCTCACGCTATGACCAGCTCCAATGCCGCTGGACCCGCGCGCGCTTTGCCGACCGCGGCCGATGTGGACAAGGCGGCCGATCGGCTCGCCGGCGTTGCCATGCGCACACCGCTGGTCTCATCCCCGGTGCTCGACGAACTCGCCGGCGGCCAGGTGTTTCTCAAGGCCGAGGTGTTGCAGCGGACCGGCTCGTTCAAGTTCCGCGGCGCCTACAACAAGCTCAGCACCATGGCGCTGGCGCGTCGAGCGAGCGGGGTTGTCGCCTATTCGTCAGGCAATCACGCGCAAGGCGTTGCGGCGGCGGCCGCGCTTCTCGGCATGCCCGCGGTGATCGTGATGCCGCGCGACGCGCCGGCAGGCAAGATCGCCCGCACCGCGGCGCTCGGCGCCGAACTCGTGCTCCACGATCGCGGCCGCGGGGACCGCGGAGCGATCGCCCGCGAGATCGCTGCGCAAAGGCGGGCCGAGATCGTGCCGCCTTACGACGATCCGATGGTGATCGCCGGTCAGGGAACGACCGGACGGGAGATCGTCGAGGATCTTGCGGCGGGCGGGCTCGCGCCCGATGTGGTGGTGGTCAATGCCTCGGGCGGGGGGCTTGCCGCCGGCATCGCGCTCGCCGTCAAGGCGCAGGTGCCGTCGGCGCAGATCTATACCGCCGAGCCCGCGGGCTTCGACGATCACGCCCGCTCATTCCAAAGCGGCAAGCGCGAGTGCAACGCGCAGACCACGGGCTCGATCTGCGATGTGCTGATGTCGCCGTCGCCCGGTGAGCTTACCTTCGAGATCAACCGCACGCTGGTGGGACAGGGCGTCGCTGCGAGCGAGAACGACATCGCCCGCGCGGTCGCCTTCGCGTTCCACGAACTCAAGCTCGTGGTCGAGCCGGGCGGCGCGGTTGCGCTCGCCGCGTTCCTGACCGGCAAGATCGCCTTGGATGGCCGGGTCGCGGTCGCGGTGCTCTCCGGCGGCAATGTGGACGCCGACCTTTTCACCCGATTGGTAGCGTGAGCGCTCTACCGAAGGCAGCAAATTCGCCTTCATCCGAGAGGACAACGGACCTCAGGTGAAGAGCGCGATCCTCTCCTCCTCGCTGAGTGCATAGAGGGGAGCAAGCGGGTCACCCGCGGCTGCGACAGCGGCAGGCGAATCGCAAGCCACGACCGAGGCGGATGGCGCCTCGTCCGCGACCGAGCCCGATGGGGACTCAGCCGTGAGCGTGGCCGATGGCGGATCAGCCATGATGCCCGCCGCCGGAGTGTCGGCGGCCGCGACTTCTCGTGCAGGCAATTGCGGCTCGGGATCGGAGAGGTGACCGTCCGGAGCGAAAGCGGTTTCCGCAGAATTGCAGGCCGCTTCGGTTGTCTTCAATCGATCGGATTCTGTGAGACGGACCGGTTCCGACGTCGCCGGGCAATAATCTAACGATTCGCCCGGCTCCTCGCCGGCTTGCTCGATCGTGTCGCGCACGATTGCAAGGGATGCCGCGGGATCAGGGAGATCGTCCTTGTCTTCCGGATGACGGTCCAGCGAGGAGCCCAGCTCCTCGCTGGCGTGCTCGATCGTATCGCGCACGATTGCAAGGGATGCCGTGGGATCAGGGAGACCGTCCTTGTCTTCCGGATGACGGTCCAGCGAGGAGCCCGGCTCCTCGCGGGCGTGCTCGATCGTGTCGCGCACGATTGCAAGGGATGCCGCGGGCTCGCCCGGCCACGGGTGCTCAGCCGCTTCGGCGATCTCTTCAGATGCGGCGATCGCGCCGGCCGCGGGCTCCGTCGCCGCCGTCCTGGACCCGAAAGCAAGATCGAAGATCGGTGTTTGTCTCAACAGGTCCGAAGCCGGTGTTTCGGTCCTGTAAGGCTCGCCGGCTGGACCGTCCGCAAAGCCGTTCTGCGCTGGGACCGCAGCCTCTTCGCGCAGCTCCTTCGCGTCACTCCCGGAATCGCCGTTCGAATCGCCGGTCTCGACTGCGGGCTGCGGCGCGTTCACCGGCGCGTGCGGGGCCGGTTTCTCTGCCCGTGTCCAGATTTCCGCGAGCGCGTCGAGCCGCGTGCTTTGTTCGCGTAATAATTGCAGTATCTCTTCGTCCTGCGGGCGCAGTCGATGGGGTGGGGCCGCCGGCCGAAGCGCCGCGACCTCGGTGCGAACGCTCTCGACCGCTTGTGCGAGCGCACCGAGATCAGAGCGCAGCTTCGCCACTCCCGGCGGCGGTTCGCGGTCGATCGCGATCGCGCGCTCGAGCCGCACGAGCGCAGCGAGCAGGTCGGCCTGTTGCGTTTGCCGGCAGCGGCGGGCGTGTTCGGCCAAAAACCGGCGCCCGCGCTGCGTCTGCATCAGCGCATCGATGATCTGTCTGTAGTCGGTCTCGGTGGACACCGGCTCCGAGGATTGAGGCGTTGTCGCAGGAAGCGAGGACGCGTCGGACATGGCAAACCCGTTCGATCGAGCCTAAAGCAGCATGATCCCGAAAGGCTGAAAGGTGTTCTTGGATACGATCATGCGACCGAACAAAGACCCAGAGCGCGCGATTGATTCGAGCTGAAGCAAGCACGCTCCAAACTACAACACGAATCGAAAACTTGGAGCATTTTCCGGCAAAGTCGGCCCTTCGACACAATTGAGGGGTGGAAATCCATCCGCCAGGGAGATGCCATCTCCAAGGATGGATAGGCGCATCCCGGCCCGGCCGGAACGGAAATCTCCCGAGAAATGTAATTCATACATGGCGTCTGACCGACCGAATTTGCGCGGCGAGGGCTTTGCCTGGCGTATGGCGGTGCTCTACGGGGCGATGTTCGCCCTTGCCGGCACGCAACTGCCGTACTTCCCGGTGTGGCTCGGCGCCAAGGGGCTCGATTCCAATGAAATCGGGCTTGTTCTTGCGGCAGCGATGGTCGTGCGGCCGGTGATCGTTCCCGTCGCGACGCGGATGGCGGACCGATTCGGCTGGTCGAAGGGACCGCTGGTCGCCGCGGCCTGGGTCGCATGCGCCACGTTCGTCTTCGTTGCGTTCGGCGATGGATTCGCGGCGATTCTCGTCGCTTATGCGATCTCGGCGCTGCCGCAGGCGCTGATGCTGCCGCTTGCCGACGCCTATGCGCTGCGCGGGCTTGCGGCACGGGCGGGCGGTTATGGCCGGGTGCGGCTGTGGGGCTCGGTGACATTCATCGCCGCCAATCTCGGCGGCGGTTTCCTGCTTGAGCGCCTGGGCGCCGGACAGATGATCTGGCCCATGGTCGCCTTGTTTGCGGCGACGGCACTGAGCGCGAGCTTGCTCTTGCCCCTCCCGGCGAGGCGCCCCGAAACGAGCGAGCCTCAAGGCGCTGCGACCTCGCTGTGGCGGTCGCGTTCATTCATCGCCGTGGTGGTGGCGGCAAGCCTCATTCAGGCGAGTCACGCGGTCTATTACGGCTTTTCCAGCCTGCAATGGGCGGCGAAGGGTCTTCAGGGGCCGACCATCGGGGCGTTGTGGGCGATCGGCGTTGCCGCCGAGATCGCGCTGTTCGCCGTCTCCGGCCGGGTCATGGCATGGCTGCGTCCGCTCGATCTGATCGGATTGGGCGCGCTCGGCGCGATCGTGCGCTGGGCGGCCATGGCTTTCGATCCGCCGGCGCTGATGCTGCCATTGCTGCAATGCCTGCACGCGCTATCGTTCGGCGCCACCCATCTCGGCGCGATGCATGCGCTCGCATCCCTCGGCGCCGATCGGCAGGGCGCGACCGCCCAAGGCGACTATTCCGTGGTGGTTGCGATCGTGTTGGCGGTGGAGATGAGTCTCGCCGGCGTGCTTGTCGAAGCGGTCGGGACCTATGCCTATCTTGCGATGGCGGTTTCCGCGGCCATCGCCGGCGCGATCGTTCTCGGCGCGCGCCGATGGGGGGCCGGATGATCGGCCGATCCGAATTCCGTTCATTCCCGCGCAAGCGGGAAACCAGTTTTTCCAGCGATTCTGGGTCCCCGCTTCGCGCGGGGACGAACGGATCATGTCGGCCATTGAGTCCTCCATTCACTCCCGCGCACGTAAGCGGGAATCCGGGAGGATCTCAGTTTGAAAATTCCTGCCCTTGACGCAGATAGCGGTCTCTGCCTTGAGTTCCTACGTTCTTTCCGATAGGCATGGGAGAGGCCAAATGGCTCTGGTGCTTGCATTATTGGTGACCCTGGCTTCCATGCTGTTTGCCGGCCATATGGCCAGGAAACGCGATCGCTCGGTCGCAGTTTGGGTCTGGATCGCGGTCTTGGTCGGGCCTTTTGCTCCACTGGCTTTGTACTTCCTTGGCAATCGCCGCACAGAGACCGCCAATGCCTAGTGATGCGGCACCGACGCTTGGGCTCGTCTCATTGTGTTGATGCCGCATCACAAAGCATCGGATTAGCTGGTGTTCCTTACCTGACGGTCCGGGGTCGGACCGTCAGGTAAGGAACACTGGAGCATGATCCCGAAAAGCTGGCAGACTTTTCGGCCAAGATCATGCGACAAAAGAAAGAGACTATCGCGACGGGGAGGTTGAGGATCGCCCGCTCGCCGTTCCGCAGAAGAATCCCTGGGACGAACGGATCATCATTCACGCCGCTCCTCCGTTTCATTCCCGCGCAAGCGGGAAACCAGTTTTTCCAATGATTCTGGGTCCCCGCTTTCGCGGGAACGAACGGATCATCATCCACGCCGCTCCTCCGTTCATTCCCGCGCAAGCGGGAAACCAGTTTTTTCAGCGATTCTGGGTCTCCGCTTTGCGCGGGACGAACGGATCATCCACATTACCTCCCGTGCTTTCCTCCGATAGAAAATGGGCATCCATACTATTCCGTCAGCCCCACAGAGCGGGCGAAGCGGGATGCACGATGCTGCCGTCGAAGACAAGACCATCCGCGCGGTCGCGCGCGAGCAGGAGCGGCCCGTCGAGGTCGACATAGTCTGCATCCTGCGCGATCAGCAGCGCGGGCGCGATCGCGAGCGAGGTCGAAACCATGCTGCCGACCATGATCGCAAATCCGAGTTTGCGCGCGGCAGTGGCGACCGCGAGCGCCTCCGTCAGTCCACCTGTCTTGTCGAGCTTGATGTTGACGGCGTCATAGCGTCCGCGCAGCGCGGCGAGGCAAGCGCGGTCGTGCACGCTTTCATCGGCGCAGATCGGGATTGGATGGGCGATGTCGGCGAGCACGCCATCGTCTGCGGCGGGCAGCGGCTGCTCGATCAGGCGCACGCCGGCATCGGCGCAGGCTGAAAGATTGTCCTTGAGGCTTGCCGCGCTCCAGCCTTCATTGGCATCGACGATGAGCATGCTGTCGGGTGCGGCCTTGCGCACCGCGGCGATACGCTGGCGGTCATTCGGCGCGCCGAGCTTGACCTTGAGTAAAGGCCGTGCCCGCGCTGCCGCAGCGGCGGCGGCCATCGTCTCGGGCGCCGCGAGCGAGATCGTATAGGCGGTGGTCAGCGGATGCGGCGGCCCGAGTCCTGCCAAATCGTGCACCGGCCGGCTGCTGCGCTTGGCCTCGAGGTCCCACATGGCGCAGTCGAGCGCATTGCGGGCCGCTCCTGCCGGCAGCACCGCGCCAAGGCGCATGCGATCGAACTCGTCGGGGAGGGCGATATCATCCAATCGGTATTCCGGTCTCATGTCCCGCGACGAGTCTTCTTGTCGCATGTCGGATGCAAGAGACCGGATTGATCGCATCACCCCTTCCACCGTCTCGCCATAACGGGCATAGGGCGCACATTCGCCGCGCCCGCTATAGGAGCCGTCGGCAAGCGTGACGACGACGACACGGGCTTCGGCCTTGGTGCCGCGGCTGATGGTGAAGGAGCCGGCGATCGGCCAGCATTCGGCGGTAACGGATAGGCGAACAGGCATTAGAGCATGATCCCGAAAAGCTGGCAGACTTTTCGGACAAGATCATGCGACCAGACAAAGAGACCAGCATGATCCCGAAAAGTTGGCAGACTTTTCGGACAAGATCATGCGACCAAAAAAAGAGAAAGAGAGCGCGGTTGAATCAACCTGAAGCAAGCGGTGCAAAATCCGAGTTCTAAAGGGACCTCGACAGGGCAGCGCGCAGGAGTCAAGTATCCAACCATGTCGAGAATCCTGGCAGATCGTGTTGCGCAAGCCGGTGGGAGCGCGAGCCGCTTGAGCAGCGCGAAGCGCACCGCAAAAGACGCTTTGCTCGAGTTCAAAGTCAGCGGCCGGCAATTGGCGCTGACGGCCGGCGGCTCGTGGACTGCCGATCGCGCCGGTGATCTCGAACGGCTGGTCGACGCGGCACTCAAGCGTGCGCGTGATGCCGCCGCGGTCGATATCAATATGGCACGGGTGGAGCGGCTCGATACCTACGGGGCGTGGTTGCTCGAACGACTGGTCCGCGGCTTTGCCGCCGCCGGGCGAGAGGCGAGGGTGGTCGACCTGCCCGAACGCTACCGCGACCTTGTCGGCGAAGCGGGCCGGATCAACCTGGGTAAGGTCGCCGCTGCGCGCCAGGGTAGATTGGCGACCGCGATTGCCGCCATCCGGCGCACTGCGTTCGGCATCGGACGTGACTTCGTCATGATCGTGCAGATGCTCGGGGCGCTCGCCATCGCGGGGATGCGTTGCGTCATCCGGCCCTGGACATTCCGGTTCACCTCGATGGTGCACCATCTCGACCGCGTCGGTTGGCGTGCGACGCCGATCATCTTGCTGATCACCTTCGTGCTCGGCTGCATCATCGCGCAACAGGGCATTTTTCATTTCCGCAGGTTCGGCATCGAGATCTATGTCGTCGACATGGTCGGTATCCTGGTGCTGCGTGAGATGGGCGTCGTCATGGTCGCGATGATGGTGGCGGGACGCTCGGGCAGCGCCTATACCGCCGAGCTCGGCTCGATGAAGATGCGCGAAGAGATCGACGCCCTGCGCACGATGGGGTTCGATCCGCTGAAAATCCTCATCCTGCCGCGGGTCGTCGCGCTCGTCATCGCCCTGCCGATCCTCACCTTCATCGGATCGATGGCGGCGCTGTTCGGGGCAGCGCTGGTCAGTTGGGCTTATGCCGGCATCGGCCCGGAGATCTTCTTGTCGCGGCTGCGCGATGCGATTGAGCTCGACGACTTTGTGGTCGGCATGGTCAAGGCGCCGTTCATCGCCCTCATCATCGGCATTGTCGCCTGTGTCGAGGGGCTGAATGTGAAGGGCAGCGCCGAGTCGCTCGGACTGCACACCACCGCTTCGGTGGTCAAATCGATCTTCCTCGTGATCGTGATCGACGGCCTGTTCGCCGTGTTTTTCGCCGCAATTGGGATGTAGGTATGGCGGTGCTTGGCAACGAGGCGGTGATCGGTGTGCGTGACCTCGTCGTCGGCTTCGGCGAGACGGTGGTGCTCGACCGCGTTTCGCTCGATGTATTGCGGGGGGAAATCCTCGGCTGTGTCGGCGCGTCAGGCGGCGGAAAATCGGTCTTGATGCGAACCATCATCGGCCTTTTGCCGCGGCGGGCCGGTCGGATCGCGGTCTTCGGGGCCGACCTCGACGGGTTGAGCGAGCAGGGCCTGCGCGCGATCGAACGGCGCTGGGGCGTACTGTTTCAGCAGGGGGCGCTGTTCTCTTCGCTGACGGCGCGGCAGAACGTGCAGTTCCCGATGCGTGAGCATCTGCGCCTGTCACGGAGGCTGATGGACGAGATCGCGGTGGCCAAGCTTGAAATGGTGGGACTTTCGCCCGACGTCCGCGACAAATACCCGTCGGAATTGTCGGGCGGCATGGTCAAGCGAGTGGCGCTCGCGCGCGCGCTCGCGCTCGATCCCGACATCGTCTTTCTGGACGAACCGACCTCCGGGCTCGACCCGATCGGAGCGGGTGAGTTCGACCTCCTGATTAAGACGTTACAACAAACTTTAGGATTAACCGTTTTCATGGTAACCCACGATCTCGACAGCTTGCATTCGGTTTGCGACCGGATCGCGGTGCTGGCGGATCGCAAGGTGATCACCGTGGGACCGATTGCGGCGATGCTGGCGTCGGACCATCCGTGGGTGAAGGCCTATTTTCGGGGCAAGCGTTCGCGTGCGATCGACGCCGCCGAAATTGCTTGAAGCGACAAGGCCAATCGCATGGAAACAAAAGCGAATTACATCCTGGTCGGGCTGTTCACGCTGGCGGTGATCGTAGGGGGATTCCTGTTCGTCTACTGGTTCAATGCGCCGGGTGGCGGCACCGAGCGCAAACGTTACGAGATCGTATTCCAGGGTACGGTATCGGGGCTGCGGCCGGGTGCCTGGGTGACGTTCAACGGGCTGCGGGTCGGGGACGTGGCGAGCCTGCGGATCGATCGGGAAAAGCCGGATCAGGTGATCGCCGTCATCCTCGTCGACGACGATATTGTGCTGCGCAAGGATACGAATGTCAGCCTGGAGTTCCAGGGGCTGAGCGGTTTCGCATCGGTATCGCTGCGCGGTGGCTCGGCCGACTCCCCGCTACTCGATCCGCCGATCCTGCGTGCCGATCGCGGCGCAACCGAGGGCGTGACCTCGGCCGCGCGCAGCGTCCTGCGCCAGCTCGACGGGGTCGTGTCCGACAATGCCGAGTCGATGCGCGCCTCCCTCAAGAATATCGAGGTGTTCACCAAGACGCTGGCCGACAATGCGGAGCGCATCGACCGCATCCTCGCCAGCACCGAGACCATCGTCGCCGGTGCCGACGCCAAACTCGACGAAGTGGCCGAAGCAGCGAAATCGATCCGCACGGTTGCCGACAATGTCGACAAGAACGTATCCGAGGTCGCAGTCGGCCTGAACCGCTTCAGCAAGACGGGATTGCGCCAGTGGGAGCGGCTCGCGGTCGAGGGCCGCCGGGCGATTGCGACGCTCGAACAGGCGGTCAAGAATATCGACCAGAATCCGAGCCGGCTATTGTTCGGCGGCGCTCCGCAACGGCCGGCCGGCACCCGCGGCGGCCCTCGCCAGTACCAGTATCAGTACCAGCGGCGTTAGCTCACCGACCCGCGGAGTCTTACCTCTCCCCGCTTGCGGGGAGAGGTCGACGCGCGAAGCGCGGCGGGTGAGGGGCCAGCCCAGCATTGCGGAGAAGCAAGAGCCCCTCATCCGGCTCGCGGCATTGCCGCCCGCCACCTTCTCCCCGCGCGCGGGGAGAAGGAAACGTGGTTCTAGAGCGCGACTCGTTCAGATAGAGTCGATCGCGCTCTCTTTCTCTTGGTTTGGCCGCATGATCTTCTCCGAAAAGTCTGCCGACTTTTCGAGATCACGCTCCAGCTCGCCGGCCCGCGGAGTGTTACCACTCACCGCTTGCGGGGAGAGGTCATTCAGTTCCAGTGTTTCCTTATCCGACGGTTGGCCCCGGACCGTCAGACCGGATCTCGAGTTTTTTTGGTGCGGCGTCGCGGACGTGAACCGTGCAGCGCGTCCCCACGAAAAGCAAAGGAGCGCGCCCGTGAAGCGCGCTCCTTTCTCCACCCCTCGTATTTTTGTTGACGCCTCGTATGCAATGGGATGGTCCCGAAAAGTCTGCCGACTTTTCGGGATCACGCCTAATCGAGCCGGCCGGACGCGTGCGCCAGCATGGTGTAGACCTTGCCCGTCTCCGAGGTGAGATAGGTGCGCGCGACGACCTGCCCGCGATCATTGCGCGAGACCTCTTCAAGGAGCTGCTCGAACTCGTCGATATAGCGGTCGACCGTTTGTTGGAACTCGCGGTCGGCGCGATAACGCCTGCGGACTTCCTCGAAGGTCTTCTGGCCCTGCATGGTGTAGAGCCGCCGGGTGAAGACATTGCGCTCGCCGCGATTGTAGCGATCCCATAGCTCGGCCGCGGCGTCATGGTCGATCATGCGGGCGATGTCGACCGAGAGCGAGTCGAGCGACTCGATGGCGTGGCGCAGCGGCCGTTCCTCCGGATGACCGCCATGTCCGCCGTCCGGGCGAGCGGGCGCGGGCATGCGTTCCTCGACCTCGGGTTCGTCGTGGTCGCGCGAGGCCCGGCTCAACAGGTCGGACAGCCAACCGCCACGCCCTTTTTCTTTCTCCGGGGGAGGCGGCGGTGCTTCGGCGCGTCGCTGAGGCGGCGGTGCGGGGGGAGGGGGGGCCTCCGCTCGCGGCGCCGGCCGCTGGGCAGGCGCCTCCGGCCGTCCGCCGCTCACGCTCGCGAGCAGCGGTTCCTCACGATAGACGCGCCGCTGCGTATCGGCGGATGCGGTGTCGATGCTGCGGCCGTGCCGGGCAACGATACGGTTGAGCTCGGCCAGCGCCTCGATCTGGTCGACGATCACCCGACGCATTTGTGCGGCGCTGTCGGCGGTCTCCTGCGGCAGTTCGAGGATGCCGCGACGCAGCTCTTGGCGCGTGCCGTCGAGCTCCTGCTGCATCTCGGTGGCCATCTGCTTCATCGTCTGCAGCACCTCGGCGAAGCGGTCGGTCGCATTCTGCAGCATCGCTTCCGCTTCGTTCGCCGTCTGGCGGAACAGGGCATGCGCCTCGTTCGAGGCCTGCTCGTAAACGCCGTGCAGGCCGTCCACCGTGCGCTGCCGCTCCTCCTCCGAGGTCACGCGGACCTGCTCATGATGCTCGGCGATCGCGCGGGCCCCTTGCGAGCTTGCATCCGCGACCAGCCGCGCAATGTCGCGCGCGCGCCCTTCCGCGGCAACGAGCGATTCCTCGAGCAAACCGGAGAAACGCTTGAGCCGCAGATCGAGGTCTTCGGTGCGGCCGTCGAGCACCGCAACGATACTGTCGAGCTCCTGACGCCGCGCCGCCACCACATCCTCGGTGCGCCGATTGCTGCCATCGACCAGTTCGACCATCGCCGAAAGCGATCGGCCGTGGCTGTCGAACTGCACGAGAATGTCGCTGAGCTCGCTCCCGATCTTGGTGCTGATGTCCTCGAACGAGCCGATCTGCTCGTTCACGCGGTCGGTCGTCGAGCTCGTGCGCGCGAGCAACGTGTTCATCGTCTCGACGAACTCGTTGATGCGGGACGACAGGTTCTGCTCGATGGCGCCGAGATTGTCCTGGGCACCGCTCAGCACTTCCCGGATCAGCCCGTTGGCGTCGCGCAGCCGCTCGAACAATGCGGTCGTGTCGGAACGCAGCATGCCATGGGTCTCGAGAATCTCCGAGACGGTCGCAACCCCGGTCTGCTTGGACTGCTCGACCGCGGCGTAGGTCGATTGCTGCAGCTCGTCCATTCGCTGGGTGACCGCCGCAATCGAGTCTTCGACCGTTTGCCGGGTGATCTCTTGCAGTTCGAGCGCCTTGTCCGAGAGCAGGGCGGTCGATTCCGCCACGGACTGTTGTGTCGTGTCCTGCAGCTCCCGCGTCCGCTTCGACAGCTCGGCCGTGGACTGGGTGACGGCGATATTGGCGACGTCGCGCAGCTCCTGCACCTTCTGGGTCAGCACCGAGGTCGACTGGGTGACCGAGGCACGGGTGGTCTCCTGCAGTTCCTGGGTCTTTTGCGTGAGCGCGGTCGTTGCCTGACCGATCGAGTTGCGGGTGGTCTCCTGCAGCTCCTGGGCTCTTTGCGTGAGCGCGGTCGTTGCTTGAGTGACGGCGTTGCGCGTCGTCTCGTGCAGCTCGTTCAATTTCTGGGTCAGGCCGGCAGACGACTGCGTCAGCGTCGTCTTGGTCATTTCCTGCCATTCCTGCATGCGCTTGGTCAGGGCCGCCGCCGAGTCGGTGACGGATGCACGCGAGACATCATGGAGGTCCTTGAGGTTGCGCGTCACCGCGTCGTTCGCTTTGGTGCTCGCCTCGGTGATCACGCGCGTGAGTTCGTTGCTGTTGTCCATCATGGTCTGGGTGAAGGTGAAGCCCTTCGCCTCGATGGACTTGACCGCCTGTTCCGTCACCCGGTTCATGCCGGCGGCGAATTCGTCGCCCTTGACCGTGATCGCTGTGATCAGGCCGCTGCTCTTCTCGTCGAGAATCTGGTTGAGGTCGGCGGACCGTTTCTCGACCGCGCTCACGATCTCCTCGGCCTTGCCGACAAAGCTGCGGGCGACCTCCGTGCTCAGCGTGACGAGGTTGTTTTCGACCTCCGACACGTTTTGCTTCAACGCGTCGCCGACATTGGTCGAAGCCGCGGTCAGCCGATGTTCGAATTCGGCGGTGTTCTGGTTGAGCACGTCGCTGACACTGCTCGAAGCAGCCGTCAGCCTGCCTTCGACATCGGCGGTGTTCTGGTTGAGCATGTCGCTGACATTGCTCGAAGCAGCCGTCAGCCTGCCTTCGACATCGGCGGTGTTCTGGTTCAGCACGTCGCTGACACTGTTCGAAGCAGCCGTCAGCTTGTGCTCGACCTCGGCGGCGTTCCGCTTGAGTAGTTCGCTGATCCCGGAGGACAGCGAGCTGAGAACGTCTTGCACTTCGGCCGAATCCCGCTTGAGCAGTTCGGTCATGCCGGCGGCGAGCGAGGAGATCAGGTTCTCGACCTCCGCCGCATCCCGTTTCATCGTCGTGCTCATGCTGGTGAACAGCGAGCCGAGCATGCTCTCGACCTGCCCGACATCGTGCTTGAACGCATCGCTCATCCGAGCGGAGACAGCGGTGAACAGGTGCTCGACCTCGGTCGCATCCTGTTTGAGCGTGCCGCTGACGCCCGCGGACACGGTGCTGAGCGTGCGCTCGACATCGGCGGCGTCCTGCCTGAGCGTGCCGCTGACGCTGGAGGAGAGCGTGGTGAGCGCCTGCTCGACCGTGGCGGCATCCTGCTTGAGCATGCCGCTCATTCCGGAGGAGGCGGTCGTGAGTATGCGTTCGATTTCCGTTGCGTCCTGCTTGAGCGTGCCGCTCATCCCCAAGGAGAGCGAGCTGAGCATGCGTTCGACCTCGTTGGCGTCCTGCCGGAGCGACTCGCTTAGTCCGGACGCCAACGAATTCAACTGGTGCTCGACATCGGTGGCATCCTGCCGGAGCGCGCCGCCCAGCCGCGACACGACATTGCCGAGCATGTGGTCGACGTCGGTCGTGTTTTGCTTGAGACCGGCGCTGAGATTCGCCACCAGCGAACCAAGCGCGCGTTCGACCTCGGCGGCGTCCTGCTTGAGGGTGCCGCTGACGCCGGCGGACGTCGTTGTCAGCAGGCGCTCGAGTTCGGAGGCATCCTGCTTGAGCGTGCCGCTGACGCTGGAATAGGTGGCCGTTAGCAGGCTTTCGACGCCGATGGCGTCCTGTTTCATGGTGCTGCCGAGATCCGACGACAGATGCGTGATCATCTGCTCCACGTCAGAGGTGGCCGCCTGCAATGCCTGGGTCGACATGACGGTCGCATTGCCGATACGCGATTCCATGTCGGACGCGCTGCCGCCGATCATGGAGGTCGTCTTCGACAGCAGGGCATCGATCGCGGCCTGTGCCGCGCTCGTTCCGGTTTGGATCGCTTCGTTGAAGGTTTCGATGCGGTTGGTCAGGGCCTCGGTCGTCAGCCGGCTGCGCTGTTCCACATCGCTGGTCGCCGCATCGAGCCGTGCGGCTATGAAATCGGTCGCGGCATTGCTGCGGGCTTCCACCCCACGTGCCGCGGTCTCGGCGCGTTCGGCGATGAATGTCGCCGCGCTGTCGCTCCTGGCCTGCAGGTCATTGCCGAGGCCGTCGATCCGCTCGCTGAGGAACGAGGCCGCGGCGTGGCTGCGGTTTTCAAGGTCGCGGGCGAAACTCTCGAACCTCTCGGTGAGCAACGAGGCCGCCGTGCTGCTGCGGCTTTCGATGTCGGACGCGACCTGGTCGACGCGGCCGGCCAGCGATTGAGCCGCCGAACCGGTGGAACGTTCGATGTCGGCCGCGACCGCCTGGGCGCGGTCGGCCAACAGGTCGGCCGCCGTCCGGGTTCGCACTTCGAGCTCGGTCGCGGTGGAGTCGGCGCGCCCGAACAATTCTTCCGCCACGCTTCTGCTGCGATTATCGATGTCCGCGGTAAACGTAGCGGCCGAGTTGAGCAGGAGTTCGGCGGCGACCCTGCTGCGCGCTTCGAGGTCGGCCGTGAACGAGGTCGCCGAGTCGCTCAGCAGCTCGGTTGCCGCCCTGCTGCGCACTTCGATATCGGTGGCGAGCGCCTCGGTCCGGCCGAGCAGCACGTCGGCCGCCAGTTTGCTGCGTGTTTCGATATCGGTGACGACCGCTTCGGTCTGGTCGAGCAGCCCACCGGCTGCCGCTCTGCTCCGCGCTTCGATGTCGGCGGCGACCGTCTCGGTCCGGTCGAGCAGCCCACCGGCAGCCGCCTTGCTCCGCGCTTCGATGTCGGCGGCGACCGTCTCGGTCCGGCCGAGCAGCCCATCGGCCGCCTCTTTGCTCCGCGTTTCGATGTCGGCGGCGACCGTTTCGGTCCGGCCGAGCAGCCCATCGGCCGCCTCTTTGCTCCGCGTTTCGATGTCGGCCGCAACCGCTTCGGTCCGGCTGAGCAGCCCATCGGCTGCGGCCTTGCTCCGCGTTTCGATGTTGGCGGCGACCGTCTCGGTCCGGCTCAGCAGCCCATCGGCTGCCGCTTTGCTCCGCGCCTCGACGTCGGCCGCAACCGCTTCGGTCCGGCCGAGCAACACATCGGCTGCCGCTTTGCTCCGTGCCTCGACGTCGGCGGCGACCATCTCGGTCCGCCCGAGCAGCACATCGGCCGCCTCTTTGCTCCGCGCCTCGATGTCGGCCGCAACCGCTTCGGTCCGGCCGAGCAGCACATCGGCCGCCCCGGTGCTGCGTTTCTCGATGTCCGCCGCGACGTTTTCGGCGCGCGCGACCAAAAGATCCTCCAGCCGGCTGATCCGGCCGTCGAGCGCATCGGCGACCCCGGTGGCGTGAGCGCCGAGCGCAGTATCGAGCGTCTCGATCCTGTTGCCGACCGTCTCAACGAACGTGTTGCCGCTGGCGGCGATGATTCCGTTGAGTTCCTCGATACGCGTGTCGAGCGCATCGACCACGTCCTTGCTTCTTACAGCGATACTCTTGCCCATTTCGGCGACGCGTGTCGTCAAGGTGGCACCGATGGTATCCGCACGCGTGTCGAGCGCTTCCTCGAAGCGGCCCAGGCGCGCTTCCAACGTGTTGACGATGTCGTCGGTCTTCGCGGTCACCCGCCCGTCGAAGCCGTCGAGATAGGCGGTCATCGTCTGGTCGATATCCAGGGTGCGCTGACCGATCCGCTCGACGAGGTCGCCGCCGTAGTTCTTCACCGTGCGATCGAACTCGGCAAGGTGGCGCGTGACCAGGCTGCCGAGCGTTGCCGTATCGCGCCCGATGCGCTCGGCGAGGTCGGTGCTGCCGGAGGTGAACATGTCCTCGAACGATTTGAGCCGTTCGGCCAGCATGTCGCGGATGGAATCGCCGTGCGAGCTGACGCGTTCAGCAAGGTCGCCGCCGCCGATGGTGAGCGCGTCCTCAAGCGTCTTCAGCCGCTCGGTAAGCATGTCGCGGGCTGCCTCGCTCTGCGTTCCGAGCCGTTCGGAAAGCTCCGCAGTGCCGCTCGACAGGATGTCCTCGAAAGTGGCCATGCGCTCGCTGAGCATTTCGCGCACCGAATCGCTGCGCGACTGGATCGCGTCGGTGAGCGTTTCCGCGCTCTGCGTGAACGCGTAGGTGAAGGTCTCTCCGCGTTCGTTGAGGGCTTCGGTGACCTTCTCGCCGGTCTCATGGAGCTTGCCGACGATGTCGCCGCCGCGCAGGCTGAGATCGAGCACGATGGAGTCGCCGGTCGCTTTCAGCGTGTTGTTCACCTCGTCGACGCGGCCGGTGATCGTCTCGGTGATCCGGCTCGACGTATCGACGAGCGCACTCGCGATCGTATCGGACTGCGTGAGCAGGGTCCCGGAAATCTCGCGGGAGCGGGTCTCCATCATCTCGACCAACGACATCGACTTGTGGGCGAGGTCGTCGGCCACGCGGTCGATCCGGCTCGCCAGCATTCCCTGCATATTGTCGGCGATTTCGACGATCGTGTCGTTGAGCTGATTGGTCTTGTCGGCGACGCCCTCGGCGAGACGGTCGCCGGCCGCCTCGATGGCGCGGGTCGCGTCATCGCTGGTGCGTTCGAGCCGGTCGAGCAGGTCGGCACCACGCTCGCCCAATGCTGCGATCATGGAATCGCCAGCGCCGCCGAGCGCGAGCGCGATCTGCTCGCCCTTTTCGCCAAGCGCCATGGTGACCCGTTGCGATACCTCATTGACGCGTTCGCCGACCACCTCGCTCACGGTGAAGATGTCGTGCGACAGGTCGACATGCACGGTGTTGATGGCGGCGCGCACCTGCTCGGCCTCGCCGACCAGCGTTTCGCGCTGATGGGCGATCCCGTCGATAAGGCTGCGCACGCGCACTTCATTATCGTTGTAGGCGCGCTCGAGCGCCGAGACTTCGTTGTTGACGAGCGACTCAAGCTCGGCCGCGCGGGCGATCGCCCGCTCGACGCCGTCGCCGATCGCCGCAACTTCGCGACGAATGGCCTGGCCGATGCTCACGATTGAATCATAGGCGACCGTCTCAGGCTCGGCGAAGCGAATGGCGGCACGCGCCATGGCCTGCGAGACGAGCCGCAATTCCTGCGATCGCGCAACCATATGCGCCATCACGAAGAAGAACACGATCGGGGCGGCAAGGCCCGACAATAGGGCGACGCTGAGCGGCACAGCCAGTGCGGGCCGCGCGAGCAAGCCCTGAAGCTCAGGCCAATAGCCGAGCACCATCCCGAGGGCCGAGACCGCCCAGGCGGCGGTGAAGAGCCCCGCCACGATATAGGGCGTGCGCGCCGGACGGCGCTGCAGGGTCTGCAGGACCTGTCCGATCATCTCGCGGTCGTCATTGGCGGCCTGGCGCAAGGCTTCGCCGCCGCGCGCGGCGGCCGCCGGGAAGGGCGGGAATGGATCGTCATCAACAGGCGGGAGCGAACTCGGCTCGACCCGCGGGACGTCGGCAGAATCTGCGGTAGAATGATGAAGATCGGGATTGGCGGGGTCGAGCGTTTCCTTGGGGTCGCGCATGTTCAGCGCATCTTCGATCGCCGAAAGCGCGGCCTCGGTCGGGTCTTTGGCCATTTTCGGTTGGTTCGCCATATCGCTCTGTGCCTCGCGTGCTACGCCAAACAGGACTGAGAGGCCCTGCCGAAGAGAATGATCAGAAGTGGGGTTGCGCTACGCGCACGCCATCGTCCCCAGCCGGGGACGTTATGCCGCTCGTCCTCCCCCTGAGGCAAGGCATCCTAACCTTTTGGAAGCCCCAAGGAAACCGAGTCTGGTAACCTGTTCTTAATCATCGTTAACGGCACGGCGATCAAAGGCCGCCCGAGCCCGCGTGCTGCTGACGCTCCGCCTGCGGAGTTGACGGCGACATTGCGGCAGGGTTGCGGCGAAATCCGCTTGGACTCATGGTTACACACCGTTGCGGTCCGGTTGCTGACACGGTTGTAAACCACGTAAAGCGTGTTTACGCAGGAGTGAGATTTGCTGCCACAGATTAAGCGCCCAACCGCGGATGGGAGGGCGTCGATGAACAACCTTAAATTACGGCACTGGACGGATCGCGAGGCGGGCGCCGCAGGAGCCTCGTGGGCGCCGATCGATCTCGTTCACTTGTTCCGCATGACCATGGGTGACCGCGATCTCCAGCAGGAGATCCTCGATCTGTTCGATCAGCAGATCGGAATTCTGATCGAGCGCATGCACGATGCCGAACCGGCGACGCTCGCGACGCTCGCGCACACGCTCAAAGGGTCGGCCCGCAGTATCGGCGCGTGGGACCTGGTCCACGCCACTGAGCGCATCGAGGCGGCGGTCGCCGGTCGAGAGAGCGACCACGTTGCCGAGCTTGCGGCGCTGGCGGTCGCGGCGCAACGCGTTCACAGCGCCATCGCTGAGATGCGGCAGAGTGAAGCGGGCCCGCCTGCCGACTTGTAAACGTCAGGGCCCATATTAATTTTGTTTCTGAAGCTGGACGAGCCCCCCACCCCCCCTCACATCGTCCGGCGGACAATGGCCCCGGTTAACAGCCGGGGCCATTTGCTCGAAAGGGGAGTGGCATCGGGATAAGAGCATAAGCGCATGCCATTTTCGTGTATGGCATTCGTTTCGCCGACCTCTGGCGCGCAGCCTCTGGACCCTTTATTGAAAGCCCGGAACTGAACTAAGCGCCCAGCCCTCGCACTCAATAAGCATGGTCAAGGTTACCTATATCGATTGCGCCGGCACCGCGCGCACCATCGACGCCCAGGCAGGGGCAACATTGATGGAAGCCGCGATCAAGAACGGCGTCCCCGGCATCGATGCCGAATGCGGCGGCGCCTGCGCTTGCGCCACGTGTCATGTCTATGTCGACGAGACCTGGCGTGAGAAGGTGGGCCCCCCAACGGCGATGGAGGAGGACATGCTCGATTTCGGTTATGACGTGCGGCCGAACTCGCGCCTGTCCTGCCAGGTCAAAGTGAGCGACGAACTCGATGGGCTGGTGATCCGAACGCCGGAGCGCCAAGCCTGAAGGGCTTGGCACTTGTTTCGCTCGCTGAAAGCGCGATCGCTTCAGCTCTGAATTTCACTCTTTCTCTATATTTTTTTGCATGATCTTATCCGAAAGGTCCGTGAACTTTTCGGGATCTGCTCCAGCTCACCGACCCGCGGCGTGTAACCTCTCTACGCTTGCGGGGAGAGGTCATCCAGTTCTAGCGCGCGATTGCTTGTCCTTGAATCCATCGCGCTCTATTTCTCCTTGTTCTGTCGCATGGTCTTGCCCGAAAAGCCTGCCAACTTTTCAGGAATCATGCTCTAGCGGCGGAGGATGTCCAGGGGCTCGCATGAATGATCCGATCAAGACCGATGCGCTGATCATCGGCGCCGGCCCGGTCGGCCTGTTCGCCGTGTTCGAGCTCGGCCTCGTCGATATCGAGGCGCATCTTGTCGATGTGCTCCATAAGCCGGGCGGCCAGTGCGCCGAGCTCTATCCGGAAAAGCCGATCTATGACATTCCCGCCATTCCCGCCATCACCGGCCAGGGCCTCACCGACGCGTTGATGGAGCAGATCAAGCCGTTCCGGCCGACCTTCCATTTTGGCGAGTTGGTCGAGACCATCGACAAGATCGGCGATCCTCTATTCCGCTGCGTCACCACAACCGGAAAGGTGTTCGAGGCGAAGGTGGTCGTGATCGCTGCGGGCGGCGGATCGTTCCAGCCCAGGCGCCCGCCGATCAAAGACATCGAAGCCTACGAGGAGACGTCCGTCTTCTATGCCGTACGCAAGATGGAGGCGTTTCGCGACAAGACCGTGGTGATTATCGGTGGTGGCGATTCGGCGCTCGACTGGACGCTCAACCTCCACCCGATCGCGCACCGCGTTATGCTGGTGCACCGGCGCGACGATTTCCGCGCGGCTCCCGACAGTGTCAACAAGATGCGCGCGCTGGTCGATGCCGGAGACATGGATCTGATGATCGGTCAGGTCATGGCGCTCACGGGGGAGGGCGGCGCGCTCTCCGGCGCGGTGGTCAAGAACACCGACGGCGCGAGCATGACGATTGCGTGTGATGCCCTCTTGCCGTTCTTCGGGCTCGCCACGCGGCTCGGCCCGATCACCAATTGGGGACTTTCGCTCAAGGACGACCTGATCGAGGTCGATACGGCGACCTTCGAGACCAATATTGCCGGAATCTTCGCGATCGGCGACATCAACACCTATCCCGGCAAGCTCAAGCTGATCCTCTCCGGCTTCCACGAAGGTGCGCTGATGGCGCAGCACGCCCATCGCTACGTCCATCCGGACAAGCACCTTGTGTTCCAGCACTCCACCTCCTCGACCAGCCTGCACAAAAAACTCGGTGTGGCGTAGTAAAGTCGGCGGACCTTCTGCCCCCATGGTGAGGAGCGCAGCTTCGCTGCGCTCGGTTGCCCCGATCACCTCCCCCTCTAAAAGGGGGAGGTTGAAGCGTGATATCCGGGTCGCGGCCGCAGCTTGTAGGGTGGGTTAGGCGCGCAGCGCCGTAACCCACCGTTGGAATGGCCGGCGATCGGGCGCATGCTGCTGGTGGGTTACGCGCCTTCCCGCGCTAGAGCGCGATCCATTCAGGTTGAATCGATCGCGCTCCGTTTCTCTTTGTTTTGTCGCATGATCCCGAAAAGTTGCAGACTTTTCGGACAAGATCATGCGACCAGACCAGAGAACCGCGGTCAGCAAGACGGTTAAGGCGGCGTGTCGTCGGTCCCCGCTGTAAGCGGCTCGGGCGGTGGCGCCGGAGCCTCAAGGGCGGGCAACGGCTTGGTGACGATGGCGCGACCGGGCTGGGCAAGTCGCAGCACGCCGCGTGCCGCGGCGACGGCGGCGTCCGCCATCGCCGCGTGGCCTTCGGCGGTAGGATGGACCGCCCCGCCATATACCGCCGACAGCACGCCCCAGGTGGCGTCATGCATGCTGCTCGGCTGCAGCGTCAGGGAGACGTTCTCCGGGAAGGTCATGGCGGCAAAGTAGCTATCATTCGCCGTCCTGATCCATCGTGCGCGCGAGGCGTAGGAGCGGAAGTCGCTCGGCCGAAGGCTGCAGCGGAGCGGCTTGGACGCGCCCTCGACCGGACCTGCGAAGAAGCTCTCGCCGGCGGTCGAGAAACACTCGCGGTCGAAGACCGGATCGCTTTCTGCGCGTGCACAGAAGCCGTGGTGAGCGAAGGCCGGCTGGTGGGCATCGACAAAGGTCATGCGCTCCCGACTCGGATCATTGCAGAGGACGCCGTCGCTGCATGTGGCGAGCGCTTTCAATCTTGGAAAAAACCGATTGTCCACGAACCGCACGACCTCGCGAAGCCGCTCACCATCGACACCGAAGGCCGGATGAATATCGAACCCTTCGCGGCTGCTGGGACAGCTCCCGCCCTTGGGGCTGAGTGCCGGGTTAGCGTATGAGACGTAAACGACCCGGTCGAGCCGGCCATTGACAAGCGGCTTGAGCGCGGCTCGCATCCGTGAAAAGTCGGCGGGAAGCGAGGTGTCGAGCGCCGACTGCGCGTCGTCGACATAGGAGATCAGCCCGCCGCGGCGGAACAGGATCCACTCCGCGCGCGCTTTGATGATCACATTGGCCACCAGCCCGGAAAAATCGATATCGTTGGCCCCCACGGTAAGGAACACGAGATCGAGGCTGCGCCCGGGCATGCCGCGCCGTGCCGCGGCGAGGAGTTCGCGTAGCTTGTCGAGTTGAGGCGGAACGCGGGTCGGGCACGATGCGGCACCCTCGGCGCCGCATTTGAGCTCGCGGGCGCGCTGGGAGCGGAACAGCCCCACATCGATCGTCGCGCCGGTGCAAGCGAGCGGCAGGAAGGTGACGGCAATGCGCGGGTTTTCGATGGCGAGCGTCAGCGCAGCCCGCAACTGATACGAATAGAGCGAGCGGTGGCACGGCGCGCTCGTCCAGCGGGCGGCAAGGCGCGACCACCTCGCCCAATCCGCGTCGTTCGAGCCGGCGCACGCTCTGTCGCCACGATAACCGGCGCGGCTGGGACGGAAGAAGGAGCTTGAATCCGACCCGAGGAAGCGGCGGAAACAGAAGCCCTCGTCCGCAAGCTTCACCGGCCGGTCGGGATTGCCCTCGCCCGCGGCGATTGAATCGCCAAGGCCGGCGATCAGGACGTCACGGACGAGGATCTCGGTCGTCGCCCGGCTGGTCTTGCCGTTGGCAATAATGTCAACGATGGCGATCGTCGGCCGCCCGTAGACCACGCGCAGGTTGACCTTTTCATCGCATCCGGCGGTCAGGGTGCGCGGCTTGCCGTCGCCGTCCGCGAAGGCCCAGGAGCAGAGCGCGGACGGATCGATCGATCCGGCGAGTCTCGCCTCGACCAAGTGGTCGGAAGGGGTGAGATAGGATTCCGAGACCCCATCGCGCACGCAGGTCTCGACCACGTCGCCGGCGGAATCGACGCAAAGGCGCGTGATCATCGCATGCGCCCATCCCCGCCCGTCGGTTTCAAGCGCCAGGGCCTGCTCGGCCGCGAGCACGCTGCGCATGCGCTGTGCCGCGACATGCCGCTCGAAGTCGCGCTCGCTGCGGAACAGGCGAAACCGGTTGCGCACGCGCCATTCGATGGTTGCGCCCACCGCGGGTTCGGGCGGTAACGCGGAAACCGGCGCGCCGGGCGGATGCGCGAATTGAGCGCGCGCCGGTCCGGTAGGCGATCCAACGCACAGGGCGGCGCAGGCGGTGATGACAAGCAAAGAGCGGCGGCGCATCGCGATTCCCCCGTCGGCACCCTTCTCTTTCTACTCACGCCCAAGACAACATCAGGGCAGAAGCGTGACTGAAGCGAATTTCGTCGCGGCGCATTTGCGATGCGCCGGTTCCAATTTGCATGATCCGTGCATGCGGTCCGCACCGCTCGTTCCCGCGCAAGCGGGAATCCGGCCTGCACCGTTCGTTCCCGCGCAAGCGGGAACCCAGCCTTTTTGACTCAACTCATCTTGGGTTCCCTTTTTCTTCTGGTTCCCCGCTTTCGCGGGGACGATCGGCGAAGTGGAAGGAGCTCGGCTCGACGCTCGGGCGCGGCCGTATTAGATAATAAGTCGGAATGTACAGGGCGGAGAGCGCGCGATGTTCGTCACCTTCTTTCATGAGCTCAAGGGCGCCGGCCTCCCGGTGACGCTGCGGGAATACCTCACGCTGATGGAGGCGATGGACGCCGACCTTGCCTCGCGCCGGGTCGAGGATTTCTACTATCTCGCGCGCGCGACGCTCGTGAAGGACGAGCGCAATATCGACAAGTTCGACCGGGTGTTCGGCCACGTGTTCAAGGGCCTCGACCTGATGACCGAGGCACTGTCCGTCGAGATTCCCGCCGAATGGCTCAAGAAGATGGCGGAGAAGTATCTCACCGACGAGGAAAAGCAGCAGATCGAGGCGATGGGCGGCTTCGATAAGCTCATGGAGGAGTTCAAGAAGCGCCTCGCCGAGCAGCAGGGGGCCCATCACGGCGGCTCGAAATGGATCGGCACCGGCGGCACCTCGCCTTACGGCGCCTATGGCTACAATCCGGAAGGCATCCGCATCGGCCAGGACAAGAACCGCAATTTCCGCGCGGTGAAAGTGTGGGACAAGCGCGAGTTCAAGGATCTCGACGGCGATGTCGAACTCGGCACCCGCAACATCAAGGTCGCGCTGCGCCGCCTGCGCAAGTTCGCGCGCACCGGAGCGCCGGAGGAACTCGACCTCGACGGCACCATCAAGGAGACGGCGCACAAGGGCTATCTCGACATCAAGCTACGCCCGGAGCGCCACAACGCGGTGAAGGTGCTCGCCTTCTTCGATGTCGGCGGCTCGATGGACTGGCATATCCAGCTCACCGAGGAACTGTTCTCCGCCGCCCGGCTGGAGTTCAAGCATCTCGAATACTTCTACTTCCACAACTGCCTTTACGAACGGGTGTGGAGGGAGAACCGCCGCCGCTGGGACCACACCACGCCGACCTGGGATGTGCTTCACACCTATCCGCACGACTACAAGGTGATCTTCATCGGCGATGCCTCGATGAGTCCCTATGAGATCGTGGTACCGGGCGGCTCGGTCGAGCACATGAACGACGAGCCGGGGCAGGCCTGGCTCCAGCGCGTGACCAGCACCTATCCCGCCTGCGTGTGGCTCAATCCCATTCCCGAAGAGCACTGGGGCTACACCCAGTCGATCCATATGGTGCGCCAGCTCATGGCCGGTCGAATGTATCCACTGACCCTGGAAGGCTTGGACAAAGCCATGCGCGAGCTGGTGCGGTAAGTGGGAGGCTGGACTTACCCGAACTTTTGCATGCCAAACGGACCCGTGCCGCGGTTGAATGTCTCGGAGATGGACGGGTAGGCGCGCGCCCGGATATGATCGGCTCATGACCAAGCTGCTGCAAAGGGCATTCGAGCAGGCCCAGCTTCTGTCCGAAGACCAGCAGGACGCCGCCGGCGCGGCGCTACTCGATTACCTTGATCACATGCAGACGATCCGGCTGACGAACCGGCAGGTCGGGGAGGTGCGTCGCCGGTTGGTGGATCCGAGCGACAGCACGCTTTCGCCAGACGAGGTGCGACACAGACTCGGATTTCGGCCCGACGATCAGTAACGGGCCACCACGGGCGGGTCGCCGAGATGGAAGAGGTAGTTCAGGCCAACGCGCGCCACATATTCCGATGTGTCGACATGGGTGTGCCACGCGAAGGTGAAGGTGTCCGTGTCGAAACGCTCCCTGGGTGAGTTGAAGTCGAACGAGCCGAAGTCGAGATAAAGGAACTCGGCCTTGGCGGTCCAGTTATTGGCGAAGGCCCATTCGAAACCGCCGCCGACGGTGTAACCGATCCGCTTCTCCCGATAGCCGCCGGTATGGGTCAAGCTGTTTCCTAGGTCGTCAAAGAACCTGACATTGGTGAAGGCGTCGTAGGCGCCCACTGCCACGCCGCCGGTGGCATAGATGAGCAGACGATCCCAGGCAGCCCAGCCGAGCCGGGCGCGCGCCGTCATGAACCAGTCGAGCTGTTTGTGATGATGCTCGGTGCGCGCTGGCCACGGCGGCGTCGGATCGCTGACAATGGGAGTGACGCCAAAGAGGGCATTGTCATCCTCTTCGAGGCCGCTCCAGTTCCAATCCCATTCGCCGCCCAGCACGACCGCGCCCCATTGCAATTGACAGCCGAACTGTCCGCCAGCCGTTCCGCCGGACTCGTCGGAGCTGAACGAACGCCGAAGCGGATCGAAATCGGCTTGCGTGAGCGGCAACCCCGCTAGGTTGGCCGGCGGAAGTAAGCCGTAGCTGGTCTCATAGCTTTCGTCGCTGCCGATCCAGCCACCGTTAATACCGAGATAGCAGCCGGTCCAGGTGAAAACCGGCGCATAGACAGGGGTCCTCACCGCTAAATCGGCGGCGGACGCGGCCCCGACAAATCCAAGCGCGACAATACCTGCAAGCAGGGCACTCTTCATTGGATCCCGCATGGTTCCCCCCATTTGCCTCGGCGTTTTGTTTGGAATCATGGGTCGAAAGCTAAATAGATTCATATGAACAAAGGTTACATATAAGCAACGATTTCCCGCAACAATAGTATATTGGTATTTTATTACTATCGAAGTGGTATCTGATTATTTGTTTTCATCTATTTTTTCACAGATAGTTTTTTGATTGCCGACGAAATCATGCACAATGCGGTCGAGGTCCTGGAGCATGATCCCGAAAAGTTGCAGGCTTTTCGGACAAGACCGTGCGGTAAAAAAACGGAAATGGAGCGCGATCGATTCAATCTGAATGGATCGCGCTCTCGGTTTTGCGGCTGAGGATGGGGCCGATCTCAACGGCGAGCGCTCCCCGGAGCGAGCAAGCGAACGGCGCGCTACGCGCCGATCTGCAATTCCGGGACCGAGCGGGCGACGTCGTGGTGGTCGCCGTGCCGTTGCGTCTTGAGAGTCTGTCCGGGAACATTAGGTAGGATTGCAGAGTTTTCGCAGCATGAGGCGGATGGAGGCGAGGCGGAGGAAGGCAAGCGCCTTTCGATTGAGG
>JANQIP010000148.1 GCA_028282095.1 Xanthobacteraceae bacterium | reverse complement strand
GCGCATCCAATGCCTCATTCCAAGGGAATCATCCACATGAACGCAATCACACCCCAAACCCATCGCAAAACGACTTTTTCAGCAGCCTGCTAGAGCATCGTGCTAAGAAGCGACCCGAAAGCGTAAAGGCAGCATGTTCCCAGTATCACTGGGCGTAGCCGCTGATCGAGGAATCCGTGCAAATAGCTTGAACACCAAATCCCTAATGCGAGACCCGGCATCAAAAATAGCGCGTACCAAAAGGTCTTGAGTGTAACAAGGCCATGAACCCAGAGAAAGGCCAGTGAAACCACACCGCCCAACGTGATAGTCGCATTGAGCGTGGCCCGAACCTTTCGGCCATGACTGTCTTGATAGACCAGCGCCAACGGCGGACCACCTAGGCCAGCGATAGTACCTGTTATTCCGGAGACGACTCCCGCCGCAAAGAGCGTGCGGGGGCTGAAGCGTGGGTGGAACCGAATGACGCTGAGTGCGACCACGATAAGAAGGATGGTAGAGAACAATACCTTGAACGCTTGGGGACTGAGTAGCAAGACCATCGTCTGCGAACCGATAAGGGCACCGAGTACCCGCCCGATCGAAGCGATGCCGAGTTCCCGAATAATGATCTGGTCACGGTCTCGGATTGCCGCCCATGCCCCCACCGGCGTGCCGACAATGATAACAGCGGACGGCACTAGCGTCGGGTCGATCAGCAGAAGCGCTGGGCCCGCAACCAAACCAAAACCCATACCGATGCCGCTTTGAATGATTGCAGCAGCGAATACCGCCAAAAGCGCTAAGGTATATAGCGGAAGATCGATCGGCAACGCTTCGGCGTCCAGCATCTATTGCTTCCGGCCTTTACTAGAGCGCGATGATTTCGGGTCAAATCGACCGCGCTCCCCTTGTCTTTATGTTGTTGCATGATCTTGTTGCATGATCTTGCTGCATGATCTTGTCCGAAAGGTCTACCGACTTTAAAAAACCATGCTCTAGGAAACCGCTGTCCTGCCGGTATCACGGATTGATGACGACCTTGCCAAAGACCTGGCGCTGGGTGAGACGGTCAAAAGCGTCCGCGCAGCGTTCCAGAGGAAATCGCCGGCTTACATTCGGTTTAACCTTTCCTTGCTCGATCCATCGAAGCAATTCCTCAAACGAAGCTCTCAGCTTTTCGGGGTGGTTCAGGCGGAAGTGGCGCGTTGAGCATCCAATAGACGATCGATTTTTGACGAGAAGCCTGTTGGCGGGGATGCTTTGGAAGCCGCCGACGAAACCGAGGTGAAGAATACGGCCGCCCCAGTTCAAGCAAGACAGCGCCTGATCGCATAGGGGGCCACCGATTGGGTCAAAACAAACATCCACCCCCTTGCCATTGGTTAGAGCCAGCACCTGATCTTTGAGAGTCCCTACGCCATAGTTGACGAGCTCATCGGCGCCGTTTGATTTTGCAAACGCCAATTTCTCCTCGCTGCTCGCAGCGGCGATCACCCACGCCCCGACCGCCTTACCGATCTGCACGGCCGCAAGCCCTACTCCGCTGGAACTCCCCAATACCAGCAGCGCCTCGCCCACCTGCAGCCGACCGTTCCAGTGCAATGCCAGGTGGCTGGAGACATAGGAGACGGGAAAGGCGCCTGCCTCGTCGAAGCCCATGCAATCGGGCATGGCGAAAACCTCGCCCGCCTTTGCCGCGGCCTGCTCGGCAAGCCCTCCGTAGGGCAACAGTCCCATCACCCGGTCTCCCGGTTGGAACCGGTCTACGCCCTCGCCACAAGATACCAGCACCCCCGCGGCCTCCAAACCGGGTACATAAGGGAGGCTGAGATACTTGTTCGTCTGGTGTCGCCCGGATACCAGAAGCACGTCGGTCGTATTAAGGCCGGCCGCCTTCACGTCGATCAGAACTTCCCCGGGGCCGGGGGACGGCGGTTCTATCTGCTCGACACGGAGCTTCTCCGGCCCGTCCCAGCTGCGGCAAACAACGGCCCGCATTCGATTGACCTCCCACAATCAATGAATGTCATTTCCTCGATGGCGTCGAATGACACCTTCGTGGCGAAGTTCTTCGATCTCCTGCGTTCCCAGGCCCAAAGTCCTGAGTACGGATTCGGTGTGCTCGCCAATGGCCGGCGCGCTGTGGCGAACAACTTCCTGATCGCCGTCGAATTTCACGGGAAAGAGCGCATAGCCGACCTCTCCCATTTCCGAGATGTTTTTACCCATTCCTCTCACAAAACCCCGCGCCTTGAAATGCGGATCGCCGAGGAGCTCGTCGCCCACGTAAACGGGCGACCAAACAGTATCCGCGCTATCAAGATCGGTCTTCCATTCCGCCAGGTCTTTTTGTTCGAATAAAGCGCGCAGTACCCGGCTCAGCTCGCGCTTGTGAAAATTTCGGCCTTGCCGGGTATCGAAGCGCTCATCTTTCAAAGCGGGGCATAAGGATTCGACGGAAAGCATGAAGTTCTTCCAGAACTTGTCTTCAAGCGTCGCCAAGGCCAGGTAACGTCCGTCCCGGGTTTCGTAGAGGTCGCTGTCGGCCATGACATGGGGCATCTGTTCAACGTCGTTCTCTTTGAGGCCGGGAGCAGAGACGATCATTGGCACGGCCAAGGATGCCACGGCGTCGAACATGGATACGTCGACCAACGTCCCTCTGCCCGTCGTCTTCGCCTGCCAGAGCGCCATCGACGTGGCCAAAGCTGCGATCTGCCCTCCCATCACATCGGCCAAGCGTATATTGGGCCGGGTTTTGCGATCGTCGATCTGCGAGGGCACCGAGTAGTAACCGCCCAAGGCCAAAAAGCTGAGGTCGTGCCCCGGCCTGTCCCGGTACGGACCGTCCCGGCCAAAACCGGAAATCGCGCAGTAGACGAGCTTCCGATTGGCCGCTTCAAGGGTCTCGTACCCCAATCCCAAACGATCCATCACGCCAGGGCGGAATCCATCCACGACGGCGTCGGCCTGCTCGGCCAGCCGGCGAAACAACGCCCTGCCCCGCTCAAATCCAAAGTTGATCATAATCGACTCGGTGTTGCGGTTGAGCTCCTCGAACATCCGCGGGCTAAAGGTGCGCAAGGGATCGCCGCCGGGTGGTTCGATCTTCAGGATGCGCGCACCAAAAGCCGACAACTGGTTGGTACAATACGGTCCAGGAAACAACAATGAAAGATCGAGGATCAACATCCCTTCCAAGGGTTTAGGAAACCGGTTGGCGTTCGCAGTTGTCACTTTATTTGCCTCGACTTAACGGGATGGATTGAGCACGGCTTTGGCGATGGTATTGCGCTGGATCTCGCTGGTGCCCGTAAGGATGCGGAACATGCGCAGCATGCGGAATATCCACTCCACCGGATGCCCCTGAATCAGTCCCGCTCCTCCATGAATCTGCACCGAACGGTCGGCGATCTTGAAAGCGGTTTCAGAACAAAAGAGCTTGCACATAGACGCTTCGGCACGAAGCTCTTCGCCGGCGTCGAAGCGAGCCGCGGTCATGTTGACCATGCTTTGGGCGGCGAAAAGCTCGGTATGCATATCGGCGATCATGTGCTGGATCGCCTGAAGATCGGCGATCCTTCGGCCAAACTGCCGGCGTTCCAACGCGAACTTGCTCGCATGCCTCAATGCCCGCCTGGCGAGACCCAACATGGTGGCGCAGTGGAGTATTCGGTTCATGGTAATTCGGGACATGCCCAGTTTGAAGCCTTGCCCCGGTTCGCCTATCAGGTTTTCCGTCGGGACGCGGCAGTTTTCAAACTGGATGTCGCCGTCGGTGCGCTGTCCCGACATCGGCAGGTAATCCGAGGTAACGGTGACGCCGGGCGCATCGAGATCGACAAACAACAACGAAATGCCGTCAGCACCACGATCCGCGTCGGTCACGGCAAATACCATGGCGATATCGGCAAAGGGGGCACCGGTGATAAAGCGCTTCCGGCCGTTCAGCACATAATGATCGCTTTCGCGTTCCGCTCGGGTTTGAATGCTCAACGCATCCGAGCCAGCGCCGGGTTCGGTCAGCGCAAAGCAGATCGCCTTGTCCGCGTGGGCCACAGGCAAAAGGTAACGGTCAAGCTGGTAATCGCTGGCATACTTGAACAAGTGCCCTACGCGGGGTGGACCGCTGAAGTCGCCGAGCACATGGGAGAACAGCACCGCATCGGATGCAGCGATCAGCTCCTTGACAAAGCAAAGGTCCAGCAGACCCAGGGCGGCGCCCCCCAAATTCTCGGGAAGCATCATCGAATAGATATTGCGCTCGGCCGATAGCTTCCAAACCGTTCGGAGTTGGGCTTTGCTGGCCGATGATGCAAAGGACACTCCCTGTGCCCGCTCGAAAGGGATCAACTGATCGTCGATAAAGGCCTGAACATCCTGCGCGAGCGAACGGGCCTTTTCGCTGACATTGAGCATAACCGCTCCTAACCATGCAAATGAGACGTCACAGCTCGAAACTCAGCCGACTTTCCGCACGTGACCTTGCCAGTAGCGATCGCGAACCAGGCGGCGCACCACCTTTCCGGCGTCGTTCTTGGGAAGTCCGGAAACCAGGTCAACCGACTTGGGCTGTTTGAAACCCGTGAGAGTCTCTTTGCAGTGGCTCAGGATCTCCTCGGCGCTTGCCGAAGCTCCCTCCTTCAACACCACCACCGCTTTCACCGCTTCGCCCCACTCCGGATGGGGCACACCCACTACCGCCACTTCGAACACGGCCGGGTGGGCGTAGAGCACCTTCTCGACCTCAAGGGGATATACATTGAAGCCGCCGGAGACGATCATCTCCTTCTTGCGATCGACGATGTAAAGATAACCGTCGTCGTCCTTCCGGGCCAAATCACCAGTAAGGTAATAGCCGTCGCGCATGACTTGCGCCGTCAACTCCGGCGCATTCCAATAGCCGAGCATGACGGTAGGCCCCTTCACCACGATTTCACCCACGTCGCCGGGTTTGACCGGTCGGTTCTGGTCGTCCAGCAGTTGGATGTCGTCTAGATCGTAGTAGCTGCGGCCGCAGGAGCTCAGGAGTTTCGTGTTGCCGTTCAGGGCGTCCTCATGGTCTTTTTCCGTAAGCATGGTCAACAGCGCGGTCATCTCTCCGCCACCGTAACCCTGGGCCATCACCGGGCCGAACAGATTGAGCGCCTTTTCCAACAGACTAGGCGAGATCGGTGCAGCCCCATAGAAAACCGAGTTCAAGCTGCTGAGATCGTAGCGACGCTTCTCGGCCTCGGCCACCATGCGGTTGATCATGGTGGGCACCAAGAACAGGCGGTTGATCTTCTCCCGTTCGATCGCCTCCAGTAACTCCCCGGCCTCGAAATGCGCGAACACCCGATTGCAGCCCCCCTTAGCAAATACCTGGAGCGCAAAAAGCCCGGTTGCATGACTCAAGGGCCCGACATGAGCGAGGATGTCGCCCGCCCGACAGTGACGCCATGGTGATGCGTCGTATTTGCGGATATTGTGCTCGCGGTTACCGAAGGTCTGCATCGCTGCCTTGAGAACGCCGGAGCTGCCAGACGTGTAATGCAAGACCGCCAGATCATCGGGAGCCACCTCGATGCCAGAAGGTCGGGCTCGACCACGTTGAACCAGCGCCTCATAGGCGATATCGCCATCGCTACCGTCAATAACGATCAAGGTTTTGACATTGGGGATACGGTGACGGCGGCCGGTCAGCAAGGCTGCGTGCTCGGCGTCTGCGACCAGCGCTTCGGCGCGTGCGTCGTTGAGCACATGCACGGTTTCGTCGAAACCGAGGCGGGCGTTGATTGGTACCTTGACGCAGCCTCCCTTGTATAAGGCCGTTTCCAATTCCACCATCTCAACACAGTTCCAGGATTGAATAGCAATGTGGGCGCCGACCGACAGACCGATTGCCTTGAGGCTATCAGCCAATTGGTCGGTGCGCCGGTCCAGCTCACGATAGGTATAACGTCGAGACTCGTCGGCCAGCGCCAAGCCGTCGGGCCATTTCTGCGCGCTGTCCTTGATGATGTGCCCTAGGTTCATGACCGCACCTCTTGCTCAACCGGGATCGTCCGGGCTCGGCCGGCCCCCGCATTCCACAAAAACCCGCGCTCGACAGATCCGGCAGTGATCGGGCGCGACCTGCTGCACGGCGGCGGCGACCGCCTCTTGCTTGTTGCGATGTAACCGGGTCGACCCCAGCTCTCCCAAGACGCCCAGCCGCTCCAGAGCTTCCCTGCGTTCCTGCAGCACGGAAATGATGTGGAGTTCGCCACCTTTTCGCCGGGCCTCGCGGATTTCGCGGACAAGAAAGTCGGCGCCGGCAAGGTCGAGCTTGCCCACACCTTTGAGCGTGAGGATTTTGATCGTCTGATCGGTCTGCTTTGCCTCGAGCCGCCGGAATGCTTGCGCGACCTGATCGACCGAAGCAAAGCACAAGAGTCCTTCGAGTCGCCAAAGCGCGATCCGCGGACATTGGACGAGGCCGTGCCGTTCGGCATTGATGAAGCGGCGGCGGCCGCCGAGCAGCGCCGGCGCGCCGACCCCGACATATGGCCGCGCGATTTCCTTGAGGAGCACGGCAAGCGATGCCAGGACGCCGACGACGATGGCGAATTCGAGATCGGTCAGCACGCCGGTCACGAAGGTCGCGACCAGGATCAGCGTCTCGCCGCGCGACAGCATGATGTGCCTGATCTCGTCCAAATCTATCAGCCGCCAAGCGACGCAGAGGATCACACCGGCGATCGCCGGAATGGGGATGAAGACGACGAGCGGCGCCAGGATCACGAGCATCCCAATGAGCGCGACGACCGCAAACAGCGCCGCGAGCGGAGTCCGCCCGCCGGCGTCGGCGTTCAGGCCCGAGCGCGTGAACGATCCAGAACTGGCATAGGCTTGGAACATGCCGCCGGCGAGATTGGAAAGCCCCTGCCCGACGATCTCTTGGTTCGGGTCGTAGGCCTCGCCGCGGCGCAGGGCGAAGACACGGCCTATCGAGATGGCTTCGAGCAGCCCGACGAGTGCGATCGAAAGGGCGCCGGGGGCAAGCGCGGCGACATCCGACATGCTCGGATTCGGCAGCAACGGGCGCGGCAGAACGGATGGAAGCGGTGCGAAGGTGTCGACCACGAGCCCGGTCGCGGACAGGCCCGCACCGACCAGCGCGCCCGCCGCGAGGCCGAGCATGTAGGCCGGCAGACGGCGGTCGATCCACTGGGCCGCGATGATCGTCCCAATAGTCGTAACACATACCATCATCGCCGGCCATTGGGCTTCCGATAGTTGGGATAGCACCGATTGAAAGCGCCCGAGGGCGTTGGGTGAGTGATCGGCGGGAATACCCATTGCCGGCGCAAGCTGCGAGGCCGCAATCAGAAGTGCCGCGACCGCCGTGAACCCGACGATGACGGAGTGGGACACGAAGGAGATCAGTCCGCCTAGCCGCATGAGGCCGGCAATGAGCTGCAACGCGCCGACGAAGATCGTCAGGGTTAACGCCAGCGTCACGTAATCGGCGGTTCCCGGCGTTGCAAACTGCGTCAGGGTCGCCAACACGACCGCCGAAATCGCGGTCGTCGGTCCGGACATCATAACCGACGAAGAGCCCCACCATGCCGCCACGAGCGTCGGGACCATCAATGCGAACAGGCCATATTCCGGCGACAATCCGGCGATCGTCGCAAAGGCGACGCCCTGCGGCAGAGCGACGGCCGCATTGGTTACCCCGGCGATGAAGTCCGCCCGCACGCCCGCGCGCGTAACGTCAGCCAACCAAGGTCTCATTGGCGACAACATGGCACCCGCGCCGCCAATGCCCGCGCGCGGCATCATCGCTGGTCCACCGTGCTTGCGTGCCGGTGCCCCACGCTCAACTTCGCCTCGCGCGACAACAGCGTGACGACAGCGACCGCGGCGACGATCAACACGATAGAAACCGGGCTGCTGAAGAGAAAGAAAGGATCAGCGCCCGAAGCCGAGAAGGCCTGGCGGGCGGCGCGCTCGAGCGCACCGGCCAGAATGTAGGCGATGACGAAAGGCAGGACCGCGATGCCGACCTTGCGGAAGACGTAGCCTAGGACCCCGAAACCGACAATGATCCAAAGCGCTCCGAGATTCGTCTCCTGCACGTAGATCGCGGTGAGCGTCACGAGCAGCACGATCGGCATCAGCACATGCCGGTTGACCCGCGACATGATCCCCATTGCCCGCATCACGTACCAACCGGCCGTCCAATTCAGCAGGTTGCCGAGCGCCATGAGCGTGAAGATGCCAAAGGCGACCACCAATTCCGGGTTCACCTCTGGCGAGGTGAACTTGAATACGGACGGACCGGGGTTGAAGCCGCCAATACTATCTGCGGCGAGGACGATGAACACCGCGGCGGCGTTTCCAGGGATCCCCAGGGATAGGACGGGAATGAGGTTGGCGCCGGAGACGGCGGAGTTGGCCGCCTCGGTCGCGGCAATGCCCTCGGGAGCGCCGTCGCCGAACTGCGGATCGCCCGGGGCCTTCCGCATCTTGTAGCGCTGATGACCGAACGCGTAGCCGAGGGTCGCGGCAAGGGTCGAGCCCACGCCCGGCAACGCGCCGATCGTGGTGCCGAGGACGGCGGAGCGGAATGCGTAAGGCGCGATGCGCCGGACGTCGCCTGGCCGCAGCCCTCCGCGCTTGGACGTGTCTTCGACTTTCGCCGGCGGCTCAGGTCCGTTCCACCACATGTGCTCGATGCTGGCGAAAATCTCACCGACGATCAGCACGCCAAGCACGACAGCCGTTAGCGGAAAGCCACCGGAAAGCGCATCGAGGCCGAAGGTGAGGCGCGGATAGAAGTCCTCTCCGCTCGCGACGAAAGCGGCGAGAAGGCCAAGCGCCACCGAAATGAGCCCCTTGCCGACGGAATCTCCCATTATCGCGGCGACGAAGGCAAGCGAAAGGATGATCAGAGCGGTTTTCTCCGGCAGATCGAGAAACCGCTCCACGAGCACCGCGAGAAAAGGTGCACAAACAAAGAGCACGATGTCCGAGAGCGTGTCGCCGGAGGCCGAAGACACATGCGCAATCCGAAGTGCCCGGCGCGCCTGCCCCTTTCGCGCAAGGGGATAGCCGTCAAGCGCCGTCATCATCGCGTCCGGTGTGCCGGATATGTTGAACAGGATGGCCGGAACCGCACCGCCGATGGTTGCCCCTTTCATCACGCCGATCAAAAACCCGAAGACCGGCAGCAATGCCTCGGGACGGACACCGAAGATCGAGATGAGGATCGGCAGCGAGATCGCCATCGCCATCGGTCCGGCAAGTCCGGGCGTCGCGCCCACCGCAATGCCGACGAAAAAGCCGAAGAACAGCATCAGCGGCGCCGCGGGAATCCCGAACCCCAGGCCCTCAAAGAGCAATGGCCCTTGGAAGACCGCCAGGATACCGGCAAGCACGTAGTCGAAGACTCCCATCAGACGTCCCCGTTCGGTGGCAGCAAGAGATCGTCGAATGGCAGGTCGTAGACCGCCATCATCGCCGCCGCGGAGAACAGTCCGATGAGAACGGCACGAAGACTGAAGCGCCGCTCGCACAACACGATCGGGGTTGCGACCAGAAATGTGCCGCCCACAAGAAAGCCGAGATACTTCCAGGGAACGGTGTCCCGCAGATCGCGATAGGTCGCGGTGCTATCGGTCGCCGCAGCCCAGCCCGCAACCGCGATCGGGCCGATCCAGCGCATGAGGGCGAAAGCCACGGCGATCACGATGAGGCAATGCACCAGAAAGATGAGACTGCGCGGGCTCAATCTAATGCTGTGCTTTGCAAGGCGGGTTTCCAACAGCAGAACCACCCCTCCGAGAACGAGAATCGCGAGTGCGACCGTGGGCGCCATCGCGTCGCCGATTCGCAATCGCCCTCGTACCCGTTCGATCAGCGGCGACCCGGCGTCTGCGGGCACCCACCAAAGGATCGCGACGATCCCCAACACAATGGCGAGCAGTCCAATGACCCGGTCTGGTGTGAGCCGTGGCAAATCCCGGTTTTCCTTCTCGGTCCTGGCGCCGGACCGTCGCGACATCCGTTGCCCGCGTCTTTCCAATCGGCGCGGGTGCGGTTCGGGCACCTGACCGAATGGCTCGGCGATTCGAACAGAAGGAGTCGGGGGATTTGATTTCAACCTTGCGAAGACAATCATGCGCATGCATGGCCGCCCGGCATGCCGTGCGGCCACTTCGCGCTCGCCTACCGCGAGACCGCCTGAAGCAGTTTCTTTGCAGCGGATCGGTCTTTCGCCAGGTATTGTTCGAGGGCGTCACCCCTTATTGCGGATGCGCCACCAAAAGCTCGCGCCAGCATCGCGCCCGCTTTGGTCTCGGGATCCATGGCGATGGCGGCGATTGCTTCTGCCAACGCGGCGCGCGCCTTTTTGTCCATTCCCGCCGGGCCGACAAAGACAAAGTAACCATCGATATAGAACTTGCTTCCAACTTTCCCGAGCGTGGGTGCGTCAGGCGAGTCTACAAGCGGAGTTGGGATGCCCGACAGCACGTTCACCATCTCGCCGGATTTGACGTATTTCGATTGGACGCCGGCAACCCATCCGAGGTCGAGATCGCCCGCATTAATCCCGTTCATGACGCCGGCGCCGCCTTTGAAGTTCACGATGTTAAAGTCGACCCCGCTCTCAAGACCAAGATGATAGGTCACGTCGGCAATCCGCGGCGTCGCCACGCCGAGTCGGATCGGCTTACCCGCCTTGGAGGCAGCCTTGACCTTGCCCCAGCTGTCGAACTCCCCGCCGGCGCGCGCGACGAGTCCCATTTGGAAGCGCGCCGTCGTTGCCAGAGGCGTGAAGTTCTCGAGCGCGAGTTTCGGATTTTCCGCCACGATGGCGTTGTAGCCGAGTGTCTCAGTCACGATGATCGCCAAGGCCGTGCCGTCGGCCGGTTCCTTGGCAACGGCCAGCGCTGCGTTGTTGCCGCCGTTTCCGGGCACCTGTTGCGGAAGCACCGTCCAGCCGTAGCGGTCTTCCATCGCCTGGGCGATCAGGCGCGCCTGCGTGTCCACGCCGCCACCGGCTGGGAAGCCGATGATGAGCTTGATCGGGCCCGGCGGCGTCCAGTTGCCCGGATCGGCCGCCGCGACGACCGGCCCGGTTGAGACGGCGGCCACGAGCACGGCGCAGCGAACTGCCATTTTGAGCATGGTAGCATCCTCCCTATTTTCCTATTTTGTGCCGAATAGGAACACCGGAAGGTGGACAAGTCAACCAAAATATTGGTAGGCCTCCCTTCTTGTAAGCGCCCCGTGCGTCGGGAAGAGGATTTGCGGCAATGAAAGGCGATACGAAAACCAAAGCCAGGGACCCGGCGCATCCGGAGCCTATCGAAATGCTACTTTCCTTTCAGATCGTTCAACTCACCGCCAAGCTGAATGTCCAGGCGCGCGCCATCCTGGCTCGGCACAGTGACCTGTCGGTGCCGCAATGGCGGATCATCCGCGTTATCGGCATGGGCCTCGCCACCACCTCGACACCGATCCGCAAGGCCGCCGGCATCGACAAAAGTCAATTCAGCAAAACTGTGAACGTGCTTGTCGAGAAGGGTTTGGTCGCCGCCAGATCCTGCGCGGAGGATCGGCGACAATCGACGCTCGAACTGACTTCGCGCGGCTGGACGATATACCGTCGGATAGGTCCCGAAATGTCCCGCCGCAACGAGCACTTGCTCGCCTCGCTGTCCGCGCGCGAGCGGGCAACCATCCATGGCACGCTCCGCGCCCTATCGGCCGCGCTGGAGCGCACAGAATTCAGGCCGGACCTCGGCAACGATGAGTGAGCCGCCCTTGCCGAGGCGGACAAGCGCCGGGACTTTGGCGTGGTAACGAATTGGATAACACCCGTAATCGCCGTCCTATGCAGCGAGCGAGCGTGGCGCCCGACGCCTCATTGCGGACCGTGCAAAGAACGGCCCGGAACGCCTCGCCGGTTATCGCTGAGTTGCCCCTTGCCCAACCGCATCTGCCAGGCCTCCGGTCGCATGATCTTGTCCGAAACGTCTGCAACTTTTCGGGATCATGCTCTAGTGATGCGGCACCAACGCTTGAGCCCGTCTCATCGT
>JANQIP010000115.1 GCA_028282095.1 Xanthobacteraceae bacterium | reverse complement strand
ATAGCCGACCGGCTTTAGAGCTGACGCCGCCTGGACCTGCAGTTCGGTCTGCCCGGTTCCGGCCGCAAACACGGCCGCCCCGAGCGCGTGGGCACCGCTCTCCACGAGCGCCCCCGCCGGAGTGAAGTGATAGGCGAAGCAATTGTGCAGCAGGTCGCCGGGGCGAAGCCCTGTCGCCCATAGCGCGCGAGCGTAGCGCCAATAGTCGGGACGGGCCGCCTCGAACTCGAACAAGGGGCCGGGAGAGGCGAATACGCGGGCAAGCCGCAGCGTCGCCGCCTCGAGGCCGCCGAATGGCGGAGCGCGGTGCTGCAGTGCCGCCAGGTTCGCCTTGCGCGTGACGGGTAGGCGGGCGAGCCCGTTCAGGCTTGCAACGTCTTGCGGGGTGATATCGGCAAACGCCTCACCGTAATAGGCGCTCACATTCTTGGCGTGCGCGATCAGGTCGATCAGCGCTGCCGTCAACGCGGCTTCACGCTCGTCGGCGCTGCGCGTTTCGAGCTTGTCGAATGGAATATCGGCCGCAGCCCTCACAGCCACCTTTTGCGTCTCCCCGAATATCTTGGACCGCGATTCCTTCAAACCAAATCGGTCGCGCTCCATTTCTCTTTGTTTTCTCGCATGATCTTGTCCGAAAAGCCTGCCAACTTTTCGCGATCATGCTCTAGTGTTCCGACTCTGACGGTCCGACCCCGGACCGTCAGCTCGGAACACTAGCTAATCCGTTATTTTTGATGCGGCACCAACACAATGAGACGAGCCCAAGCGTTGGTGCCGCATCACTAGGGGTCGTCCAACCGGCCCGTTTGGGCAAACGAGCAACCTTTTAGGGAGGATTGGAAGATGACCGTCACCCGACGCACTATGCTCCAGGGCGGAGCCGCCCTGTCGGCAGCCGCCATCATCACCGGCCCGGCACGGGCGGCAGAGCACACGTTCCGCTTCGCCAGCCTGTCGCCCGAGACCGGCTACATCCACTCGCAGCATCTCGCCCGTTTCAAGAAGGCCGTCGAACGCGACAGCGACGGGCGCATCGCCGTCGATCTCCAGCCCGCCGGCGTCTTCGGCCGTGTGCCGCAGTTTCACCAGCTAGTGGAATCGGGCGTTCTCGATATGGCGTGGTCAATCCAAGGCTATACCTCGGGCCGGTTCCCGCAATCGGAAGTGCTGGAGCTGCCGTTCCTATACGAAACCTCGGCCGCCGGCACCCGCACGCTGATGACGATGCTCGAGGCTGGCCAGTTCGAGAAGGATTACGGCTCGATCAAGGTGCTGGCGCTCTACACCCACCGGCCCTACGGCATGTTCACGACCGGCCGAGCGGTTCACAAAATGGCCGACATGGCGGGCCTCAAGATGCGCACGCCATCGGCGCTGATTGGCGAGGCGCTGGGCATGCTGGGCGCAACGCCGGTCGGCATCCCCGTTTCCGAGATTGCCGAAAACCTGCGCCGCGGCGTGATCCAAGGCAGCGTCTTCGTGTTCGAGGCCATCCGCCTATTCGGGCTGCAGGATGAACTCAAATACCTGACCGACCTGAAGATCGCCGGGCCGCGCTTCATGGTGATCATGAACCGCGCCCGCTATGAGGGCTTGCCCGAGGATCTTCGAAAGGTCATCGACACCCATTCGGGCATGGGCATGGCGATGGGGATCGGCGAAGGTCTTGACGGCGTGGAACTGCGCCTAAAGGCCGAATACGACGGCTCGGCCGACTACACCGTCATTGATGTTGAGCCGTCGGCACGGGAAGAGATGGTCGCCGCGACCGCCCCGGCGACAAAGAAATGGATCGCCACGATGCAAAAAGCCGGTCACGATGCCGAGGCGCTGCTCGCCACGGCAAAATCCCATCTCGGCGCCTGATGACGGCCGATGACCTGACACAATAGCGGCTTGGCTCAAAGGGCGAGGCCGCCGGTCGGCGCGATTGCTTCTCCTTGATTCGATCGCGCTCTCTTTCTCTTTGTTTGCTCGCATGATCTTGTCCGAAAAGTCTGCCAACTTTTCGGGACCATGCGCTTCTTTGTTTGCTCGCATGATCTTGTCCGAAAAGT
>JANQIP010000125.1 GCA_028282095.1 Xanthobacteraceae bacterium | reverse complement strand
CGCAAGCGGGAATCCCACCTGGGCAGAGCGTCTGGTTCCCCGCTTTCGCGGGGACGAACGGACTGGAGCGCGATCCATTCAGCTTGAATCGATCGCGCTCTGTTTCCTTTGTTTGGTCGCATGACCTGCAACTTTTCGGAATCATGCTCTAAGAAGCGGCGCGGCGCTTGGCTTCGATTTCGTCGATGGCCGACACGACCGCGTCGAAGGTGAGCATGGTCGAGGCATGCCGAGACTTGAAGTCCCGCACCGGTTCGAGCACGGCAATGTCGGACCAGCGCTCGGCGGTAGGCGGCGGCCCGTCATCCTTGAGCATGTGCCGCACGGCCTCGCGTAGCGCACGCAATTCGTCTGCGCGTGCACCGATCACACTGCGCGCCATGATCGAGGCCGATGCCTGGCCGAGCGCACAGGCCTTCACCACATGGGCGAAGTCGACCACGGTCTCGCCGTCCATCTTGAGGTCGACGGTAACGGTCGAGCCGCAAAGCCGCGAATGCGCGGTCGCGCTCGCGTCGGGCTCCGGCAGCCGGCCGAGCCGGGGAATATTGCCGGCAAGCTCCAGGATGCGCTGGTTATAGACTTCGTTCAGCATCGCATCGCCAACTGCCTTGGGGGCGCTCGATTGTCACCCTGCGGTAGAGATTATATATGTGACCGGTCGGGCAGGGCGAGAACTGCTTGCGCTCCGTCCGTTGCGGCTCGTCCTAATGGATGTTCCAGCGAATAAGGACCATGCAAGAAAAACCAAAGAGACAGAGAGCAAGACTGTTTCACCCCTCAGCAATCGCGTTCTGAAGGGTAACGCCAACTGGGAAGTCAGCGTGCGTTCCGCAAGGCGAGTGATCCTTGCGGCGTGCGAAGCTTGGCCGGTTAAGAAGAACAGTGGGGTACGCTTGCCGACCCCGGGTAAACGCAGCGGACGCTCGCCATGGACAATGTCATCAAGAAAATCGGCCCCACGCCTCGCACGGCAGCCAGTTCGGGGGGCGACTGGGACGCGCCGCGCCCGAGTCGCGAACAGGCGGAGGAAGCCGTCCGCACGCTGCTCGCTTACATCGGCGACGACCCGGGGCGGGAAGGTCTGTTGGATACGCCGCGACGGGTCGTGTCGGCCTATGAGGAACTCTTCAACGGCTATGAGGTGCAGGCGAGCGACGTGCTCGACCGCACCTTTTCCGAGATCGGAACCTATGACGACCTCGTTCTCATCCGCGACATTCCGTTCAACTCGCACTGCGAACACCACATGATGCCGTTCTACGGCCAGGCGCATGTCGCCTATCTGCCGGTCGAACGTGTGGTGGGACTGTCCAAGATCGCGCGCCTGATCGACGTTTTTGCGCACCGCCTGCAGACCCAGGAACGGCTCAGCTCGCAGGTGGTCACCGCCATCGACGAGGTCCTCAAGCCGCGCGGCGTCGCCTTGATCCTGGAGGCGGAACACACCTGCATGTCGATGCGAGGCGTGGAGAAATGCGGGACGAAAACGGTGACGACGCAATTCAGCGGCTTGTTTCGCAACGACACGAATGAGCAGCTTCGCTTCATTCAACTCGTGCGCAGCGGCGCGCGCTGATCATGGCCGCCAATCGTTTCGCTCCCCGCGGCTCGACCGAACAGGTCGAGGAAGGGCGGGTCTTCGCACCGAAATTCGATTCGGACGGGCTCATCCCGGCGATCGTCGCCGACGCCTGGTCGGGTGAGATCCTCATGTTCGCCTACATGAACGAGGCGGCGCTCGCCAATTCGATCGAGAGCGGGGAAGCCTGGTTCTATTCCCGCTCGCGCGATGCGTTGTGGCGCAAGGGCGAGGTCTCGGGCCACACCCTGCGGATCATGGAGATCCGGGTCGACTGCGATCAGGACACGCTCCTCGTTAAAGTCGAGCAGGCGGGGCCGGGCGTCTGCCACACCGGGCGGGCATCGTGTTTCTATCGTACGCTCGCGCTTCGCGAGCCGGCCGGGCATACGCTGGTTCTGACCCAGGTTGACGCCGAAAAGGTGTTCGAGCCGTCGGAGGTCTACGGCAACAGCGAGTAGTTCGTGGTGCGGCACCAAGGCTTGAGCCCGTCTCATCGTGTTGGTGCCGCGCGGCAGCGCGTTAGATTGGCGAACGTTCCAGGCTGACGGTCCGAGGCGGACCGTCAGAGTCGGAACACGAGGGACCGAGCGCCGCCGCCCAGGGAGTGCCCGCCCGTCAATCACGCTGCAGCCGGGACCTGCGAAAGCCGCGCAAGGTCTTGCCGATCGCGGCGAAAACCAACATAACAGTTTTGCGCCTGCAAGACCGAAGTGGCACGCTTGCAGGCCGCCTCGTTTCTCCCCAATTTCGGATAAGTGACGACGTGGACACGCAAAAATCGACGGCGCCTTCGCCGAAGCCGAAGAAGCTCTCAAGCCGCACCACCACGACTTCGGAACCGCGCACCGTCGAACCGCCGGTGAATCTTCCGGCGCTCGATTCGGATGTGTTCGAGCGGCGTTTCTATATCGAGGATATCCGCCCGCGGGTCGAAGGTGGTCGCTTTGCCGTCAAGCGGGTTGCCGGCGACCGGGTCGTGGTCTCGGCGGACATCTTCCGCGACGGACATGATGTGACCGCGGCGGCGCTGCGCTGGCGACGGGAGGGTGACCTGGCCTGGCAGGCGGCGCCGATGGTCTTTGTCGACAATGATCGCTGGAAGGGCGAGTTCACGCCGACGCGAACCGGACGGCACATGTTCGGGATCGAAGCCTGGACGGCAACCTTCGCGACGTGGCGACGCGACTGCTTGGTCAAGCAGAATGCTGGCGTCGACATCACGGTCGAGTTGCTGGAAGGGCGCGCCTTGATCGCGGCTGCGCTGGTTCGTGCCGGCGAGTCGCTGCCGGCCCTGCAGACGGCGCTCGATGAGTTCGATCGCACGCGCGCCCCCGAGCCGCTGCTCGGTGACGAGCTCGCTGCGCTGATGGCGGAGGTCGAGCCGCGTCCTGACCTCACCTGGAGCGATTCCTTCCCGCTCACCGTGGATCGTCCGCGCGCCCGTTTCGGGGCATGGTACGAGCTGTTTCCGCGCAGCCAGACGACCGACGCCGGCCGGCACGGGACCTTCGACGATGTGATCGCGCGCCTGCCCGACATCGCTGCGAAGGGCTACGACGTTTTGTACTTGCCGCCCATCCATCCCATCGGCCGGACCAACCGCAAGGGCAAGAACAACACGCTGAACGCCGCTCCCGGCGAGCCGGGCAGCCCCTATGCGATCGGAGCCGAGGAGGGCGGCCACGACGCGATCCACCCGGAGCTCGGCACGCTCGCGGATTTCCTGAGGCTCGTCGAGGCGGCCAAGGCTCACGACATGGAGATCGCCCTCGATTTTGCGATCCAGTGTTCGCCCGACCATCCCTGGCTCAAGGAGCACCCCGACTGGTTCAAGTGGCGCCCGGACGGGACCATCCGCTACTCCGAAAACCCGCCGAAGAAGTACGAGGACATCGTCAATCCTGACTTCTATTGCGACGACCGCGAGGCGCTATGGCAGGCTTTGCGCGACGTCGTGCTGTTCTGGGTGGCGCAGGGGGTGCGCATCTTCCGCGTCGACAATCCGCACACCAAGCCGTTTCCGTTCTGGGAGTGGCTGATCCGCGACGTGCAGACGCGCGATCCCGACACGGTCTTCCTGTCCGAAGCCTTCACGCGCCCCAAAGTGATGAAGGCGCTCGCCAAGCTTGGTTTCACCCAGTCCTACACCTATTTCACCTGGCGCACAGGCAAGGCCGAGTTCGAGGAGTACCTCACCGAGCTCACGCGCTATCCCGAATGCGAGTTTTATCGTCCGAACTTTTTCGTCAACACGCCCGACATCCTTCCTTTCCATCTGCAGTCGGGAGATGGGTGGATGTTCAAGTCGCGCCTCGCGCTCGCCGCGACCTTGTCGGCGACCTACGGGGTCTATAGCGGCTTCGAGCTGCTCGAGCACACGCCGCTCGCTGAGGGCAAGGAAGAGTATCTCGACTCGGAGAAATACGAAATCAGGCCGCGCGACTGGAACGCGCCCGGCAATATCAACGACTATATCACGCGGCTGAACCAGTGCCGTCGCGAGAATCCGGCGCTGCAGCAGAACGCCAATCTCACCTTCGTCGCCGTCGACAATGGTGAGGTGATCGGGTTCGTCAAGGAATCGGCGGCGAAGGACAATGCGGTTGCGGTCGCGGTCGCGCTCGGTCGCGGACCGCATGAATTCTGGTTCCACTTCGGCGACCTTCGCATCGGGCCGGAGGATGCCCGCCGGCCGGTGCGCGCGGTCGAGAATCTGCTCACCGGCGAGAAGCGGCAGATCGAATGGGGCGGCCTGCGGCTCTATGTCGATCCCGAAAACGACCCGGTGGTCCTGATGCGCTGCCTGACCTGACTTTCATCCTAATGAAGGGTTTTTGTACTAGTCATCGGTTTGGTTCAGTGCGACGCCGGAGTCTGGTTGCTTGCCCGCCGGCGGCGCCGCGAGCGGGACGAGATATTATTTGATTTGGCGGAAGGAATACCAAGACAATGCGCGTCCTGTTGGCCACCAATGAGTATCCGCCCTTTGTCTACGGGGGCGCCGGGGTTCACGTCGAATATCTGTCGCGCGAATTGGCGAAGTTCACGCCGGTCGAAGTCCGCAGCTTCCACGACCAGACCTTCACCGACGGTCAGCTCCATTTGCGCGGCATCAAGGTCGACACCTCGCATTTCGCCGGTTGTCCGCAGTCCTTCGTTTCGCCGTTGCGGGCGCTGAGCACGTGTCTTGCCTTTGTCGGGCAGGGCATCGGCGACGAACTCGAGGGCAATGTCGAGCTCATCCATTGCCATACTTGGTATACGCATTTCAGCGGCATTCTCGCGAAGATCCTTTACAACATTCCGATGGTGGTCACCGTCCATTCGCTCGAGCCGCTGCGGCCGTGGAAGCGCGAGCAGCTCGGACATGGCTATGATCTCGCCCGTTGGATCGAGAAGACCGCGCTCGAGTTCGCCGACACCATCATCGCGGTGTCGAGCAGCACGCGCGAGGACATTATTCGCCTGTTCGACGTCGAGCCGTCGAAGGTGGTCATCATCCCCAACGGGATCGATACCGAAGAGTACAGGCCGGTTCACGCCCCCGAGGTCCTGTCCCGCCTCGGCGTCGATCTCGAGCGCCCCTATGTGCTGTTCGTCGGCCGTATCACGCGCCAGAAGGGCCTCTATTATCTGCTGCAGGCGATTCCCCAGATCGACCCCAATCTGCAGGTGGTGTTGTGCGCGGGCGATGCCGATACGCTCGCCATGCAGCGCGAGATCGAGGAAATGGTGCGCGAGCTGCAGAGCAACCGACCCGGCATTGTGTGGATTCCGCAGATGCTGCCGCGGGCGGACACGATCGCGCTGTACTCGCATGCGACCGTGTTCTGCTGCCCGTCGATCTACGAGCCGTTCGGCCTGATCAATCTGGAAGCGATGGCGTGCGACACGCCGGTCGTGGGCAGCGCCGTCGGCGGCATTCGCGAGGTCGTGGTGGACGGCGAAACCGGCATCCTGGTCGATCCGCATCTGTCGCCGGAGCCGCCGCATGATCCGGTCGCTCCCGCCCGGTTCGAGCGCGAGCTTGCCGACGGGATCAATCGCATTGCCAACGATCCCGACTTGCGTCAGCGGATGGCGGAAGCCGGACGCCGCCGCGTCGAGGATCGCTATAGCTGGCAGAGCATCGCGCGACAGACCTATGATCTCTATATGCGGCTGCGGGCCGAGCACGTCGCCGCCATGGCCCACGCGTCCGGCCAGTGACGCCGCGCCAATCTACGCACGTGATCCTGAGGAGGCCGCGAAGCGGGTGTCACCTATCTGACCGGTCAGGATCTGAATGACCTCTCCCGCTTGCGGAAGACGGTTGGGGCGGAGCTACTCCTATGAACTCCGTTCATTCCCGCGAAAGCGGGAATCCAGTCTTGACAGGGCATCCTGGGTCCCCGCTTGCGCGGGGACGAACGGACCAGAGCGCGATCCCTTAAGATCGGATCGTTCGCGCGCCATCTTCTCCCAGTCTCATCGCATGATCTTATCCGAAAAGTCCGCCAACTTTACGGGATCATGCGGTAGAGCGCGATGGATTCGGGGTCAATTGATCGCGCTCTCGTTCTCTTTGTCCGGGCGCGAGAGGGTTGCGGCGATAGAGGCGTGTGCAGCGACACAGGGTTGCACGTCTTTGTAGATTTCAATCAGCCTTGGACGTTGTCGATCCGACGCTTGTGGGTATGATCTCGCCCTGCGACCATTTCGGCTTGTACGCGCGGCAGTCCGCACTGGCCGGCGATGGGACCCTGATGCTAGTGATGCGGCACCAACGCTTGGGCTCGTCTCATTGTGTTGGTGCCGCATCACAAGGGATCAGATTAGCTAGTGTTCCGGGCTGATGGTCCGGGATCGGACCGTCAGAGTCGGAACACTAGAGCATGAACCAGAAAGCCGGCAGACTCTGCGGGATCATACAATCAAAAAAAGAGAAAACGGAGCGCGGTGATTCAAGGCGAGGCGATCGCGCCCCAAAGCGCGGGAGAAACAGAACACAGCCTCACCCTGGCCGCCACGCCACGCCGTGGCCCGCACGACCGTATGGTGTCGCCGCGGCACACCGCATACGGCATACTCGTTTCGTCAAGGGAGGAACACGATGACGAAGAAAATGAAAATCGCCCTCGTCGCGCCGGTCATCCTGCTGGGCGTTTCAGCGTGGACGGATCGGGCGATGGCCGAGGAGGCGACGCTGTCGGCCGTCAGCGCGTTCGCGCAGGGCACGACCTTCTCCAAGAATTTCGAACGCTTCATCGACAAGGTCAATGAACTCGGCAAGGGCAAGATCAAGATCAACTACCGCGGCGGCGGCGGCAAGGTGATGAATCCCTTCCAGCTTGGCGATGCCATCCGCACCGGCGTGGTCGATATCGGCAATCTGCCGGGCGCCTTCTATACGAAGCTGGTGCCGGAGGCCGACGCGATCAAATTGAGCCAGTTCACGGTCACCGAGGAACGCGAGAACGGTGCATGGGATTATGTGAACGACCTGCATGAGAAGAAGATGAACGCCCGCCATCTGGCGCGGCACAAGGAGTGCGTTCCGTTCCATCTCTATCTGACCAAGCCGATCAGCAAGCCGGATCTCAAGGGCTTCAAGATTCGCGTGACGCCGATCTACCGCGCATTCTTCGCCGATATGGGGGCCAATCTGATCCGCACGGCCCCGGGCGAGGTGTACACCGCGCTCGAGCGGGGCACGGTCGACGGATATGGCTGGCCGACCCAGGGCGTGCTCGATCTCGGCTGGCATGAGGTCACCAAGTATCGCGTCGATCCCGGCTTCTACCGCGCCAGCGTCGAGATCCTGATCAACCTCGACAAGTGGAAGTCGTTGAACGACGAACAGAAGAACGTCCTGCGCGAGGCCGCGACCTTTATCGAAAAGACCACCTGTCCGGAAGACAAGGCGATCAACGAGAGCGAGAAGAAGCGCCAGGCGGATGCCGGCATCAAGACCATCACCTTCGCCGGCAAGGAGGGTGAGGACTATATCGATCGCGCCTACGCCACGGGTTGGGCCGAGGTCATCAAGACCAATCCGCAGACGGGTCCCAAGCTGCGCGAACTGCTCACCAAGAAATAGCCCATCGCGTCTTGACCCCGCATCCGGCACATCGCGGAATGCAGGACGCCCTAGCGGTGCGGCGCCGGCGCTTGAACACGTCTCAGCGTGTTGGTGCCGCACCACAAGGACGGCTCCGCTCGCGTCTCCCCTCTGCCCGTCCGGGATCGGACCGTCAGAGAAGGAAAAGCGAGCGCGCGATTGCTTCGCCTTAAATCGATTGCGCTCTCGTTTTTTGGTCGCATGATCTTGTCCGATAAACTTGCGAGCTTTTCGGGACCGTGCTCTGACCGGTCTGCGCCCGGCCGCGGGGGTTGAATGCGCGCTTGGATCAGCACGGCCTATGGCAGGCTGCTTACCGGCTGCGGGTTCCTCGCCGGCCTGACATTCGTCGTATTGGCGTTTCTGATCGCACTCGATGTCGTGCTGCGCAATCTTGGTCTGTTCAGCTCCGGCGCGCTGCTGGAGATCACCGAATATGCGCTGTTCGTGGCCACCTTCCTCGCTGCACCTTGGGTGCTGTGGCTGGGCAGCCATGTCCGCGTCGATGTGGTGTTGCTCCAGGTTCCCGCGCAAGTGGCCCGATGGATGGAGATCGTCGCCGATCTTGCCGGTCTCGTCTGTTCCATCATTCTGGGCTGGCATGGCTTGAGGGTGACATTGGTCAGCTTTCAGCGCGGCGATCTGATCGTGAAGGAGCTCGTGGTCGCGGAATGGATGCTGATGATGTTCATTCCGCTAGGCTGTGCTCTGCTCGCAATCGAGTTCCTCCGCCGCCTCGTCGTCGCCTGGCTTTCGCCGCCGTCGTCGCATGAGGTGAGCCGGCCGCGCGAGGGATTCTGAGGTGATCTGGAGCAGCGCCCTCATCCTCATGCTCGGCACGCTCACCGTGCTGATGATGTTGGGCCTGCCGGTTGCTTTCGCCTTTATCGGCATCGATCTCATCGGCGCCTATATCTTTCTCGGCGGTCAGGCCGGCCTCGACCAGATGGCGCGCAACACCTTTGCCGCTCTGTCGAGTTTCACGCTGGCGCCGATCCCGCTGTTCCTGCTGATGGGCGAGATCCTGTTTCACACCGGGGTCGCGTTCCAGGCCATCAATGCGGTCGACCGCCTGATCGCCCGCGTGCCCGGCCGGCTTTCCATCGTGTCGATCCTAGGCGGTACGATCTTCTCCTCGCTGTCCGGCTCCACCATCGCCAATACCGCCGTGCTCGGCAGCGCGCTGCTGCCGGACATGCTCAAGCGCGGCTATCATCCGACCATCGCCATGGGGCCGATCATGGCGACCGGCTCGATTGCCATGCTGGTCCCGCCATCGGCGTTGGCGGTATTGCTCGGCAGCCTGGCGGGCATCTCCATCGCCAAGCTGCTGATCGCCGGCATCATTCCCGGGATCATGATGAGCGCCGTCTTTCTCGCCTACATTATCGGGCGCTGTTCCTACGAGCCGAGGCTGGCGCCCGTCGACGAGGCGCATCTCGAGCTCAGCGCGCGCGAACGCTGGACGCCGTTCCTGATCTATGTCGTTCCATTGTTCGGCATCTTCGTCATCGTCGTCGGATCGATCCTCGCCGGATGGGCGACACCCACCGAATCGGCGGCGCTCGGCACGGTGGCGGCCATCATTGCCGCGATCGCCTATCGCAGGTTCACCTGGGCGGGCTTCTATGTCGCGATCATGGAGACGGCCAAAATCTCGGTGATGATCCTGTTCATCATCGGCGCATCGGTGACCTTTGCGCAGATTCTTGCGTTTTCCGGCGCAACCGATGGCCTGCTGAAACTGATCGAGGGATTTGGCGCCGACCGGGTGGTCCTCGTCATCGCGATGATCGTCGTGCTGCTGTTTCTCGGCTGCTTTGTCGATCAGGTCAGCATGATCATGATCACGCTGCCGTTCTTCATTCCGCTGGCGCAGAGCATGGGTGTCGACCTTTTGTGGTTCGGCGTATTGATGCTGATCGCGATGGAGATCAGCTTCAAGACGCCGCCCTTCGGCCTTTTGATCTATGTGATGAAAGGGGTGGCACCCAAATCGATCACGCTCCGGCAGGTGTATCTGGCGGCGCTGCCGTTCATCATGCTGGAGATCATCGTGCTCGGCCTGTTGATCGGTCTTCCGGGAATTGCAACCTGGCTGCCGTCGATCATCCGGTGACACGCGACGGTGCGACTGTGCGAGGCGAACGCGCCGTTCATTCAGATTGAATCGATCGCAGTCTATTTCTGTTTGCTTTGTCGCAAGAGTTTGTCCGAAAAAAAGTCTGCAACTTCTCGGGATCATTGCTTGAGGGCGTCAGCGCGCATGCAGCGATCATCGCTGCCAAGTCTGAAACAGCAGACGCGGCGCTGCGGGAGGGGGGGGCAGCGCCGCGTCTGTCTTGCCGGCTCGAATAGAGCTAAATGAGTCTATGCGCCGGCCCGGTGATTGCGCGCTCTGGTCAACTCTTCTCAGGCGGCAGGATGACCGCGTCGATGACGTGGATGACGCCATTCGACGCATTGATATCCGTCTTAGTGACGTTGGCGCCCGAAACCTTCACGCCATCCCTGGTGTCGACGGGAATTTCGGCGCCTTGAACGGACTTGATGCCGAACTGCTTTTGCTTGTTGCCCGTTATCTTCGCGGCGTCGACGCTTCCGGGGACCACATGGTAAGTCAGGATGCCGACGAGCTGCTCTTTGTTCTCCGGCTTGAGCAGCGACTCAAGCGTGCCGGCCGGCAGTTTCTTGAAGGCCTCGTCGGTAGGGGCGAACACAGTGAACGGGCCGGGGCCCTTCAGCGTGTCGACGAGCCCGGCCGCCTTAACGGCCGCGACAAGCGTGGTGAAATTACCGGCCTTGGTGGCCGTATCGACGATGTCCCCGGCCGCGCGCGCGGATACGGTCGTCGCGACCAAGCTCGCTGCGAGGACGAGCCCTACGACGGTTGATTTGAGGCTGAACATTGGCGAAGCGCCTTTCGTTCCGGAGTGGATCGGAATGCCGCAACCCGACACGGGACGCACTATCGCTCCCGTTGCGTGCTTACGGTCGCTATATGCCCGATCAACGCAATTGCCGGTGCCTTGGATCACTGGTTCCGCCTCCAATCGAACGGCCATCGCGGCAAAGTGAATGCGGGCGGCTGGCGCGAAGGCCGGGAAAATCGGCGAGTTTCTCAGCGCAGATCATGCGGGCGAACAAAGCGAATGCGATCAAACAAGGAAAAGAAGAAAGGGCATTCCGCTATGCGTGAAACAGTGCCGTGCTCTTACTTTTTTATAGGACGGCTTTTCTGCGGCTAAACGGTGTCGGCTTTCGGTAGAAACCTGCCGGGCCCGGGTGATGATACCATGCAGGCGGCGCGACAGATCATCCTTATCTTAGGTGATCAGCTCAGTCCGGCATTGGCGAGCTTGCGGGCGGGCGATCCGCTTAGAGACGTCGTGCTGATCGCCGAGGTGCAGGAAGAAGCGACATATGTCCGGCACCATAAGAAGAAGATCGCGTTTGTACTCTCTGCCATGCGGCATTTCGCCGAGGAGCTGACCGCGATCGGGTGGCGCGTCGTTTACCGCACGTTAAGCGAGACGGGCCGGTCCGGTTCTCTCACCTCGGAAGTCAGCCGGCTCGTCCGCGAAATGCACCCGCAGGGCGTCGTTCTAACCGAGCCCGGCGAGTGGCGCCTGCGCCACGAAATGCAAAGCTGGCCGGATAGTCTTGGGCTTGCGGTCACGATCCTCAAGGATGATCGCTTCATCTGCTCAACCGAGGCATTCGCCCGCTGGGCGCGTGGCCGCAAGCAACTACGCATGGAGCATTTCTATCGCGAGATGCGCCGACGCACCGGCCTGCTCATGAACGCAGAAGCGCCGGAAGGCGGCAGATGGAACTACGACCAGGACAACCGCAGACGTGCCCCGCCGAATGCGCACATGCCGCGGCCGTATCGCGTCGAGCCCGATGCAATCACCGAACAAGTGATCGCCCTCGTCGAAGAGCGGTTTCCCGATCATTTCGGTGATTTGAAGCCGTTCTGGTTCGCGGTGACGCGGCAAGGCGCCGAGGCGGCGCGCGAGCATTTCGTCTCGTGTGCTCTGCCTTGGTTCGGAACGTTTCAGGACGCCATGCTCGAGGGCGAGCCGTTCCTGTACCATTCCGTATTGTCGCTTTACATCAATTGCGGCCTGCTCGATCCGCTCGATGTTTGCCGGCGGGTCGAAGCGGCCTATCGTGCCGGTCGCGTTCCGTTGAATGCTGCCGAGGGTTTCATCCGACAGATCATCGGGTGGCGTGAATTTGTCCGGGGGATCTATTGGCTGCACATGCCGGCTTACAGATCCCGCAATTTCTTCGGTCATGCGCGGGCGCTGCCATCATTCTACTGGACCGCGGAGACGAGGATGGCATGCCTGCGTGCCGCCATCAGTCAGACCAAAGAACACGCCTATGCTCACCATATCCAGCGGCTCATGGTGACCGGAAATTTCGCGCTCCTCGCCGGCATTGCGCCCGAGGCCGTTCACGAATGGTATCTGACCGTCTATGTTGACGCCTATGAATGGGTGGAGCTGCCGAATACGCTTGGTATGAGTCAGTTCGGCGATGGCGGGCTTTTGGCATCGAAGCCGTATGTCGCTTCAGGTGCCTATATCAAGCGCATGTCCAACTATTGCGAAAAATGCTGTTACGATCCGCGCTCGCGCACGGACGACGGTGCATGCCCCTTCAACGCCTTGTATTGGGATTTTCTCGCTCGCCACCGCGCCAAGCTTGAGCGCAATCCTCGCATGGCACAAATGTACCGGACATTGGATCGGTTCGCCTCTTCAGAGAAGGCGGCCATCGGGGCGCGGGCAACCGAACTCCTGTCGTCAACTGAGCGATTGTAAGCGGTAGTCAGACCAATTTGGTTCCGATGGCGGACTACTATGGTCAGCCGCCCCACACGTCGTCGTACCGCGCGGTTCCATCCGGGTTAGGATAGTCCCGATAGGTTCCACGTCTACTCGCAGAGCGGAACTCGAGGCCGGTCAACAAAGTCCCAAGTGCGAGCAGGAGATGCACGACCGCGAGCTCGCCAAACCACAGCCAAGCACCCGCAGCCGCGCAGAAGATCGTGGTCCACATCAGGCCGAGCACGGTCATTGTCTGAAAGCGTTGCGCGGGAGCAAGGGTTTTGAGCGGATTTCGCTCGGAGTCGGTTACTGTGCGGTACCAATCCACCACTGCGCTCATCGTTTCCTCCATGAATGACAATGGGGAAACGGGACCGGCCTTGTCTTGGATCATGTAAACGGTGCCGGACTTCTTTCATAACGGAATGACCTAAGAGGGGATTCTGGATCCATCCCAGGCATAAACATGTCCGGTATCGGATACGCTCAGTCGGTCGAGCACATTCAGAAGCTGCCGGGCGGCGCGTTGCGGTGAGAAGATCCGTTCTGCGGCGATGTTGGCTTGAAACGGCTTGGACAGCGCGCTGTCGACGGTCCCAGGATGAAGCCCGACGCAAAGTGCCTCTGGGTTTCGGTGCGCCAGTTCGACGGACAACGTCTTGATCAGCATATTGAGGGCCGCTTTGGATGATCGATAGGCGTGCCAACCGCCGAGCCGGTTATCCTCGATACTCCCGACTCGAGCGGAAAGCGCAGCAAAGGCCGACTTTCGTTTCTTTGCAAGCAGCGGAAGGAAGTGCTTGGCGACCAAGGCAGGCCCGATGGTGTTAACTCGGAAAACCCTCTCCATCGCGGCGGCATCGAGCGCCCGCCAGCTCCGTTCAGGCTGCAGGCCACCCGCGTCGTGCAATATACCGGTAGCGATAATAACAAGATGCAGAGCGCCATGTGTGCGTTCGATTTGACCCGCGGCTTCAGCAATGGACGTTTCATCTTCGAGGTCGAGATGAAGCGCGGAGTCGTCGCGCCTCGCAGGCGGCGACCGTGATAAGCGCACAATGTTCGAAACAGTAGGACAGGCGGCGAGTTCGTCGGCCAGAGCGCGGCCGATCCCGCCTGAGGCGCCGACGACGGCGGCAGTCAGCGCCGGGCCGAAGGAAACGAGGGCCGGCGGCGCATCGATCTCAGTATCCTCGCCGATTGATGCTGTCATAGGAACCCATGCTCGGCACTGCATCTGAGCAATAGGTTAACACGGCAACCAAGTCAGGTTGGATTAGCGAGAAGCGGCGGCCGATGGAGCAAGCGGGCGGACTTGGGCGCGGATTCGGCCGATTCGTTGTCAGAGCCACCGCCGCGATCGGGGACCGCCGTCGACGCGCGTAAGGCCGAACCGGTCGGCAAGCTCAAGCGCTTCGTTGAACTCTCGCCCGGTAATGGCGCGGTCCAAGTCCGGATAATCGCCGGCGCGATAACAGGGGCGATACTGGTCCATCACATTGAGATAGGTGTCGGGCGAAATCTCTTCGGCGAGGAAACGCAACACCTCCTCGGTGCCGGCGATGCGGTTGGGCAATACCAGGTGCCTGACCAGCACGCCCCGGCGTGCAAGACCGTGCTGGTCGGTGTCGAGCGCACCCACTTGGCGATGCATCTCGCGTATGGCCGCTTGATTGATCCTGACATAGTCGCGGACATGGGAATACCGGTGCGCGAGCGCCGGATCACCATACTTCATGTCCGGCATGTAGATGTCGATGATGCCGTCCAGCAGCGCCAGGGCTTCGGGGCTGTCATAACCGGCAGTGTTGTAGACGAGGGGGACGTCGAGGCCCTGCGCCGCCGCCAGATCGATGGCCGCGATGATCTGGGCGACGACATGGCTGGGCGTGACGAAATTGATGTTGTGGCAGCCGATCGCCTGCAGCCGGAGCATCATGGCGGCGAGCTCTTCGGAGGACACCTCTTGCCCTTCACCGCGCCAACTGATGTCCCAGTTCTGGCAATAGACGCAGCGCAGGTTGCAGAACGAGAAGAAGATGGTGCCCGATCCGCGTGTGCCCCTGAGGCAGTCCTCCTCGCCATGATGCGGGCCGGCCGAATAGACGATGGCTTTCTCGCCCGTGCGGCATGCGGCGCCACGGACATTCGTCGTCCGGTCGACGCGACAGTACCGCGCGCACAGATCGCAGCGTTCCAAGCGCAGTCGCGCCGCATATGCGCGTTGCGCAAGCGCACCGGTTCGGGCGAGCGTCCGGTAGGCGGGCTCAAACGCCCTGCCGACCTTATGAGTATCATCGGCGAAAGTGGTCATGCCAACCAATAACCAGAGAATCCCGCTTCATGGAATCGTCACGAAAGGTCTGCACCTAGAATTGCATCGGTTCACCATAAACCTTTAGCGGGTTTAAGAAGTAAAGCACCGGTGCGTGTTAGCCGACTTGTCATCACGTCCACGTGAGCACCGTAACGTTTAAGCCGCCGCGATCGAAACGCACGTAATGCAACTCGGCGGGAGGCCGGGGGGGGACCCCGACCAGCTCACTACAATGGAGCGCAGCATGAGCGATCGCCGCAGTTGCGAGCGAAGGATCATTGCGCGGAAACATGCCGATGGCCGACGCCGATGTCGGCCGTATAGGCCATTCCTCCGAGCTTCACGGTTACACGCAAGTCTGTCTTCTTCAAGTCGCGACCGCGCAGAGCGCGATCGGCGATTTCGGCACGGCCGTGCCCGGCTGCGCAGCGGCGTAAGTCCGCGCGTTCATCGAAAGACGATCGGGCGTTCGCGGGAACGGCGCGATCCGACGACAGCAGTTCTCAGAATGCCTCCGGGACTCCCGGCCGGGGCAGCTTGCGCTTACCGGGGGAAGCCGCAACCGGCGGTGGGGACAGTCCTTTCGGTGGTTCGGCGCAAGATGCGTTGAGGGTGCGATCCGTTATCGGAGGTGCCGGGTCAACCTGAGGGATGGGGACCTGCGCCTGCGAGATCATCATGCAACATTGTGGAGGACTGATATGAAGATCAACGTGAAGTCGGGCGCCACCGTTGCCGCTGCCGCCGCCGCGCTCATTCTCGGCGGCGCTGTCGCTACTCCGACCGCCGCGGTCGCCGCGGAACAGGGCAAGTGCTTCGGCGCCAATTCCTGTAAGGGGCGCAGCGCCTGTAAGACCGCAAGCAGCTCGTGTAAGGGCCATAATGCGTGCAAGGGGCAGGGCTTCACGCTGACGACGAAGGCTGCGTGCGACAAGGCGAAAGGCCGGTTCCAAAGCTCTTGATAAACATCTGCGGGCGGAGTCCATCCCGCAGATCGGACTCCGCCCGTTGCCACCATCGGTGGGACAACAAACAACCGGGGCAAGAGACGTGCGGTTCGATGTCTGAGGCCGGACCAAAGCCGCGCATGCGCTCAAGGCGGATCGCAGGCCGCAATCAAGCGGGCAGGGCGGGCGCGACGATCGCTGCGTTGAAACCGTCGAGCGACAGGCCCGACTTCCTCGGGTTTGGGCTGGGATTGCGACCGCAGCATTATTCGGAGATCCTCGAAGGCGATCCGCCGATCGACTGGTTCGAGATCATCAGCGAGAACTACATGGTGCCAGGCGGCAAGCCGCTGCACATGCTGGACCGCATCCGCGAACGCTATCCGGTGGTCATGCATGGGGTTTCGATGTCGATCGCCTCGACCGCCCCGGTCAATTACGACTATCTCAGAGATCTGAAAAGGCTGGCCGACCGCGTGGCGCCGCGCTGGATTTCCGACCATCTGTGCTGGACCGGCGTGCATGGCAAGAATTTGCACGACCTGCTGCCGATCCCCTATACCCAGGAGGCGCTCGACCATGTGGTTGAGCGCGTGCAGACCGTGCAAGAGTTTCTGGGCCGTCCGCTGACGCTGGAAAACGTCTCGACCTATGTCCAGTTCGGCACATCCGAAATGGCCGAGTGGGAGTTTCTTGCCGAACTGACGGCGCGCACCGGTTGCTTCCTGTTGTTCGACGTCAACAATGTCTATGTCAGCGCCTTTAATCACGGCTATGATCCCGAAACCTTCATCGCCGGGATTCCGCAAGACCGCGTCGTCCAGTTCCATCTTGCCGGCCACAGCCATATGGAAACGCATATCATCGACACCCACGACCATCCGGTCTGTGACGATGTGTGGACGCTGTACGAATCGGCCGTGCGGCGTTTCGGTGCCGTCTCCACCATGATCGAGCGCGACGACAACATTCCTCCGCTTGCCGAGCTGGTGGCGGAAGTGAACAAGGCCCGCAAGATCGCCGCCGGCGTTCTCGGCGCGGATGGCCGAAATGGGCGCACGCAATAGCCACAGGAGCCCGGATCCAAAGTCGGATTTCGCAGCGCTACAGGAGCGTTTCCAGCGCGGCGTGCTCGACCACGACGATTCGGTGCTCGCCGACATCCTCGCCGGCCCGCGCGAAAGGCGGGACGTGTTGCTGGCGGTTTATCGCCATGCCTACCGGGCGCGGCTCGTGGAGATCGTGCAGCAGGACTACGAGTATCTGCTCGCCCATATCGGCGAGGAAGCGTTCGCGGAGCTGGCCCATGCCTATGTCGAAGCGCGGCCATCGCTGCAACCGAATGCGCGCTGGTTTTCACATGAATTGCCGGAGTTCCTGCAGGAGACCCGACCCTGGCGGGATGCTCCCGAGCTTGCCGAGCTGGCAGCGCTTGAGCGGGCGCTAAGCGACGCCTTCGACGCCGCCGATGCGCCAGTCATGACGATCGAACGGCTGGCCGCCATTCCACCGACGGAATGGGGTGCTGTGCGCTTCGTTCCACATCCGAGCGCGATCCGGTTCGATGTGACCACCAACGCGGCCGAGATCTGGGTCGCACACAAAGAGGGAAGGGAGCCTCCCGCGGCGAGACTGTTCGAGGTGCCCGCGCATCTTTTGGTCTGGCGGGAGGATTTGGTTCCGAAGTTTCGCATCTTGGAAGATGAAGAGGCCATGGCCTGGGACGAGGCAGTCGCCGGGCTGCCATTCGGCACCATCTGCGAGATGCTGGCCTTTCGCGCCGATCCGGAGAGCGCACCGACCCGCGCCGCTGTCCTGCTGCAGGGCTGGATCGTATCCGGGCTGCTCAAAGCGTGATCCCGAGAAGTTGGCAGACTTTTCGGACAAGATCATGCGAGCATACAAAGAGAGCAACGTGAAGTAGCGCTGGCATCTTGAAGCCGAGTTTCACCTAAGCCGGTGATGCGCGTGGGGTGCTGTTGAGCGGTGGACATGCTGAAAACCGCGTCGAGCGGCTGACCTGGGACGTCGTGTCCCAGCGCCTTGCCGCGCGTGCGGCCGCGATCCTGCCGGTCGGTGCCGCCGCCAAGGAGCACGGCCTGCATCTGCCGATGGATACCGACCGGCTACAGGCGGAATGGCTGGCCGGACAACTCGCGGTTCATATCGATGCGCTGGTCTGGCCGACCGTCACTTACGGCTACTATCCCGCATTTGTGAACTATGCGGGCAGCGTCATGCTGTCCGCATCGGTGTTTGAATCGTTGATACGAGAGATCGTCGGCGAACTTCTTCGTTATGGTGCCCGCAAAGTGTTCGTGCTCGATACCGGCATCAGCACGATTCCCGTGATCGAGCGGGCGGTCGAAGGCTTGCAGTGTGCGAGCGTCTGCCACCTGCGCGTCCACGATGGGCCGCGCTATCGGAACGCGCACGCGGCCGTGCTGGAGCAAGCCTGGGGCGGGCATGCCGACGAAGCGGAGACCTCGCGCATGCTGGCGCTGGCGCCGGACCGGGTGGAATTGGCGCGGGCGCAAGCTTCGCCCGAGCGCTTAAAGGAACGCGCGCCGGGACCGTTGACGCCCGCCGATTCCGAGGCGCCGAACTACAGCGCGAGCGGGTCGGTCGGCGATCCGCGCGGCGCAACAAGTGCGAAGGGCGAAATCCTGCTGGCCGCCATGCTGGATGATCTGATTGCGACGGCACGCGCCGCGCTCGTGTTCCTTACCTGACGGTCCGACCCCGGACCGTCAGGTAAGGAACACCAGCTAGTCCGGTGCTTTGTGATCCGGCACCAACACAATGAGGCGGGCTCAAGCGTTGGTGCCGCATCACTAGGGGCGGCCTGATGCGTTGCGCGCCGGCGTGGACCGCAGCGTTATTCGGCCTTGCGGCAGCGGCGATGGCGGCGGGCGCGCAAGCCCCAGTCCCTCGGTCGGAATATGCCGTATGACTATGACGGCTTCGACAGAATGCCAAAGGTGGAGCTTGCGGTGCCGGGCGGCATGCTGCGCGTCGTCGTTTGACTCAGATGCCCGCAATCGGAGGTCAATGAAAGCTCAAAGTTAATCATAATCGCTGGCTGGGGGACTAAGGCAAGAAAATGGATGCCACGTTCAGGAAACTGGATGGCCTCCGCATAGATTTTTCCAGATGGCAATCAACAGCAGGAGCTCCCAATGCCAACCTATCTCACCCACTTTGCCTGCAACTATGAGGCGTGGCCGACCGACCAGAATGGCCAGAAGGCGGCGTGGACCAAGATGATCAAAGATGCGAATGACAACCTCAAACAAGGAGGTCCCGTCAAGTTCGTCGGTTGGGCGAACAACACGGAGGGCTACGCCCTGGTGGAGGCAAGTTCAAAGGCGGAAGTGATCAGATTGTGCGCTCGTTACTGGCCGCTGTTTCACAACGAGATCATTGAACTCGTGCCTAATGCCGAGGCCGGAGACGCAATTCTCACCGGAGTTGCGGAGGGGTGGTGAATGGGCTTCCCCGCCTGGGCTCAAGATGAGAAAAAAGCGGTAGGCAGAGAATTCTATTGGGGGGCGGCCCGGTGCGCGACGCCGTCGCCTCCCCAGTTCATGGTCCCCGGGAAGCTGAAGGGTGGTCAGGCTGGCGTCCTACAAGACGTTTGGCGCTCTTTGCCTCAAACGGGCTGCTGACAAAAGGCTGGTTGCCCTTAAAGCAGCAATTTGCAATCTTGAGTATGATGTGCTGATTCTAGATAAAATCAGTGTTGCGGTTGATATTAATTTGATTTCTTTGGAGAGGAATAATGGATCTTATTTAAGGCAAACTCGAGAAGGTCGAATTGGTTATTACCGGGAGATATGCTCATCCGGAAATATCGAGAGCCACCGATTTGATCGCGGAGATGGTCGAGACAAAACACCCATATCAACGGGATGTTTTTGGCAGAAAGGGTATTGATTTCTAAAATGCGGTTTCCTAGCGCATATGCCGTTTTGATTGTCGGCACGATTTGGTATCTTCGTAACACGCGATTTATTGGCTTCGGAACAGAGGCGCCTGGAGAATTCGTTTGAGAGCCGATGTCATGGAGTGCCCCTGTTGTTCCGGCAGGTCTTACGACCAATGCTGCGGGCCAGTGATCGAAGGTGTGAGGCCTGCGGAGTCTCCCGAGGCGTTGATGCGCTCTCGTTACACGGCCTATGCGCGCAAGAACTTCGATTACATTCTGAACACCACCGATCCGCAGCGCCGTTATGACTTCGACCATGAAAGCAGCCGCGCGTGGATGAACGGCAGCACGTTCACCGGTCTTCAGGTGCTGAGCGCGTCCGAGGAAGGAAACAAGGGTGTTGTGGAATTCATCGCGCGATATCGGTACGGGGGAGGCCGCGAAGAAACGCATCACGAGCGATCGCGCTTTCGTAAGCAAGGCGGCCGATGGTTTTTCCGTGACGGAAAAAACCTCGGTGGAACGAGAAAGGCTACCTGAAATTGGGCCGGACGCTGCGCCGGCCGGAACCGGGCTGATGGCGCTTGGTGGACATACAGATTCGTGAAGCCGGACCGCACAACGCCGACGCGGAAGGTGAGCTACATGATGACAGTCGAGAGCCGGCCATGGCTCGTCGGCGCCGGCATGTATGACGACACCATGTCGGTCAAGGACTTCGAGGCGGTGAGCCGCGCCGCCCAATGATCTTTGCGGCTGTTGCGGATGTCCTTCAGGACCTTTTTCGTGACGCAACGGGTCTGAAGGATACAAGTCCTCTGCTCTTTGCAGAGCGAAGTGTTTTTTGGGCGACGGACCGGTTTTCGGTCCGAAGAGCTGCGCTTCCGCTTCAGCCCCGCCTTTGTGGCTTGTCAGGAGCAGTAGCGCCGTATGATGCAGCCGCGGGGACCGCAAACGCGCCGGGTCCAGCATCGCTCATGCCAGCAGACACGGCGGGTGACGCAGCCAAGCGGACCACACACGCGGCGCATGGCGCACGGCACCTTATGCACGATCGAATTCAGGTCCGCAGCATGTCCAATTGCGCTGCCGTTCACCGGAGCGGCGAGAGCGCCGGCTGTTCCCAGCAAGGCCAATGCAAGGGTGAAGGCAGAGCCAAGCATGATCGTTCGCATCACGGTTCTCCTGGTCAGGTATGAAGAATGATGCAACGTTCTGCCGGGCGGACCCGGCAGGATTCTTACTGGATTCTTTAGTGCGCGATAGTTACAGGATGGTTCAACCGCGCTTTTTCTCTTTGTTTGGTCGCTCCTCGCGGCTGTTGCGCTGCTTGATTGCCGACATCATGGCGCGGAACGCCCAGCGCCTGTTCGACAACGAGTCGCCGACTGAGAAGCGGCGGCTCCTGTATTTCGTTGTTTCAAACTCCACCTGGGCGAATGGAAAGCTAAACGCAACCTTGCGCGAACCCTTTGGCTTTATTGCGGAAATGGCAAAGTTCACGTCGCGGCCGGAGGTCGGGCGGGGGAGAAATTTGGCCGATCATTCTGGTTGGCTGAGCCTGGTGAAAAGATATCGAACAATTTTCGAAGCGCCGAGCGTGGATTTATTGCTACTGCTTGGGCAAATACGGGAAGGGAAAGTAAAGCAGCGTAAGAAGCGTTGAAAAATCTCGACTGAGCGTCTTGACCTTTAACGTTTGTTATTCTTTGGTAGTAGTCGCTAATGCTTTACACTACCTGCTGAAAAGCTGTGGTGACCGCTTTTTTACAGTCCTTGCGTTTGTGTCTCTTATATGGTACATTTCTCCAAGACTGACGTCCCCAAGCCCATTCCGCTGCGGTTCTGGCGTTCAAGCACCGGGCAGGAGCCGGTGCGCGACTGGTTGAACGAGTTGTCCCGTGAGGACCAGCGGGTGGTGGGGCGTGATCTTGCCAAGGTGCAGTTCGGCTGGCCGGTGGGATTGCCCCTGTGCCGTCCTTTGGGAGGCGGCCTGTGGGAGGCGCGGTCCAGGTTGCGCAGCCGCCGCGAGGCGCGTGTATTGTTCGTGTTTTATGAGGGGATGCTCATTGCGTTGCATGCCTTCATCAAGAAGACGCAGAAAACGCCGCCGGACGACCTTGCGCTGGCCCGCGCGCGAATGAAGGAGCTACGGTCATGAAAAAGAAGAACAGGCATATCGGCTCGACACTCGAAAGCTGGCTGGATGAAACCGGCCTTCATGAAGAGGTGACCGTTGCCGCGATCAAATCCGTCATTGCACAACAGCTTGCCAACGAGATGAAGAAGAACAAGCTCACCAAGAAGCGCATGGCCGAACTGATGAAGACGAGCCGCGCGCAACTCGACCGTATCCTTGACCCCGATAATGGCAACGCCACCATCGAAAGCCTGCAACGCGCCGCCAGGATCGTAGGCCGCGAACTGAGGATGGAGCTGGTGTGAACGCGCGCGCCGGAATCTATCTCCGAAGATAGTTTCCGTTTGGGGGCCTAGGGGCCCTACAGGCAGCATGGACGCTCGGATGTCCCTGGACAGCCGGGCAATGGATAACGCTTTGTTACTCTTCGCTTTTCCTGGCGAGGCAGAGTCCGAATTGCCTCATGTATGGATCATGAATGGCTATTTGCTCTATTTATAGATCAGTCTTTCTCTTTCCCGGGAGGAAGGGCCTGAAGGCGTGCTTCAAGAGATTTGGTCAGAGATTCGGAAATCTCCATAAATTCGCGCAGTCGCTTGATCCTGTCGGAGAGAAGCGAGCGGGTTCCTTCATTGGCGTCGCGCTCCTTGTTCACGTTCGCGGCTGTTGAGATGAAACGGATAACAAATTCGGGAACGCCATCACTGTTGATTCCCGCTGCGAGCTTCACCCACTCCTTTGATTTGTCCAGCGCAGCGTCAGCGGCCTCGACAAGGCAATAACCAATGAGAACCTTAGCCGAGTAGTCAAGCCCCTCTACTAGACTTAGCCATTTCTCTTGTTCAGGTGTCTCCGCTGCCTCGCCTCTCGACGGGCGGGCTGACCGATAGTAGCGTGGCGTATCGTTTTCCGGGTCGAGACTTTCAACCGCGCGCATAACAGGTTCCAGTTCTTCGAAAGGCCGCCTGCCGTTCGGCATTTCTGAACGGTGCTTCCATAATGCTAAAATCGAAGCGAAACACTCGCGTTCGGCAGCACTCTTCGCATCTCCCGTAGCTTCATCGACTTTCGCCATGAGATCGGCGATGTGGTGCGCCATCCAGCGCCCCAGCGTATCCGTTGACTCTTCCAGCCCCAGCTCTTCGACTAGCTTCCGGCCAAGCGCCAATATGCCGTCAGATGGTTCGGAATCTTCCATCTTTGCTAAGAAGGTAGAGCTTGGCTCTTGTATTGATTCGCTCTTCGTCATCCTTTTCCCTGCTTTCATAAACCTGATAGCGGCGGTGCCGCTCGATTTGCACTTCAATGATGAGGTCACGATCCAACTCAGCCAGCATCAAAGCTACAAAAGACGGAGACACCTGAAGGCGTCTACCCATATCAGGGTTGCTTCTCTCGTGGCGCTTCGCTTCGTCGTAGTAGCCCCATACTTGGCTTTCCATCACACATGCTTTGCTTTGATCTTTCCAGGTGCGGATGTCCGAGTCGGTATCAAGATGCATCCGCTTTTCGATAAATGGCGCCGGGCGCGGCGGTGGGAAGGAAACGTCACCAGCCCAGCGGTCGTTTTCGTCCAGCCGCCGATCCCCGTTGTGATTGATTACCCAGCCTTTCAATTCAAATCCCGGCTCGTCGATTTCCATATTGCTGTCGGCACTCGGTATCGCATAGTTGTGCGCATCTTTGACGCTGGTAAGGGCGCGCAGAAGTGCTTCTGATTTGTCCGGCGGAACGAGCGCACTGTAGATATGGACTGACTGCTCGCGGCTCGTATCCGCTTCCGTCCAATAGCCCCATAAGTTAAACTTGTCGCCCGTTCGAAGCGCCTCATCGAAATCGCCATCAGTCACCCGCCGACGGTCTGGATGCTCTTTGTCGCGGTCTAACCAAGCCCCTCTTGTAAGCGGTTCAGGATCGCGCCGGTCCCAAAGCCATCGGCCATCCTGGCGCGTAAGATCATGGCGCGAGAGCCAATCCGCAAATTCGTCGTTTTCTCCGTAGTCTGGGTTACGGTGCGTGGGCGTAGACACCAACAGCCGGCCCGCGACAATCATCATCGCGTGGTAGGCATGGTAAAAATGAAGATTGTCGGCCCGAGGATACGAACCGTGAGAATGGTAGGCGTGTTCCTTTTCGTAGAGGTTGCGAAGAGCCCGCTCGTCTTCGTCCCAGCGGCCTCTCGCGCCGAAGGCAAAGTCTTTCCGTATGACCTTCAGCGCTTCCACCTCAATGTCGCCTTGGGACAAGGCGAACACCCGACCGAGTGGGTCATACCAATAGGGGCCAATGTCTATGCCAAAATAGAAGTGGTCGTCGTCAGTTTTGGCATCCTTATCGTGCTTGCGCGAAACATTGCGTTCATAGAACTCTGTCTCAACGGCAGGCAGGGGCGATTTGTTGACGCTCTTAAGGCTATCAGAGAGCCCTTCCTCGTCAGAAAGATATCCATTGGCAATAAGTTGAAGCGCGGCGCCGGCGGCGAATTGCCGAATCACTACGTGAGGCTGATCTTTCAGGGCCCAATCGACGAGTTGTTTGGCATAGGGTGCCACGGCACTTGGCGTTTCCTGCGCTGCTCTCGCTAGACCAATCAGCAGCCATTGAAAAGCATGAAGCGTATAGAATGGCAATCTTACATCGACAAACGGGCCGCTGGTCCTAGTGGCAGCCATCTTCATCAAATGACCAAAAACATCTTTCCTATCGAGGCGACAGAGTTCTAGGACGGCATGTGCCGCTTCCCATCGCAGCACGGCTTCCGGTGCTGCCAATGCGGACCAGATATAGCCTGCAATAGCCTCACGAATGTCGCTGGGTGGCGAAAAAGAATCCTTCCATGGCCCGTCTCCATCCTTGTCTTCTAGAACCGAATTGAAAATATCAAGCCCATAGGTCAGGGCTTCCAGTGCCTCGTCGTGCGACAGCTTTATCGCGAGAAGCCCGGTAAGAGAAAACAGCCGGTTAGGTTCAATAAGGTCCGGCGTTTCGCCAGTTGCAGCCAGCACGACATCGACGATCTCGGCTTGGCTTATGTTTGCCAACGAACATGCCAATTCAAATGGGAAAATCTCGTAATAGCGGCTCTTCCTGATCTCCATGAAATGACGACGGCAAAGAATCTTCAAGGCCTCCGCTAGCGCATGAGAAATAGCCGGTCTGTTCTTCCAGCTTTCCGGCACTCGCTCAAGGAAAGTCCTTAAGCTGTACATGCTGAACTCGGGCATGCTGCCGAGGGCCGCAATAAAGCCAGATTCTGATCCCACGTGGACGCGCCGCATCGCTTCAGCAAAGAAATACTCATGATTCCACGGCGGATTAGTTCGTTTGAACGCACGGTAAGCTTGAGAAAGACCAACTGCCGTTGCAAGGTCATTATTAAAGAAAATGTCATTCCATGAAGGATGCTCGGCCTCTTCAGCAGCCGGCAACGGCGATTCGTATCGGGCGGCCTCTTTTTTGTGCGCCGCTTCCTTTCGCTCAGACGATGCAATCGATTCGGCTAAGCGTTCCAGCGTTACGCCATGCTTTGCTGCGACCTGTTGAAGACTCTTTAGCTTTGATGAAGCGAAGACCGAGAACTGTGCATAGCGATACAAAACGCGACTCACTAAGCACTTTTCTTCCTCATCCTTCGATTTGGCCAGAACCGGCCCAAGCAGCTCATCATAGTCCCATTGCGCACGGAATCCGATCAATGGGATTGCGTCACGAGGATCAATGATGTTGCGTTCGATCAAATTGTCGATAGCAATCGGAAGCAATTTTTCGTGCCACCCAAATCCTCGGTCCCGCCATCGGCTTAAAATCGTGATGGCAGAAGACGGACACAATCCGCATAGAGCGAGAACTGTGCTGTCCCACGCGAAGTGCTTGTCCCGCACGACGTAGTCGTAAGTCAGCTCCGCGCAACGTGCGAACTGATACGCGACTTTTGGAGCGGGTCGGTCAATGCGCGAAGCGCGATCTGCAAGATCAAGGATCGCATCCCATCGGGCAAGGTTTTCGTCGCCGATTTTCCCTGCGACTTCCACAGCTTCATTGAAATACCCTTTCGCGTCGGCCTTGCTTGTCGTCAGTATGGCGCGCGCGATCTCAAGATATCCTTCGGACTTGCTATCGGCGTTTGAGCGCTCGTCTCTGGTTAGCGTGTAAGAGTCTGTCGCATAGGCCAGCGCAGCAGGCTTTGTTTCATCCCGTTGCGCGCACAGTCGGCAAAGCGCGTTGAGTGTCGGAGTGGACAATGGCCGCTTGAGCTGATCTTTCCACTGGTTAAACGACGCCAGCGCCAGATCATTCGTCGTTTCGGATTGATGAAGAATGTCCATCCAAAGAAGAGCAATTTCGTTCGAGGTGTGGGACTCCTCACGGTATCGAATCCGCTCGGCATTCACCGACGCCTCGAACGTCTTCTTCATCTCGTTCGCAAGGTCTGCATTCTTTAGCCGCCCAAGCAAGACAGATGCCCAAAGCTTGTGCCATGGGAGCAGCGCTCCGATGTCCTCCTGGAACTCTTGAAGATCGCGAGATGTCGTATGCTGGTTTTTCTTTTCAATCTCCTTTTTCAGCTCGGCATGTGCAACATCCACCAACTCAATTGGCTTTCCTTCAAGGGCTGCTCGCAAGCAATAGGCGCGCAGAAGGGGAAGACGAGCTCTTGAAAAACGCGATGCAAGTCCTCGGGGCGGCTCGGCAGGCAAATACAGCGTGAGCACCGCAACCGCGTCGTTTTGCGAGCATAAGCTCCTTTTCAATGCAGCTTCGACAACAGCCGTCACTGCATCGAGTGCCGCCTCACTGTCGTCCCATCTCCTACGATTGCTGAAATTAATACGCTTCTTGGAAAGCTGGCAGAATGCCTGTTTCGTCACTTCGTGCAGAGGTAACTTGTGCACCTCACGCAGTTCAGCGGCAACGGCGAGGACCAAGCAAAGATTGTTTCCAGCCGCCCGCGAGATTTCATCAATATCTGACCAGCGTCCATGATCAATCAGACGTCGGACTACAAGTCGACCGACCCGATACGAGACTTCCCGTGGTCGCCAACCGCTTAGGCTCTCCGCCGCATCCGCCGGGCCATGAATGTTGAGGTGCGCAAGGGTGAGCTCGACGATATCCTGATCCGAAATTTCTTCGTCTTTACGTTCTTCGGGCGTCAAAAGCGCCCAGTTTTGCAGCCATTCGTAGGCCATGCGCAACCGGCTGCGTGCATCTCCCAATAGTTCCTTTCGGCCAGAAAGGAGCGCTGCCTCGTAAGCGTGATGAGAGCCAACCCAACCGGAGCCAAACGTGCGACGAGACACAATTTCCTGAATGAGACCGAGTTCAAGAAAGTCAGAAGCAAGGTCGGTATTCTCTTGAAGCAGCGTTCGCTGCCGTTCGTCACCCGCCGTTTCACCGCCTGCTTTCAAGGCAAGCTTCGCTGACTCCAGGTAACGCTGTGATCGAAGGCCAGCTTTGAACGCGAATTGCAGCCGCTGCAATTCGACATCACGCCTTTCAAGTGGGCTTCCTCCCGGTAGTGCAGCCGAAGACAACGCCAATTCAACAAGTTCAGAGAATTGTGCAGCTTCCAGCATCAATTGGGGCAGCATGGAAGCTACATACGCGCTACCGCTTGCCAATGGCTTCAGGCCAGCGATGAAGCCCGCCATTCCTTGTGCCGTGGGTTTGAATTTGTCGCGAAACCATGTTTCGGCGGGTTCATCCAAGAACTGAATAGTCTCGCCAGTCACAAGAAGAGGTCGGCCAATATCGTAGGCAAAGCTTTTGATTGCGTCTTGCTCAACTACTGACATCGCCGACAGGACGGGTATTGGGATTAGCGGCCTGAGCGCCGCAAGCCCAGCGCAGATTTTCTCGACGCGTTCTTTTTCTATCGGTCCAGAAGCATCTTCGAGATTCGCAATCGCGTTATCCAATAGGTTCGCAATAGTGTCCTCAACGCTTGTCGGATTGGGTCCGAGCAACCGCAACGTTTCTTGCAGCGGCAACCTCCGCGATAAAGCAAAAGCCTGGACACGCGGGTTCTGCGAGCTTAAGCGGTGAAATTCATCGATGTCGCGCTCGGTTGCATCTGGAAATGTCTTACGCAAAAAAGCTGCCGTCTCGTTGCGGCTAAATGGGCGTAGCTCAATTGGTATCGCGACGGTAGGCGGATCAAGAAGGTGTTGACGATGTGAGCGACACAGGAAGACGAGGCGGACGCCTTCAGGAATCGTCGCGCGAATGAGATCGCACGCGAAAGATCGCGCCTCGCCGATCTCTTTTGCGGCCATCTGGGCGTTATCTGCCGCGTCCACAACTAAACATAAGAGCGCGCTCGGGTTGGTCGAGCGCACGATCTTAACGGCTTGGCCCAAACGATAAACAAATGCCCGCACATAGGCAGCTACATCGGCATTTGTCGTCGGGATCAATGGATGGCAGAGACCTTTCGTGGCCAACTCGTTTGCAATTTCAACCAGTGCATCCTTATGTCTATGGCGATAGCCAGCCGCGTTTCGATATTGACCGTTGCCAAAGCAGTCGTAGAGAATGCAGGCTGACCCTTCAGGAAGATTTCTGCCGATCCGCGTTGCAAAGACCGATTTGCCAACGCCACCCGAAGCGTGGATGACTACCGGGCCGGTTGCGCTGACGATTTGACGGACGAGTTCAGGCTCCTGTTCGCGCGGAACGGCATCGCCGATATCCTCGATAAGGCACTTAGCCGGAAACAAATAGATTTCGTCAGTCTTTAGCGCACGTAGGACGTCGTTCTTCGTTATCGTTGGGTTTTGTTCCCCTTCGGAAAGGGCTCGGCGCGTGACAAGCTCCTTAAGTTGTATTGGTGCATCAACGTCAGCATCAGGCAGATAGCCGCTTGCTTCCGAAAACAGGATGTTGCGTTGATCCCAATACCCGTCCTGACGATCTTTGAAGCGAAGTAGCTTGCAGAATGCTGCGAGCTCGCCGCCGGCAAGGCCGGTAAATCGTTGCAGCTTCTTCAACTCATCTGGATGGCGCGGCGTCACGTTAGCCGCAGCGTCGGCCACAACTTCAACTAAGTCCACGCGGATAGGCCTATTGGTGACAAAACGAAACTCCAGCTTTTTCGCCAAGTCGGTCAGAGGGTGCATCTTTTGCAGTTCTCCATACCGCCTCGCAAAACCTCTGATAGTTTTTTCCAGCCCACTTGCCGTCCACGGATTAGTTGCATGCAGCGTCGAGTGTTTGAGCTGCAGGTAACGAATCAAGCGCGCTTGCGTGATATCCTCGCTTCCAAAATATTCCGCAATGTCGATCAGTTCCTCGCCAGCCTCGACCGGCTCGGCGCCCGGTTGCTCGCCCGGAGAAGGACCTTCAATGCTGACAGCCACTAGGCCACTGTCAGAGGACAACAGCTTCAGGCAACGCCGCGCTGCCCACAAATAGTGAAATTGGTCTCCGTCACGGCTCGGACGGACTAGATTTGTCTTGGACATCGACGTGCGCGGGCCACAGCTTTAAGGAGAGACACGTCGATTCCGACGTGAATTTGGTCGTTCCCTGTTCGTTCTATCACGAGCAGGCTTTTTCGGCAACGCCAGCTTTTTTCGCCATTTCGTCAGGACACGCGGAGGCGGCTGCGCATACAGCAGGAGTTGCTATCAAATCGACGAAAGGCCATCCACAAATCAGTTTACGCTGGATGCCGTATCTCTGAATTTGCGCATCCTTTCCATTCCTTTCCGCCAGCTCATCAATGCTGACGATCTGGGGTCCCGAAGCTGCGCGTCGGTCGTGCTACACGCGTTTGGTACGGCTACGCACCAAACGAAGCTGAGCGGAATTCCCGCCAACAAGATGTAGCCGATGACGAGCCGGATCGTGCCCGTTTGCACAACAACGGCCGTGCCGATGGCGGTCAGCGCGGCGATGACCACCAGGCCAGAATGCTCCAGCAACTCGGCGGGTTCAGGCCAAGGCCTGCGCATTTCGAACCTGCACCGCGCGAAGGCCCCGCGAACGCCAGAAGAACGAATGACGCGATCTTAAGCACCATCGGCTGGGACGCAAGCATTGGAGGTGCGATCCAGATCACCGCCTGAAGCAGGATGCCGAAGGTGAAGGGACCGATCATGCCGATAATCTGCCCGGCGATGCCGCGCGCGAACCAGAAGCCCGCGAACAGGGCAAGCGTCACGAAAAACGCCGTGTCCGGGTGAAGCCCCAACTCCGCCACGACGCTGTACCAGACCAGCACGAACAATCCGAACGTGAAAGCAAGCCGCTTCATGGCACTCTCCATCACGGCGAGTATCCCACGACCGGCAAATGCACCGGGCGGAATGATTGGTAGCGTCCGGTAAGGTGCCGCTGCAAAAGGTTACAGGTTTTATTTTGCGAGTTTTTATGCGCGACCCGTCATAACGGAAACGGTTATACCTGCATCAAGAGCGTAGCGAGATGTCGTTTCGGGTACCGGAAACGTCACTCGCCAGGGGCCGGGTGTGGCCCCTGGACTGAAGGACGCATGCGCTCAACCGGCAAAGTGGCGATGGCGCGACCAAGGCAACATGAAATCCGCGACCGGCAGGTCAACATCAAGCTCACGGCAAAGGAGCTTGAGTTCGTGCGCCGTCGTGCCGCCGCGGAAGGCCTGCGTCCGGTCGAATATGGCCGCGCCCGGCTGCTGGCCGAATGGTGTGTCAACGAGGCGAGGATTGCCGCAGCACCCCATCTCGATCCGCTCTTTCAGGTTCAGCTTTCGCGCCTTGGGAACAATCTCAACCAGATTGCCCGGCGAATGCACGGTTTCGGGGAGCCGGGTCCGCCGACGCTTGAGCCGCTCCTTCAGGAAATCCGCGCGCTGATCCGCCGGAGCGAGACCCGTGATCATTAGGTTTGCAGAACCCAGGAAGGGCCCGAACGTCAAACACGGCAAGTCCTTCAAGGGGCTCGCCGTCTATCTCATGCACGACCCGGACAAGGCCGGGACCGCGGAGCGCGTGGCCTGGACCCACACGCTCAATCTCGCCCATGACGATGTTCCGTCCGCCGTCCATGAGATGCTCTGGACCACCCGTGCCGCCGACCAGCTCAAATGGAGGGCGGGAATCCGCAGGGGCGGCCGCAGGCTGGAAAGCCCGGTCAAGCATTTCTCGCTCAACTGGCACCCCTCCGACCAGCCGGACCGCGCGGAGATGATCGAGGCGGTGCAGGATTTTCTGCGGCACATGGCATGGGACGACCGGCAGGCGGTGCTGATCGCCCACAGCGACAAGGCCTATGCCCATGTCCATGTGATGCTGAACGCCGTATCGCCCACGGATGGGCGTGGCATCGATACCGCCTATGAGAAGGCCAGGGCCTCGAACTGGGCGCTCTCCTACGAGCGCAGCGAGTCGCGCATTCATTGCGCCCAGCGCCTCAAGCCGTTTTGCGAGCGCGAGCCCGCGCCGGCGCGGGACGCCTGGCAGAAGCTGAAAGAGGCCGAGGACGAGTTCGATCATGTCGAGACCGAGCGCTTTGTCCGCGCGCCTGACTATTTTGACCGGAGCGACCCGGACATCCGCAAGGCGAAGGAATGGTCTCTTCTGAAAGCGCATCAGCGTGAGCAGCGGCAGGCGTTTTTCGTGGAAGGCAAGCAGGCGTTCCGTAGCGTCCGTAACCAGGTTTTCCGGGAGCTTCGCACCGAGTACCGGCACGAATGGACTGCCTATTTTGACTGCCAACGCCGGGGCATGGATTCCGAAAGCCTTGCGGAGATGAAAGCCGATATCGCCGCCCGCCAGAAAGCCGACCTGGAGGCCCGGCGCAATGAGGCCTGCAAGGAGCTGCGGGAACGAAGAGACGAAGAATACCGGCAGCTTCTTGCCCGGCAGAAAGAGGAAAAGGCCGGGCTGCGCGACTGGCAGAGCCAGGGGCTTGCCTCGGCGCGTCTGCTTGAAACCTTTTATGGGAAAGCCTCCGAGTTTGAAACCCGTGGCTCCGGCGAATACCCGGCTGAGCGCGTGAACGCCTTGTTCAAGTCGGCCGGCCGCGAGACCTGCAATGCAAGGTTGAGGCGGGAATACGTTACGGAGGATGTCAAGGAGCCGAAGAATTTTGCAGCATCCGGGAATGAGAAACACCGGGTGCAAGACGGTACGAATGCCGCTACCGGCGTTGGACTCGGCGCGCTCGGAGCCATCGCGGAGTTGGGCGAGCGGTTGTTTGACGGGTTCTTCGGCGGCGGGCCCGCGCCGAAGCCGGTCGACAAGTCGCCACTGCGAGACGCTGAAGAGACTGGGCCAGAGCTCGATCTCGCGCGCCAGGCGGAATTGCAGGCCAAAGCGCAGGAGATGGAGGCCGAAGAGGCTGAGAAGCTTCACGCCTGGTGGCAGGAGCGGCGGCGAAGGCGAGGTCACGACCGGGACTGAGCGCGGGTTTGGAGCAAGGGGCAGCGTCAAATCCGGGAGTGCAAAGCCCCGCACGCCAAGCCGCCGTTTGAGCGACGGTGTTGCCGTCGAATGCGCCCGCATCGCTGCTGCCTACCATGCCATCCTCTCCGCCGCATTGACGCAGCTTCTCATGCATTACGGCTCCCGCATCGCGGCTCTCGCCCTGTGCCGGCGCGGGGACCAGACCGTGGCGCTCGCCGCCCTCCGGCAGGAGCGGGACGACGCCCTTGCTTCCCTTCGCGCCTCGATCCGCGCCCAGCAGAGGCAGGCCATGGCGAAGGTGCGGGCCAGGAGTTGGCAGCGGCACTACCAGGCATCGGTTGGAGCGCCGAGGCCCGTTTCGCCGGCCAGGCCGCAACGGACAGTCCACAAACGGCATCATGGCGCGCATCCCCGCTAATCGAGGCCATGGAACTTCCGCCACTGGCTCTTGGGGACCGGGGCGACTGGAAAAGTTCGGAAAACAGTTCCTACCGACTCGGAAAAGTCCGAAAAATCAGACGGATTGCCGCCTGATACGCAGGGAGCAAGCGACGTTTCCATGACCGAAGACGCCGGAAGAACCCGGAAAACCGCGCCCGACAGTTCGGAAGAATCTGGAAACTCGCCGGAACGAGCGGAGGCGAGACGCAACAGGCGCAGCCATTCGCCGAACATAAAGGGTTTTCGCCTTGGCGTGGTTAAACCGTGTTAATGCCGAAAGTAATTCAGTCCGCCTTAACCGCGATCTGTTACCATGGGACGTATTTTCAAGGGTTTGTGGAAATTTGTGGATCAACAAATTAACTTGTTAAGCCGCTTGACGATGATTTTGACGGCGAACGAATTTTCTTCATGCGCGCGGGAAAAGAAGCCGGACCCGGAGCCGCCATGCTGAGGGCTGATCGCACCGTGCCGGAGCCTACCGACGTCATCCGCGAAAGCCTCGCGGGGCTGGTGCGCAACATTGCCGCGTTCCGGCGGACGCCATTCGAAAGGAAAGCTTGCGAGACGGTTGTCCACGAGGCTCTGGGCCGCCTTGAGCTTCACGAAATCACTCTTCTGCGCGAAGGCCATCCACAAGCGATTGCGCGCGCGGCGCAGGAGATCGGCCGCCTCTTTGAAGAGGTCGACGCATATGGCGAGGCCATCTCCCGCAAGCTCCGGTTGGGTCAGCCGCTCGACTTGGTCGACCTCATCAACGACGCCATCACCTCCGTCGCGGCGAAAAGGGAAGGAAAGAAACCGCTCAAACTCCATGGCGCGTGGGAGGTCGAGAGAATTGCAAGGAATGCGGCGCAAGACCCGCCCCGCGGGATTTACGTCCAGAAAACGTTAAACGGCGGGACGAACACGATCCATCATAGGGGCACGCTCCTGCATCGTGACCCGGCGGAAGGGCCGGCGGTCACGATCACGGGGCCAGCCGGACGGCCACTTCGCGTGATGTATCTCCGGGAGGGCATCCTGCACCGGCCGTCTTCCGACGGACCCGCCTGCATTGAATACGACGCGGAGGGTCGCGTGGTTTTCGAGGCCTATGTCGAGGACGGACAATTCCATCGCGATCCGGCTCTCGGACCCAGCCTTCACGATATAAATCCCGCCTTTGAAACAACCGAATATGTTGTGCGTGGCGTTCCGCACCGGGATTGGCGCGACGGCCCGGCGATTATCATAAGGTGGCCGGACGGGGCCGTGCGGGAAGAGTACATCGTGCACGATGTCTGCCACAGGCCTTCGGACGAGGGACCCGCTTTGCTGCATACCGGGCCCACGGGCCGGATCATCCGTGAAGCGTACCTTGTGAACGGCAAGCGGCACCGCGACCCGAAGCTGGGCCCGGCCTGTCGAACGCTCGTCGCTGAAGAAGGACGGGAGCGGTTCGAGTATTTTGTGGATGGTCTACTTCATCGTGAAGAGGAGGAAGGCCCGGCCCTGCTTGAGTTCAACGCCGCGGGCGACTGCCTCTTCGAGGGGTATTTCGAGCGTGGCAGGTTGCACCGCGACCCGAAGCTGGGCCCGGCCTGTCGAACGCTCTTTGCTGAAGAAGGGCACGAGCGGTTGGAGTACGTTGTGGACGGTCTACTTCATCGTGAAGAGGCGGAAGGCCCGGCCTGGATCGGCACGAGCCTGCGCACCGGCAGAACCGTTGAAGAGGGGTACTACCGGCATGGCGAGCCCCACAGGCAAGACGGCCCCGCCACGATTATCCGCAATGACGAAGGGACGCTGCTTTCCGAATCATGGTTTCGCAACGGCGTGCTCGACCGCGATCCCGCCGAAGGCCCCGCGATCACGATCCGGGACGAGGACGGCTCAATCTCCATCGCCGAGTTCTACCGTGCCGGAGAACTGGCCGGGCCGCCGCCATCCGATGCAGCAGCGGAGGAGGCGTCGTGCGAATGAGCCCCTTCGATTCCCGCTCACCCGGCCCCGGCCGTATGTTTCCGGAAAGCGCCGCGCAAACCACCGATACGATGCCCGAAAGCGAAACCGCCGTTCGTACCCTGAAGGCGTCGCAATCGGCGAAGCTGGCTTTCGTGGCGGCAGGAATCCCCAATCCGTCGCCCGCGCTTGTCAACATGGTGGCGGACTATGTCCGGCGGCGGACGCTCGGCATTCCGCCGGGCCAGATAGCCGCCATGGGTCCGGGAAGCGGCGAGCTTGCCGCCAACGCCGTGGCGGGCGTGAACATGGCGATGGGTGCCCTGAGCGACGAGCAGCGCGCGGCCGCCCGCGAGGGCAACGCCCCTTCGCCGGACGACATCGCGCGAATTCACGCGGCGCTGAATCTCCCTGACCTCGGTTTACACCCCGGCCACAGAGCGAACGGACAACGAGACTCCGGCCCCGCTTCCGGCGCGCGCTTCGATCGCGTGGAAAGCGCCGTTTATCCAGGCAGCCCCAATCAGTGGACGACCGCGCGGGGCATGATCTACATGCGCACCTTCGCCATTCGGCACGGCTTGAACTGGGCAACGGACGTTCCCAAAATCCTGCACATGGGGCCGCAGGCCGTGAAGGCCCTGGCCGATGTGCAATTGAAGAAGGAAAGCTATGACCGATTGACGAATGGCGCGGCCTTTGCCCCGAAGGATGTCGTGACCTTGGCCTAGTTTGCGAAGAAGGAAAAAGTCGATGCGAACAAGCTCAGTAACACAATAAGCGACTTCTATCGTGGCCTGTCGCCCTCGGAAAAGAATAAGTTGAACAGAGCCATCATCCCGCGCATGGAGCAACCCGACAACGAAGGGCACAAGGCAAACGCCGCAAAAACCATTGATGATATGGTCAGGAAGCACCCTCACAAGAGACAAAAGGGCGACGAACTCAAGAGACAGCTGAAATTAAGAGCGGAAGAATACGACAAGAGAAAGAAGGCGACAGCCGAGGCGCAGGAGGAAACAGCCGGGAAACAAAGCGCCGAAAGGGCGGCACAAAAAGGCGCGAAGAACGAGCAGCAGGTGGCGGAGGGTGAGAGGCGTGTGGCGAGAGATGAGAAGAAGAAAGAAGATCGGCAGATTGCATTGAAAGATGTGAACGCAGATTTTTTTGATAATGCCAAGCCTGAAGTCCCCGGTGGATCGCTACAAGGTACCAAGGCCGCTGGCAAGGGGCCAGACAAACCGAGAGTTGCTTCATCTACAGACAAAGCGAAAGAAGCTGCCGGAAAGCCCGATGGTTCGAATCCAACAACAGAGGAACCCAAAAAGCCGGGAACCCGTCAGGCTGCTCTCGTGAAGCACGATGCGCCCAAACTGGGATAAACAGATTACCTAGGGCTGGGCCTGTGCTTTCTCGCCAAAACCGAATTTTTTGGCGACGACGCAGGGCATGTTGCCCTGTCTTAGTTCACCTTTTCCGCCAGCCGAGTCATAGACATCCTGTTTTCTAAACAGACCTGACTTCACACCATCAATAAGATATTCCCAACAAGCATTAATATTTTTAACAGCCTCGTATCTCTTGCGCGAAGCAGTAGCCTCGCGGCGGGCGGCAGCAGCTTCGCGGCGCGCGGCGGCGGCCTCGCGGTTGGCAGCCTCAATACCGCGCTCCGCTTTCTCGCCGGCGCGTATGGCGACGGCCCTTTTTTCTTTTCTGCGGCAATTCGTTTGTCAAGTTCATTGACTGCGCACAAGGCCTTGGCGGTTCCAGTAAGTTTCGCGCAGGCGGGAAAACCATTGGCGTCGGCGGCATTCGCAAGGGATGACGTGAGCGACGCGGCGTTCTGACTGCGGCGACAACGGTCAAGGCAAAAGCTGTTTTGCGGGATGTCTGCGTCAACATGGGATTCCTCCATTGAAGAGAAATCGGGGCCCGCGTGGGGCGGTAAAGAAATCAACGAATGAACTGCTTTCTTATACCATGATTATACGGGGATTAATACTTGCGTGATACAACATTATTGCTCATATTGTTTCAACCGGCGCGAATTCATGGTATTGAACGCTCGGAGACGCACGAAAAGTACGTTAAGTATACTTTCGCTGGACCTAAGAGGCAGAAGTGGAAGGAAGAATTGCGTGTAACAAAATGAGCAATTTGGTTTCAGCCTGCCGGACCAGATGAGAGAATTCTTCGCCCGAAAAACTTATTTGAATAAACGATCTGCATTGTTGAAATTCCAACAAAAGCGTATCGGTTCTCCAGCGAGCAAAGCCTGGAGAGTCCATATGCAACGGAATGTAATTGTTGGTTGGCGGCTGACACCTTTTGCAAAGGTCGCCATCAAGAAGCAGCCATGTGATGAAGGCCGTATAGTCCGCCTGCGGCGGTCGTTTTCGTTATCGGGTGGACACCCCCCCCCGCGGCTGTCAAGGCCAAGGCGAGCGGAAACGCGAGCTTTGTCGCTTCACGCCGTTGACACCAGGACCGGCGTTTCCGGCCTTGACAGCCTTCCCCCCGGAAAATGCCTGCCATCGGGTTGCTGACGCAACCCGGAAAGCTGACTTCCGAAGTGCAAGAAGAAGAATTACCAATTCTCGCCGGCGGCGGAATTCAAAGGAAACATTCGCAAACCAACGTGCCCTGCGATAATAGGGTTATTGTTGCTAATTGCGGTGGGCCTTACGTGCAAAGGGGAGAAAGCGCCCCTATGCCCGCACGTACGCAAAAAGCACAAGAAGAGGCTGCCTCTGCTGTTGAAGGTAGTTCGCGGGATTACCTCGAAACGACACGCCAATTCTGGCAGCCTTACGCCGCGCGGACGCTTAGCCGCGAGGATGCCAGAGAGATGGCGCACAATCTCCTTGGCTTCTTCACCGTTCTGCGCGAGTGGACCATTGCCGAGCGCGAGCGGACCAGGCGTGGAATACCGCCACTGCAACAGAAGCCGCAGGCCCGCAAGCGGGGAAGGCCAACCAAAAACCCCAGTTCTGAAAGGGACAATCGCAACTGATGCAAAAAGAATTTGCGCTCATTCGGGGAGCCTGATTCAATCGGTGATCACCGGAAGAGGCCGAAAATGAGCAAGAACGACAAGAGTGTTGGCAATTCACCGAAGACGAGCAGAGCCCTTGCCTACGCGCACGTTTCATCGAAGGAACAGGACGCGGAAGGCTTCTCAATCGCTGCGCAGCAGAAGCTGTTGCAGGGCTATGCCAGTGGCCACGGACTCATCATCGAAAAAGAGTTCATCGATGTCGAGACCGCGAAGGCGGGCGGCAGGGCCAGCTTCACCGAGATGGTGAGCTACATCAAGAAGCACCCGGCAATCCGCACTGTTCTCGTAGAGAAGACCGACCGGCTTTATCGCAACCTGAAAGACTGGGTTCTGCTTGATGAACTCCAGATCGAAATTCATCTCGTGAAGGAAGGCGTCATTCTCTCGGAAGATTCGAAGTCAACCGAGAAGTTCTTTCACGGCATCAAGGTGCTGATGGCGAAGAACTATATCGACAATCTTTCGGAAGAGGCGCGCAAGGGCCAGCTGGAAAAGGCAGAGCAGGGCATCTGGCCGACCAAGGCACCCCTTGGCTACCGGAACGTGCTGGGCCCTGATGGCAAGCGGATCATTGCTCCCGATCCCGACGTTGTGCCGATCATCACCAAGATATTCGAGTGGTACGCGCCGGGCATCCTCTCGCTTGAGGAAGTTGCGGAACGCGCGCACGAGGCCGGATTGGCGTATCGCCGCACAGGCGCGCCGGTTCCGATCAGCGCCGTGCACACCATTCTGCACAACCGTACTTACACGGGTGAATTCGTCTGGAAGGGACGCATCTATAAAGGGCGGCACGTGCCGCTCATCTCGATGGACCTGTTCGAGCGGGTGCAGGATGCGCTTCACGGACGCCACAAGAAGCAGCTACGCCGCGTGAGAAGCGATTTTGCCTTCTCGAATCTCGTGCGCTGCGGTCATTGCGGCTGCGCCCTGACCGGCGAGATAAAAAAGAGGCGCTACATCTATTACCATTGCACCGGTTACAAGGGCCGCTGCCCGGAACCCTATGTCAGGGAAGAGGTGCTGTCGGACAAGTTCTCGCAGTTGCTGAGCCAGCTCGATATTGGCGAAGCCGCCCTTCAGCTTGTCTCCGAGGGCCTCAAATCGAGCCATGTCGACCAAGCCAAGGAGCACGCCGAGGCGATCATGCGGCTACAGGCCGAGTACGACCGTATCCAGTCCCGTATTCAGGCGATGTATGTCGACAAGCTTGATGGCAGGGTAGACCCCGGCATGTTCGAGCGGCTCTCAATCGATTGGCGCAAGCAGCAGGACAAGTGCCTGCGGGATATTCACCGCCACCAAGCCGCTGACCAGCACTACCTTGAAGAAGGCGTCAACATCCTTGAAATGGCGCGGAACGCCCAGCGTCTCTTCGACAACGAGTCGCCGACCGAGAAGCGACGGCTCCTGAATTTCGTTGTTTCGAACTCCACCTGGGCGAATGGAAAGCTAAACGCAACCTTGCGCGAACCGTTTGGTTTTATTGCAGAAATGGCGAAGTTCACGTCGCGGCCGGAGGTCGGGCGGGGCAGAAATTTGGCCGATCATTCTGGTTGGCTGGGGGACTAGGATTCGAACCTAGACTAACGGAGTCAGAGTCCGCTGTTCTACCGTTAAACTATCCCCCATGAAATCATTGAGGAAATTGCCTGAAATTTTCTAATCCGCCAGAACAATTTCCAAACTCAGCTCGTCAAGCTTTTCTCGAAACAACCAAATTCTCCGGAACGGCCGAAGAGGTCCGGCTTTGCGGCTCGGGTCTCGGACCGCATCCAAGGTCGGGTCCAGCCGTCAGGACGGATTCGTCTGCGGCCGTCGCGTTCGGGCTCGCCGGAGCTCACGCCATATAGCTCCGCCGGTCCGGTCGGGCAAGCGATCCGGCGGCGCGAACCCAATCGAGCGCGTTCAGCCTCCAACAGAGACGTCGGCCAAGAGCAGCGTTCGGCGAAGCAGGATCCGGTTCGCCGCAGCGGATGCGACCGATGCCTGATCCAGAAGATCGGCAGACATAATCGGCAGATTTTTGGGACACGAAAACAAAGAGACATGGAGCGCGCAGGGTTCAGTCCGGAGGGATCGCGCTCCAGAAGACCCGGGTGTCTCGAAGGGCGGCATGATCTCGAGAGAGCCGGTCGGTTGATCATTACATAAGAAGATGGTGGAGGCTGGAAGCGATGATGCCTGCGTTCTGCCGCACACAGAGGCTGCCCGCCAGCCCGCGGCGGTTCGGGGCTGGTCTTGCAAAGCCTCCCGCGATCATGCATCTAGCGGTCATAATGCGAGCGTCGGGACCCAACCGGCTTTAGGAGTGTAGCTCAACTGGCTAGAGCACCGGTCTCCAAAACCGGGGGTTGGGGGTTCGAGTCCCTCCACTCCTGCCA
>JANQIP010000117.1 GCA_028282095.1 Xanthobacteraceae bacterium | reverse complement strand
TTGGTGTAATTGACGAGGAAAGCGCCGAGCACGGGGCCGACCAGTGTGCCGCGGCCGCCGACCGCGACCCAGATCACCGCCTCGATCGAATTGGCCGGCGCGAATTCGCTCGGATTGATGATGCCGACCTGCGGCACGTAGAGGGCGCCGGCAACGCCTGCCATGCAGGCGGACAGAACGAACACGAACAGCTTGTAGGACTCCACGCGATAGCCGAGAAAACGCGTACGCGCTTCGGCGTCGCGGATCGCGACCAGCACCTTGCCGAGCTTCGAGGTGACGATCGCGCGGCAGATCAGGAACATGATCGCAAGCGCCAGGCACGAAGCCACCATCAGCGCGTTGCGCGTTGTCTCCGCCTGCACATTGAATCCGAGTATGTCCTTGAAATCGGTGAGGCCGTTATTGCCGCCGAAGCCGAGATTGTTGCGAAAGAAGGCGAGCATCAGCGCATAGGTCATCGCCTGAGTGATGATCGAAAGATAAACCCCGGTGACCCGGCTGCGAAAGGCGAACCAGCCGAAGACGAAAGCGAGCAGGCCCGGCACCAGCAGCACCATCAGCGCCGCATAGGGGAACCAGTCGAAGCCGTACCAATAGACCGGCAGTTCCTTCCAGTTCAGGAACACCATGAAGTCGGGGAGGATCGGGTCGGCATAGACGCCGCGCGGGCCGATCTGCCGCATCAGATACATGCCCATGGCATAACCGCCGAGCGCGAAGAACGCGCCATGGCCGAGCGAGAGAATGCCGGCATAGCCCCAGATCAGACCGATCGAAAGGGCGAGCATCGCATAACAGGTGTACTTGCCGAACAGCGTGACCAGATAGGTCGAAACATGGAAAGGCGAGTCCGGCGGCACCAGCAGATTGAGCGCGGGCACGGTGATCGCGAAAGCGGCAAGCAACACAAGGAAAACGATGGCGCCGCGATCGAGGAGGCGGGTCGGCGGAAACGCGCTCATGCCGCGCCTCCGTTCCCTGCTCCCGTTCTGCGGAGAGGGGGCGGCAAAGCTCGGCAGGCCCGAGCCCGGTTGAGGTTGCGCGTCATGCCTCGACCGCCCGGCCTTTTAGCGCGAACATGCCGCGCGGGCGCTTCTGGATGAACAGGATGATCAGCACCAGGATGGCGATCTTGCCGAGCACCGCGCCGGCATAAGGTTCGATGAACTTGTTGGCGATGCCGAGCGTGAACGCGCCGACCAGCGTGCCCCACAGGTTTCCGACGCCGCCGAACACCACCACCAGGAAACTGTCGATGATGTAGCCTTGCCCGAGATTCGGGCTGACATTGTCGATCTGCGACAGCGCGACGCCGGCCATGCCGGCAACGCCGGAGCCGAGCCCGAAAGTGAGCGCATCGATGCGCGCGGTGCGAATGCCCATCGCCGCCGCCATGGCGCGGTTCTGCGTCACCGCCCGCATCTCCAGCCCGAGCCGGGTGAAGCGCAGCATGGCGAGCAGCATCGCGAACACGATGAGCGCAAAGCAGATGATCCATAGCCGGTTATAGGTGATGGTGATGCCGCCGAGCTCGAAGGCGCCGCTCATCCAGGAGGGATTGCCGACCTCCTTGTTGGTCGGGCCGAACGCCGTGCGCACCGCCTGCTGCAGGATCAGCGACAGGCCCCAGGTGGCGAGCAGTGTCTCCAGCGGGCGTCCGTAGAGAAAACGGATCACCGTGCGCTCGATCAGAATGCCGACCGCCCCGGCGACGAGGAAGGCCAGCGGGATGGCGAAGGCGAGCGACAAGTCGAACAGATATGGTGCGTGCTGGCGGATGATCTCCTGCACCACGAACGTTGTGTAGGCGCCGAGCATCACCATCTCGCCATGGGCCATATTGATGACGCCCATCACGCCGAAAGTGATGGCAAGGCCGATGGCGGCGAGCAGCAGCACCGAGCCGAGCGACAGTCCGTACCAGGCGTTTTGCACCGCGTTCCAGACCGCGAGATTGCTTTCGATATTCGCGATCGCCGCGCGCGCCGTGTCCTTTACATCGGGCGAGAGGTTTTCCGGCAAGCCTTCGAGCAGGCCGAGGGCCTCCTGATCGCCGCGCTCGCGGATGACGGCGATGGCGTCGATCTTGTCGACATCGCTGGCGTCGCCTTTATTGAGAATGATGGCGGCGCGTGCCTCTTCCATCGCCGCCTTCACCCGTGGGTCGGATTCGACGGCGATCGCCTTGTCCAGTGCCGTCAGGGCGCTCGCCTTGCGCGACCTGAACACGGCCCGGGCCGCCTCCAAGCGGCGTCCGGGATCGGGGGCCATCAGTTGGAGGCTGCCGAGCGCAGCATTGATGAGGTTGCGCAGCCGGTTGCTCAGCCTGACCTTGCTGAGGTCGTCGGGCGGCGGGTCTGCGGCCGGATTGCCGGTCGCGGCATCGAGCAGCGTCCCGTCGGCGGCCTTGATGAAGACCCGCTTTTCCTGTGCGCTGAAAAACAGTCGGGAGTCTTGCAGCGCCTCGATGACCTGCGCCGCCAGCGGATTGCCGGACGCGGCAACGGCGTTGATGGCGCGGGCGGATTGGCTGAACGAGTCGGCGGTGAAGCCTGTCAGCGCGTCTTCATAAGGGCCGGCCCGTGCCGCCGATACGCCAACGATCACCAGCCCGAGGGCGAGCGCAAGCGCGATCAGGCGATCGTGAATTGCACGCATTCCAACTTTTCCCGGCATCTTGGTGGAGGAGGGCACCGCTCATACGGCGACCTCCCCGAGTTAGTTATACGGTTCTCGGCATATTAGTTTGGTAGCAAACTATACCGTAGTTTAAGGTCTTGTTCTCCAGTTTGAGGCCTTATCTCCAGGTTGAGGCCTTTCTCCAGGTCGAGGCCTTTCTCCGGCTTGCGGCCTTATCTCCCTCCCCCGCGCCGAACGCGGATGTTCCCGTGTTCGGCTCCGTTTCGAGTGGCCCAAGTCGGGAACACCCGACTTGGGCTGGGGGGAGGGTTTAGGGGGCTATTTCACCCGCGACAGAGGCCGTCCTGTTGACCCCCTCCCGTCGAGCACGCAGCCAAGCCTGCGCAGGCTGCGCAAGCTTGCCTGCGCCGCTCGCCGACCTCCCCCTTTCAGGGGGAGGT
>JANQIP010000107.1 GCA_028282095.1 Xanthobacteraceae bacterium | reverse complement strand
TGGTCGCATGATCTTGTCCGAAAAGTCTGCCAACTTTTCGGGATCATGCTCTTGGTCTGGTCGCATGATCTTGTCCGAAAAGTCTGCCAACTTTTCGGGATCATGCTTCCGGGCTATATGGGGGCTGCGCGCAGGCGCCGGAATGACGGCGCAGCGCCCAGGATGACGCACCTGAACGCACGCCCGCTTCCCGTTATCCGGATCCGGGTCCTTTGCCCGCCTGCGGGGAAAGCGCATCCTCAAGCCGCGCAAAAAGCGGGTTCTCGCGCGCGAACACATATTCGAGTTCGGCGACGACGACGCTCGAAGCCCCGTGCGCGCGCAGGAACGTCGCCAGCGCATGCACTTCGCCGGGCGGACAATGCAGCGTCAGCATGCCCGAGGAGGTCGGGCCGCCGAACGGCGTTTCAACGCCGAACTTCTCTCTTGCCGCGGCCAGCAATTTATCGTTGCAACCGGGAAAGCGCGTGCGCAGCTCGCGGAAAGCCGCCGCCCGGCGATAGGCGGCGATGCGGTCGAGCACAAGCTGCGCCATCTCGCGCTCCGCCGTGCCCCAGATTGCGCCGCGCGCGGCAACAAGGTTTGCTTGCGAACGAAGGATGACGCCGTCCTCGATCACCTTGAGGGCGTTTGCGGCGAGCGTCGAGCCGGTCGTGGTGATATCGACGATCAGCTCCGCAGTGCCGGCGGCCGGCGCGCCCTCGGTCGCTCCCGCGCTCTCGACGATGCGATAGTCGACAATGCCATGCCGGGCGAAGAAGCCGCGCGTCAAGTTCACGTATTTGGTCGCAACCCGCATGCGGCGATCATGCTTGAGGCGAAACGCGGTTGCGACATCGTCGAGATCGGCCATGTTGCGCACGTCGATCCAGGCCTGCGGCACGGCGACGACGACATTGGCGAAACCGAAGCCCAGCCCCTCGACCAGCACCACGCGGCTATCGGCCTGCGCGATCGACTCACGCACCAGGTCCTCGCCGGTGACGCCGAAATGCACCGCACCGATGGCAAGCTGCTGGGCGATCTCGGCCGCGGACAGAAAGGCCACCTCGATCCCGGCGAGGCCCGCGATCGCGCCGCGGTACTCCCGGGCGCCGCGGGGCTTGACCAGCGCGAGGCCGGAACGCGCGAAGAAATTCTCCGCATTCTCCATCAGGCGGCCCTTGGCCGGCACGGCGATGACGAAGGCGCTCATTGCGCGCCTCCCAGACGCTCGAGGCGCTCGATCCATGCCGCAAGGCCGACGGCCGGGACCGGCTCGGCGCAGCCCAGCCGGGGGAACAGCCCGTCATAGCGTCCGCCGGCAACGAGCTGGCCCTCGACGCGGCCCCGCGGATCATACAGCTCGAAGACAAAGCCGGCGTAGTAATCGAGGCCGCGGCCGAATGCGGTCGCGAACCGGATCCGTCTCGTATCGATGCCTTGCGCAGCGAACAGGCCGGTGCGGCTCTCGAACAGGTCGAGCGCCGGGGAAAGGTCGATATCGGCGTCCTGCGCAAGCTTCCACAGCGCTGCTGCCGCCGAGTCCGGATCGCCGGCAACGGTAAGAAAACGTTCGATCACAGTGCGCATCTCGGCCGGAAGCGCGGCGCTCGCGCCAAGCTCGGCCTGCTCTAGAAAGCGATCGGCGATCTCGTCCACCGAGCGGCCGCCAACAGTGCTGATGCCGGCGATCGACAACAGATCGGCAACGAGGGCGCGCGCGGCCTTGGGATCGGAGTTCGCGAGCGCGGCGAGCACGCCCTGGTATTCCGGGCGCCCGTTCGTTCCGGCAAGGGCGAGGCGGTCGAGGTCATGCACCAGCAGGGCCTTGCGGTTGAAGTCCTTGACCAGTCGCCGCGTCCATGCCGGGGGCAGGCCAAGCGCGCCGATCAGTGCTACGAACAGCCCGACATCGCCCATTCTGATTTCGGGCTCGGCGAGCCCGTAATGGGTGGTCGCCGCAAGCGCGAGCGAGAGCATCTCGGCATCGGCCGCCGCCTTGTCGCCACGCCCGAACGATTCGATGCCCGCCTGAAGGAACTCATCCGCACCCTCGACCCGCTGGCGGAACACCGGACCGAGATAGGACAAGCTCGCCCGCCGGCCGCTCGCCCCCGAAGCCAGATAGTCGAGCGCGACCGGTATGGTCAGGTCGGGTCGCAGGCAGACTTCGCGGCCTGCCGCATCATTGACGCGATACATGCGCCGGCGGATGTCTTCGCCCGAAAGCGCGAGGAACGGTTCGGCCGGCTGCAGGATAGCCAGGCGCACACGTTCGTAGCCCGCCTGCTCATAGGCGGCGAGAAGCGATTCCGCCCGGCGGTCTTCCGCGCTGATCATCGCCTTCGACATGCGTAGGTCCGGAGGAGGTTTTGGAGCATGATCCTGAGACTTTACAGGTTTTCGGACAAGATCATGCGACAAGACAAAGGAAGATAGAGCGCGATTGGTTCGTGCTGGATGAATCGCGCTCCAACGCCGATCGGCTGTAGCACGAGTTCGCCCGGGTTTCACGGGCCGGCTCGCATTTGGTTACCGCTCCGTCGCGGCGGGCTATGGTTGGGCTTAACCGCGCACGCAGATCACGCGCACGACGCCAGCCTTGGCTGCATCGAGGCTGGCGCGCCCGCGGGCTTCAGCAACTTCATGCTTGACGAGCAAAGACCTGATCGCCGCGGCCGGGATCAGCTCGGCTGCGCGGCCGCGCACCGGCGTGCGGCGCGCCGCGCTCGCCGCCCTCTGCGCTTGCGCGGCGACGAGGCCGATTACCCGTCCGTCCGGGTCGAGCGCAGCGGCGCCCGAAAACCCCGCGGCGGGCCGCGGCGAAAGCGAAACACCACCGGCGCGCGGGGCAAGCCGCGCCGTCACTGTCGACACAGCCTTGCCGCCTTCCTGCGTCTGCGGGTCCGGCACGCCGACCAGCACCGCCTCGCCGCTGCGCTTTGCTTCGCCCGCAAGCGGCAGCGGCGTGAGCTTGCGCGCGCCATAGACGCGCAGCAGCGCAACGCCATCTTCTTCTGCGAGCTTCTCCGCATGGCCGCGGCCGGGAATCACGAGCGACTTGCATTCTGCGACCACCTGCGCGTCGGTCACGATGTCGCCGGCCGCGCTCGCCACGAATCCGCTCGCATATGCGACCTGCGGATCGAGATCATCCGGGAACGGCTCGAAGGTGTGCGCCATCGCGAGTGCGACCGGGTCCATGATCCCGTCCATCTGCTGATCGTAAAGCACGGTCATGCCGCGCAGCTCGTTGTCCTTCTCATGCACGCGGACATAGAACTTCTTGAGGTTCTGCAGCCCGGAAATGACGAAGAAGTCCTTGCGCTTTGCCGCATAGTGGATCTTGCGCTGTGGCGGGTTCTTTCTTTCCCGCGCATAGCTCGTCGCAAGGCTCGCGCCCGGCTCATCGATGCGGAAGGTCTCGATCCTGATGACGCCGCGGCGGGACTGCCAGCGGCTGCCGGCCTCGGTCGTCTTCTTGGCCGAGACGAGCTTGGTCGGGATACCAAGCCGTACCCCGGTCCTGTGGTCCTCGACCATGCGCCACACAACCCGCCGCTGGCGCGCTTGTGCCTCTTGTGCCAGCTTCTGCCGTTCGTCCGGATTGAGGATGCCGGTCTGCTTGCGGCCGTAGCGCTTCTGAAAGGCCTTGACCGCCGCGATCGCGCGCTTGTCGAACTTGCCGTTCGCCACCCCGTAATGCTCGCCGGTCCAGACGAGGTCGGTTTGGATGGCGATGCGCTCCTCCACGGGCATGGCGGCATAGACGCCCTGCGGCGCGCGGGACGCGGGCTCTCTGGCGCGCCGGGTGGGTTGTTGCCGCCGATAGCGCCTCCCGTCTCGGCCGTAGTAGTATTGGTATTGGCGCTGCGCATATCGTGGGGCGCTTGGCGGCACTGCCGAACGGGTTCCGAGGTCGTGGAAAGATCCTGAGGTCGCAGGCGGCGTGAGCGTCCGCGCAGCGGCGTCCGCGCACGACGCGAGCATGCCGACGATGAGAAGCATGGCACCGCCAAACCGCATCCCAACCTCCGACAGACCATTGGCCGTTTCCGACGGCCGTCACCCGAACACCAGTGCTGCCCGCCGGCAGAACCGATGCCTTCAAGGCTTCAACGCCAACACAACAAATCGGACAGGCCGCCCGACTCGCACAACCGAGCCGGCGCCGGCACTCTAGCCGAACCGGACCGTCCTGCCCACATGGCGACCATGCTCACCGCAGACGAACTCGAACGTTATGCCCGCCATATTGTGCTTCACGAGGTCGGCGGCCCTGGCCAGGCCGCACTGAAGCGCGCGCGCGTGCTTGTAATCGGCGCGGGAGGTCTCGGGGCACCGGCGCTCCTTTACCTTGCGGCCGCCGGCGTCGGCACGCTCGGCATCGTCGACGATGATGCGGTCTCCTTGTCGAACCTGCAGCGCCAGGTGATCCATGCGACGACTGACATCGGCCGGCCCAAGGTGGACAGCGCGGCGCGCGCGATCGCGCGGCTCAACCCCCATGTCACGGTCGAGCCGCACGGATTGCGGCTCACGCCCGAGAACGCGCTTGCGCTGATCGCGCGTTACGATCTCGTCGCCGACGGGTCGGACAATTTTGCCACGCGCTATCTCGTGTCGGATGCGTGCTATTTCGCCAAGAAGCCGCTGGTCACCGGCGCCGTCGGTATTTTCGACGGCACATTGACCACGATCCGCGCCCACGAGCGCGGCCCCGACGGCCGGCCGAACCCGACCTATCGCTGCCTCTTTCCCACGCCCCCGCCGGAAGGCACGGTTCCCGTCTGTGCCGAGGCGGGCATTCTCGGGGCTTTCACCGGCGTGATCGGCTCGCTCCTCGCGCTGGAAGTCATCAGGGAGATTGTCGGCTTCGGCGAAGGGCTGGTCGGCCGGCTCTTGATGATCGATGCGCGGGCGCTCCGCTTCGAGACGCTGACCTATGGCTTCGACCCGAGCAATCCGCTCTCGGGCGAGGCGCCGTCCAAGCTTGATCTGTAGGGCGTGATCCTCAAAGGTTGTAGACTTTTCGCGATCACGCTCAGTGTTCCTTACCTGACGGTCCGATCACCAACCGTCGGTTAAGGAACACTAGCTCAACCGGTGCTTTTGTGATGCGGCACCAACGCATTGAGGCAAGCTCAAGCGTTGGTGCCGAATCACTGGATCGCAAAGGCAGAGGCATCGCGATGACCAACCCGTCGGCCGCAGGCGAGATCGCTAAGACGGGTGTCGCAAACACAGCCGCAGCGGACGCGGCGGCAACGCCGAACACGGATGTCAGCACCGGGCTTTCTCGTGAGGCCGCAACCGAACTGCAGAAAACATACGGCCCGAACGCCCTGCCCGAGACGAAGACAAGCGCGCTCCAACGGCTGGCGCGCTATTTCTGGGGCCCGATCCCGTGGATGATCGAGGCGGCGGCGATCCTGTCGGCGGTGCTCGGCGACTGGGCCGATTTCGCCATCATCATGACCATGCTGCTGGTCAATGCCGGGGTCGATTTCTGGCAGGAAAACAAGGCCGGCAATGCGATCGAGGCCTTGAAGAAACGCCTTGCCCTTACGGCTCGCGTCCTGCGCGGCGGGGCGTGGCAGACCCTTCCGGCGAGCGCGCTCGTGCCGGGAGATGTGATCCTCCTGCGGATTGGCAACATCACGCCCGCGGATGTGCGGCTCGTCAAGGGCGACTATCTGAGCGCCGACGAATCGGCGCTCACCGGCGAATCCCTTCCGGTCGACAAGAAGCTTGGCGACCTCGCCTATTCAGGCTCGGTCATCAAGCTCGGCGAGATGACCGGCATCGTCACGGCGACCGGCGCGAGAACATTTTTCGGCAAGACCGCGCAATTGGTCCAGGCCGCCGGCTCTCGGTCGCATTTCCAGCGCGCCGTGCTCAGCATCGGCAACTTTCTCATCCTGGCGACGGTTGCGCTCGTCGCCGTGATCCTCATCGCCGCCTTGTTCCGGCAGACGCCGTTCTGGGAGACGGTCCAGTTCTGCCTGATCCTGACGGTTGCCGCGATCCCCGTGGCGCTCCCGACGGTGCTGTCGGTCACCATGGCCGTCGGCGCCGAACGCCTCGCGCAGATGAAGGCGATCGTCTCGCGCCTTGTCTCGATCGAGGAAATGGCCGGTGTCGACATACTCTGCGCCGACAAGACCGGCACGCTGACGCGCAACGAGCTGACCGTTGCCGACGTCCGGCCCGTCCCCGGCGTCGCGCCCGCCGACCTGATGCTCGCGGCGCGACTGTCGAGCAATCCCGATGACCCCGATGCCATCGACAAGGCGGTTTTCGCCGCCGCCGGCGCGGATGCCGGCAATGCCGGCTTCAAGATCGCCCACTTTACGCCATTCGATCCGGTCTCAAAGCGCACGCAAGCGAAGGCGACGAAGGACGGACGGGTGACGCTGTTCAGCAAGGGCGCGCCCCAGGTCATCCTCGATCTGGTTAAGCCGGATGCGGCGGACAGGAAGCGGATCGAGGGCGAGGTCGACACGCTCGCCAAGGACGGCTACCGCGCGCTTGGCGTCGCGCAGAAGGACGGCGACGCGGCATGGCGGTTTCTCGGCCTGATCCCGATTTTCGATCCGCCGCGTGACGACGCCGCCGCAACGATCGCCACGACGAAGAAAATGGGCCTCTCGATCAAGATGATCACCGGGGATCATGAGGCGATCGCGCGGCAGATCGCGGGCAAGCTCGGCCTTGGGTCCAACATCGAGTCGGCCGAACAGATTTTCGATGGCGCCTCGGCGCAAGACGTCGGCGAGCGGATCGAACAGGCCGACGGCGTCGCGCGCGTGCTGCCCGAGCATAAGTTCAAGATCGTCAAGGCCCTGCAGGGCCGCGACCACATCGTCGCCATGACGGGCGACGGCGTGAACGATGCGCCCGCGCTGAAACAGGCCGATGCCGGGATTGCCGTTAGCGGCGCCACCGACGCCGCCCGTGCCGCCGCCGACGTCGTGCTGACCGGCCAGGGGCTCTCCGTCATTGCGTCCGCGATCGAGGAGGCTAGGCGGATCTTCGAGCGCATGACCAGCTACGCCACCTTCCGGATCGCGGAGACGATCCGCGTTCTGATTTTCATGACGCTGGCGATCCTGATCTTCGATTTCTATCCCGTCACCGCGATCATGATCGTTCTTCTGGCGGTGCTGAACGACTTTCCGATCATGATGATCGCCTATGACAACACGAGAGTCCCCGAAATGCCGGTGCGCTGGGACATGCGCCGCGTGCTCACGATCGCAACCTGCCTCGGACTCATGGGCGTCGGCGAGACCTTCCTTCTGTTCTGGTATCTCGACGCGGTCCTGCAGTTGCCGCGCGAGACGATTCAAACAATGGTGTTTTTGAAGCTGCTGGTGGCAGGGCATCTGACGATCTATGTCACGCGGAACCAGCGCTGGTTCTTCTCAAAACCCTGGCCGGCCGGGCGCCTGTTCTTCACCTGCGAAGCAACGCAGATCCTCGGCACGCTGATTGCGGTCTACGGGCTGTTCGTTACACCCATCGGCTGGACCTATGCACTCGCGATCTGGGCCTATGCGCTCGCCTGGCTGCCAATCGAGAGTGCGGTCGCGCTGACGGTCCGCCATTTTCTCGACCACCGGACGGCACGCGAGGCGGTGCATCTCGAGCGGGTAGAAGCGCACGTGCTGACTCACTAAGCGCCCCGGCCTTCAAGAGCGAAGACACACGCAATTCCGCTATTGCGGGACGCGCTATACGAATCGAATCAATCCGAGCGCCGAAAACTCTGCCCGACGTGCGTATGGGCCGCTGCCTTCGCGATCAGCTTCAGTCGGATCTATGCGAGGCAAACTCCTTTGCAGCCGCGTTCGGCTCGATACCGAGCGTCTGCTTGATGAGCGTGGCAAGCGCCGAGAAATCCGCCTTGCGCGGCGAGGTGCGGCGGAAGGCTAGCCCGACGGCGCGGCCGGGTTCGGGCGGCGCGAAGCGCAGGAGCTTGATGCGCGGATCGCGCGCCTCGACTTCGGCTGCAACCTGCGGCAACAAAGTGACGCCATATCCGTTGGCGACCATCTGCACCACCGTGGCAAGGCTGGTGGCGCCGAGACCCATCGCCTGGTCGCGCCGTGCCCCCGCGCAATAGGCGAGCGCCTGGTCGCGCAGGCAGTGCCCTTCCTCCAGGAGAATGAGCGCCTCGCTTTCGATCGTGCGGGCATCGACCTCGACCGCCGTCGCGCGCGGGTCGGCGGCGTTCACGGCCAGCACGAAAGGATCGTCGAACAAGCCGATGGTCTCGATCTCCGGCTGATCGAGCGGAAGCGCCAGCATCAACGCATCGAGCGCGCCGCGCGCCAGCTCCTCGAGCAGGAACTGGGTCTGGGTCTCGCGCAGCTCGATCCGCAATTGCGGATAGCGCCGTTGCAGCGCGGGAAGAATCTTCGGCAGCACATAGGGCGCCAGTGTCGGGATCACGCCGAGCTGGAGCCGGCCCGACATCGTGCGCCCGTGGTGGCGGGCGAAATCGACGAGGTCGCGCGCCGAGGCGAGCACCTGCTCGGCCAATCGCGCGACGTCGAGGCCGATGGGCGTGAGCGTCACTTCGCCCGGTCGCCGTTCGACGAGATCGACGTCGAGCGTGCGCTCCAGGTCGCGAATCTGCATCGAAAGCGCCGGCTGGCTGATCGCGCATTCGCTCGCCGCCCGCCCGAAATGCCGGCAACGGGCCAATGCCGAGAAATATCGGAGCTGTTTCAAGGTGATCATTAGAATAAGATAATTTGATCGCAAAGCAGATTCAATCCGATTAGACCTGATCAAAAGAACATAGCATGTTGGGGCCAGCGTTTGGATTTTGAACCGGACGCACCAGTGAATAATGGGCGCAGGAGCTTCACGATGGCGGATGGCCCCGTTCTCGCGATCACGGCCTGACGGCAGCCCGGCGCCAAGGCGCCGACGATGGCCCGCCCCTCGAAGGTGACCGGCGAACGCGGCCCGGCGAGTGTGTCCTTCTTTGACGGTCCGATTCCGGACCGTCAGCCCGGAACACTAGCTAACCCAATGCTCTGTGATGCGGCACCAACCCAATGAGGCGAGCTCAAGCGTTGGTGCCGCATCACCAGCGCGGAACGCGACAGTGCGGTGTCGCACGCAAGCTCTACACCGAAGAAGTCAAACGGAACCTGGGTGGCGAAGGCTCCCGGAAGTCAAACCAGCTCAACACTGAGCAGAATCGAAGCAAATTATTGAATATAATCGGAGGCGAAGATGGACGCGAAGACTGACAAATGCCCGGTTATTCACACGAATGTCGGAGCGAGATCAAACCGCGACTGGTGGCCGAACCAGTTGAACCTGAAAATCCTTGCCCAGAACTCGTCCTTGTCCAATCCGATGGGCGACGGATTCAACTATGCGGAGGAGTTCAAGAAGCTCGACCTGAAGGCGATCAAGCAGGACCTCCATGCGCTGATGACCGACTCGCAGGACTGGTGGCCGGCCGACTATGGTCACTATGGCGGGCTTTTCATCCGGATGGCATGGCACAGCGCCGGCACCTACCGCATCGGCGATGGGCGCGGCGGCGCCGGAGCCGGCCAGCAGCGCTTCGCCCCGCTCAATAGCTGGCCCGACAATGTGAACCTCGACAAAGCGCGCCGGCTGCTGTGGCCGATCAAGCAGAAATACGGCGACAAGATTTCGTGGGCCGACCTGATGATCCTCGCCGGCAACTGCGCCATCGAGTCGATGGGCGGCAAGACCTTCGGCTTCGGCGGCGGGCGCGAGGATACTTGGGAGCCCGAGGAAGACGTCTACTGGGGCGACGAGGATACCTGGCTTGGCGACAAGCGCTATTCGGGCGACCGGCAACTCGAAAACCCTCTCGCCGCCGTGCAGATGGGCCTGATCTATGTGAATCCGGAAGGCCCGAATGGCGAACCCGATCCGGTCAGGTCGGGCCGCGACATTCGCGAGACCTTCGCGCGCATGGCGATGAATGACGAGGAGACCGTCGCGCTCACGGCCGGCGGTCACACCTTCGGCAAATGTCATGGCGCGGGCGACGCGGCGCTGGTCGGTGCCGAACCCGAGGGTGCCGACATCGATGAGCAGGGCCTCGGCTGGAAGAGCAGCTTCGGCAGCGGCAAAGGCGGCGATGCGATCGGTAGCGGCCTGGAAGGCGCGTGGACGCCGAACCCGACCAAATGGGACAATGGCTATTTCCACATGCTGTTCGGTTATGAGTGGGAGCTGATAAAGAGCCCGGCCGGCGCCTGGCAGTGGCAGCCCAAGAACCCGGCGCCAGAGGATCTCGCGCCAGCCGCCGACGATCCCGCAAAGCGGGTCCCGACCATGATGACCACCGCGGACATGGCGATGCGGATGGACCCGCTCTATGAGCCGATTTCGCGGCGCTACCACGCGAACCCCGACGAGCTCGCGGATGCCTTTGCCCGGGCCTGGTTCAAGCTGACCCACCGCGACATGGGCCCGCGTTCGCGCTATCTCGGCCCGGAGGTGCCCGCAGAGGAGCTGCTATGGCAGGATCCCGTCCCCGCAGTCGATCACAAGCTGATCGATGCCAAGGACATCGCAGACCTCAAGGCCAAGATCCTCGCGTCAAGCCTGTCGATCTCCGAGCTGGTCTCGACCGCCTGGGCCTCGGCGGCCACCTTCCGCGGCTCCGACAAACGCGGTGGGGCAAACGGGGCGCGCATCCGACTCGCGCCGCAGAAGGACTGGGAGGTCAACCAGCCTGCCCGACTGGCAAAGGTGCTCAGCACCCTTGAGGGGATCCAGAAGCAGTTCAACGCGGCGCAGTCCGGCGGGAAGAAGGTGTCGCTTGCCGACCTGATCGTTCTCGGCGGTTGCGCCGCCATCGAGAAGGCGACGAAAAACGCCGGCCACGATGTGCAGGTTCCCTTCGCGCCGGGGCGCACGGACGCTTCGCAAGAGCAGACCGATGTGGACTCCTTTGCCGTACTTGAACCGGTCGCAGACGGGTTCCGCAACTACCTCAAGTCCAAATTCAGCGTATCGGCAGAGGAGCTTCTGGTCGACAAGGCACAACTCTTGACGCTGACCGCACCGGAGATGACGGTGCTGATTGGCGGCATGCGGATGCTGAACGCAAACCACGGGCAGTCGCAGCACGGCGTCTTCACGAAGCGGCCGGAGGCGCTCACCAACGACTTCTTCGTGAACCTGCTCGACATGGGCAATACGTGGAAGCCGACTTCGGAGGCCGAAGAGGCGTTCGAGATACGCGACCGCAAGAGCGGCGAAGTGAAGTGGACCGCCACCCGCGTCGACCTCATCTTCGGTTCGCACTCGCAGCTACGCGCCATTGCCGAAGTCTATGGCGCCGGCGACGCGCAGCAGAAATTCGTGCGCGACTTTGTGAAAGCCTGGAACAAGGTGATGAATGCCGATCGCTTCGACCTTGCGCCGGGCGCCGCCGCCGCATAGAGCGTGATCCCGAAAAGTTGCAGACTTTTCGGACAAGATCACGCGACAAACCAAAGAGAAACAGAGCGCGATTGATTCAAGGAGAAGCAATCGCGCGTTAGTTCGTCACCAAACTGATCCGTTGGAAACAGTGTCAAAGGGCGGCCCGAGAAGGCCGCCCTTTTCTCATGGTGTTCGCCACTGATGGCAGCAGGAACGAATGCACACCGTTCCTTGAGCAGGTAAGCCTGCTGCGCGGCAGCACCGGTGACGCAAAAGTCCTGCTGAAAGCGACAGCCGCCGTCGCCGATAGACCGGGCGTGCCGGACATTGATCCGATGTCGATTACGTGCGGCGGCGGGGCTTACGTTCTCGGGCAAGCGGCGCCGGTCAGAATTTCGGCTGCGCCATTGTCGTCGAGGCCAAGCAACGGCGAGAGCTGCTCGGGCCGACGGATGAAGTCGGCAAGCGTGTAGCGGTCGAGCGTAGCGAAGAACGCCGCCAGCGCCTCCTCTAGCGCCACTCGCAACGGACAGGCGGCAAGCAGCGGACAGGTATTGGTGGCCGGATCGAAGCACTCGACCAGGATCACATCCCCCTCCGTCCGACGGATCACCTCCCCGATACGAATGTCCTCAGGACGTTTCGCCAACCGGAAACCGCCGGCGCGGCCGCGCACGGTTTCGAAATAGCCAAGCCGGCAAAGCTCAGTCGCCGCCTTTTTCAGATGATCGTAGGAGATGCCGTAGGCCCTCGCCATCTCCGGCACGGCGCAGGGGCGATGTCCGTTCAGTCCGGCATACATCAACGCCCGGATCGCAAAATTGGAGAATTGCGTCATCCGCACCGGCGGATCTCCCTTGCCAGAAACCGGCATGAGGTGTACCAATCCTCAAAACAGGTTTCAAGAATACCTGTTTATTGAGACCAATCTTTGCACGCGCGCATTGTTTGTCGATGCAAGGCAATCATGGGGACGCACAATCATGAGAATCGCGGTGACGACGCAGGACTTCCAAACCGTGACCGGACACGCCGGCCGCGCGCGGCGATTCCTGATCTATGACGTGCAGCCGGGTGCCGATCCTGTCGAGGTCGAGCGGCTCTATTTGCCGCCGCAATTGACCATGCACGACTTCCCCAGTTCCGGGCCGCATCCCGTCGACGACGTCGATGTCGTCCTTTCGAAGAGTTTCGGCGAGGGATTCTTCTTTCGCATGGCGAGCCGCGGGATCATTGCGGCGATCACGGAGATCACCGATCCGGCGGAAGCCGTGAAAGGCTATCTGGAGTGCCCAACAACAACGCTTGACGAGGCGCCTGCCGGAGCGGTCTGCGGCTGCGACCATGGCGACGGTCACGCGCATCACCATTCCGAGGACGAGCACCACCACGACTCCGCGCATTTGCGGAACGACCGCGCCGAATGAAGACGAGGCTGGAACATGATCCCGGAAAGTTGGCAGGCTTTTCGGATCGAAAGCGCGATCGGTTCCCCCTGAAGCCATCGCACTGCGCAAGCCAAAGGCAGCCACGCGCTCGGCAATTGCCACAGCGTGACCTTCTGACGAGAGCTGTATTTGTTTGAAACCGATTTTCGCTCTGGCTGATCCCGGCGTCGCGGATCGTACTTGGCTCGCCTACTTGCGACATTAGACGCGGGCGTGGTGCGGGAGACGCGGGCGTGGTGCGGGCGGTCGGAGTCGAACCGACACTCTGTCACCAGAACTGGATTTTGAGTCCAGCGCGTCTACCAGTTCCGCCACGCCCGCTTAGGTCGTTTCTTTCAGACTGGTCTTATTAGAGCGAATTGCGTTCCGGTGGAATTGGAATTCGCTTCTTTTTCACGGTGCCGTGCTTTCTTGCCCAACGAGTTCCCAATCAGGACCTAGAGCATGATCCCGAAAAGTTGCAGACTTTTCGGACAAGATCATGCGGCAAAACGGAGAGAAAGAGAGCGCGATCGATTCAACCTAAATGGATCGCACTCTGAGAGCGCGATTCGTTCAGGTTGAACCCATCGCGCTCTGTTTGTTTTATCGCATGATCTCATCCGAGAAGTCTGCCAAAGTCTAGGACTAAGACCTGAGGCGGCAAAGCGCCTGCGCACGAAATGCGAGGTGAGGAATTCGGCCGGCAATGAAACGTCTGTTCGACATCACGGCGTCGTTGCTGGGGCTGTTGGCCCTGTCGCCCGTGTTGGCGATCGCGATGCTCGCCATTCGGCTGGATTCGCAAGGCTCACCGCTGTTCGCCCAGGCGCGCATGGGCCGCGCCAAGCGACCGTTCACGCTCTACAAGCTGCGCACGATGTATCAGGGCACGACGCATCGTCCGACCCACGAGGTCCAGCATGCCGCGGTGACGAAACTCGGCCGCCGCCTGCGGCGCTGGAAGCTCGACGAGTTCCCGCAACTCTTCAACGTGCTGATCGGCGACATGAGCCTCGTCGGTCCGCGTCCCTGCCTGCCGACCCAGACCGCGCTGATCGAGGCCCGCAGCAGGCTCGGCGTGTTCGCCGTGCGGCCGGGCATTACAGGCCTCGCCCAGATTCAGGGCGTCGACATGTCCGATCCCGAACGGCTGGCGCAGATCGATGCGATCTACGCTCGCAACGCGACCTTTTTGGGCGATCTGCGCTTGCTGTTGGCGACGGTGTCGGGCCGCGGGGCGGGCGTCGACCGCGTGGCAACGCCGCCGTTGGAGCAGGATCCCGAAAAGTTGGCGGACTTTTCCAACAAAATCATTCACCCAAACGAAAAGAAGAGAGCATGATCCCCAAAAGTTGGTAGACTGTTCGCCATCATGCTCTAAGGGCGAACACTGGTCGCTATTGTTCCCGGCTGACGATTCGTGACCCGACCGTCAGAACAGGAAACACTAGGCCGCCACGGCATTCGCAACCGTCACCGCATTCGCATGGGAGCGAGAGGCGCATGACGAAAGTTGCCGCGAAGATGGTGATCGGCCTGCTTGTCGTTCTTGGCGGATCGGTCCCGGCCGCATCACAATCGGCACGGAGCTGCGATCCCTATTGTGACTTTACCCACTATTACGGACCCTATGATTACCGTTACCTGCGGCAGGGCCTGTACTGCTATCCGCGCTGCCGGCCCGACGGTACCTGCGCCCCAAGACCGCTATGCGTGATCCAGGCGCCGCGGGGCCGTATCACCGTACGCAGCCGTGCGGGCGTCGTCGCGACCACTCCGACCACCTCGACCTTCTACGACCCCTCAGTGGCCGCGAGGCCGGCAAGGCGCGGGCGCCGCTGACGCATGGTCCCGAAAGTGCAGGCTTTTCGATTAACGCTTTGTGGGAACATAAAGACAGATAGCGAGCGATCGATTTCAGCCTGACGCCGGCTTATCGGCGACCATCATGTAATTCACATCCGTGTCGTCGGAGAGCTGCCAGCGGTCGGCAAACGGGTTGTAGGTCACGCCGGCTTCGGCGATTATGCGCAGCCCGGCGGCTTCCAGACCGGTTTCGAGCTCGGTGGGCGTAACGAACTTGTCCCACTGGTGGGTGCCGACCGGCAACCAGCGCAGGACATATTCGGCACCGACGATCGCCAGCGCGTAGCTCTTCATGGTGCGGTTCAGCGTGGCCGCAATCATCAGACCGCCGGGCTTTACCATGTCCGCGCATTTGCGCAGGAACAGATCGACGTCGGCGACGTGCTCCACCACCTCCATGGCGAGCACGACGTCGAATCGCTCGCCGGCCTCGCTCAGGACTTCAGCCGTCGTCGCGCGGTAATCGATGACAAGCCCGCTCTGCGCGGCATGGAGCTTTGCCACCTCGACATTGGTTGCCGACGGATCGGCCCCCAGCATCGAGGCGCCCAGCCGCGCCAGCGGCTCGGACAAGATGCCGCCAGCGCAGCCGATATCCAGCATGCGCAGGCCGTCGAGGCAGTCGATGTTTTTCGGATCGCGGCCGAAATGCACGCACACCCGGTCGCGGATATAGGCAACCCGCACCGGGTTGAATTTGTGCAGCACTGCCATTTCGCCGCGCGGGTCCCACCAGGTTTCCGCCAGCGCGGAGAAGCGCGCGATCTCAGCGGCGTCCACGGTCGGCGATTGGTTCAAGTCGTTGCTCATCGAACGTTGCTCCTAGCAGGCTGCTGAAAAAGTCGTTTTGCGATGGGTTTGGGGTGTGATTGCGTTCATGTGGATGATTCCCTTGGAATGAGGCATTGGATGCGCGGC
>JANQIP010000090.1 GCA_028282095.1 Xanthobacteraceae bacterium | reverse complement strand
CTGACGGTCCGACCCCGGACCGTCAGGTAAGGAACACTAGCTAATTCGATGCTTTGCGATGCGGCACCAACACAATGAGACGGGCTCAAGCGTTGGCGCCGCATCACGACCAAGCGGGGCAGGGGTGGTTTGGCCCGCCTTACGCTTCGTGATCGGGCTGAACCGATGTGACCGATATGAAACGACTGTGCGCAAGGTGGGTGCCGAATTGCCGCAAGGTTGACTCGCCACGCATTTGTCGGCATCCATAAGGGCTACATCCACATTGGCTGAAACACTGGAGCACGATCCCGAAAAGTTGCAGACTTTTCGGACACGATCATGCGAAAAAGGGAACGAGAGCGCGATTGATCCAACCTGAAGCAATCACGCTCTAAGAATATCGTCCTCTCTCGACGGGAGAGATCGGTCGGACCGACGCCGAAGGAGCAACCGCCCCGGAAACTCTCAGGCAAAAGGACCGTCGAGAGGAAACAATCTGGAAAGTGACGCTCAGCGTCCGCCGACGGGATAACGTTCTCAGGCACCAAGACAGATGGGGCGCCATCGCGGGCAGTTCGCCCGCAGGGAGGCGCCTTTGCTTACATTAGACGCATTAGACGATTGGCACTTTCTTATTGACCGCGCTGATCCGCGACATCGCGCGCCCGCACCATCATGTCTCTACACCCATCCAAACAAGCCCCGTCCGGCGCCTTTGCGCGCGAACGCGCCGCCAGCCGCAAAGCGAGGAGAAGCCTCATGAATGCTCACCTTCGCACGCAAGACGAAACGGCGGAGACCACATTTGCGGACCGGCATATCGGGCCGGACGCGCACGACATCGACGCCATGCTGACGGCGGTCGGGGCGTCCAGTCTCGATGCGCTGATGGATGAAGTGGTTCCGTCGTCGATCCGCCGGCGGGAACCGCTGGCGCTCCCCCCTGCTCTGTCGGAACGGGCGGCGCTGGCGCGCATGCGCGAACTCGCGGGACAGAACGAGATCTTCACCTCGCTGATCGGGCAGGGCTATTACGGCACCATCCTGCCGCCCGTCATCCAGCGCAACATCCTGGAAAACCCGAGCTGGTACACCGCCTATACGCCCTATCAGCCGGAGATCAGCCAGGGCCGTCTGGAAGCCTTGATGAATTTCCAGACCATGGTCGCGGACCTGACCGCGCTGCCGGTCGCCAATGCCTCGCTGCTCGACGAGGCAACGGCCGCGGCCGAAGCGATGACGCTTGCGCACCGGGCGGCAGCATCCAAGGCGCAGGCCTTCTTTGTCGACCGGAATGTGCATCCGCAGACGCTGGCGGTGCTGACCGTACGCGCCGAACCGCTCGGCATCGACCTCATCGTGGGCGATGCCGCCTGCGATCTCGACCGTGCCGAAATTTTCGGCGCGCTGTTCCAGTATCCTGACACGTTCGGTCACATCCGCGATTATCGCGACGCGATCGCGGCCGTGCATGCCAAAGGGGGGCTCGCCACTGTTGCGGCCGATCCGCTCGCGCTCACGCTGCTGACCCCGCCCGGGGAACTCGGGGCCGACATTGCGATCGGCTCGACCCAGCGCTTCGGTGTTCCCATGGGCTTCGGCGGTCCGCACGCCGCCTATATGGCGGTGCGCGACGAGCTCAAGCGCAACGTGCCCGGCCGCATCGTGGGCCTCTCGATCGACGCCCATGGCAATCCGGCCTATCGCCTCGCCTTGCAAACGCGCGAACAGCATATCCGGCGCGAAAAGGCGACCTCCAATATCTGTACCGCGCAGGTGCTGCTTGCGGTGATCGCCGCCATGTATGCGATCTATCACGGGCCCGAGGGGCTGACCGCAACGGCGCGGCGCGTCCACCGGCGCACCGCCGTGCTTGCGAACGGCCTGCGCAAGCTCGGCTTTTCGGTCCTTAACACGACGTATTTCGATACGATCACGGTCGCGGCGGGAGACCGTGCAGCCGAGATCCGCGATCGCGCGCGCGCCGAGCGGATCAATCTGCGCGAGATCGCACCGGGCGAGAGCGGTCCGGCCGCGGCGCTCGGCATCAGTCTCGACGAGACGACCGATGAGACGGTGGTCGAGGCGGTCTGGCGTGCCTTCGGCGGCGAGCTCGCCTATGGCGAGGTGTCGCCCGCAACGCTTGACGGCCTGCCGGCGGGACTGTCACGCGAAACGACCTTCCTCCAGCACCCGGTGTTCCATCGATATCGGTGCGAGACCGAGATGCTGCGCTACATGCGCAAGCTTGCCGACCGCGATCTTGCGCTCGACCGCGCCATGATCCCGCTCGGCTCATGCACGATGAAGCTCAATGCCACGACCGAGATGATTCCAGTCACATGGCCGGAATTCTCGGGACTCCATCCCTTCGCACCGGCCGAACAGACGCGCGGCTATCGCGTGCTCGTCGATGAACTCGCACGCATGCTGGCGGAAGTCACCGGCTTCGACGCGGTGTCGCTGCAGCCGAACTCGGGTGCGCAGGGCGAGTATGCCGGGCTGCTCGCGATCCGCGCCTATCACCGCTCGCGCGGCGAGGGGCGGCGGAATGTCTGCCTCATTCCCTCCTCCGCCCACGGTACCAACCCGGCATCCGCCATCATCGCGGGCCTGAAGGTCGTGGTCGTTGCCTGCGACCGGGAGGGCAATGTCGATCTTGCCGACCTGCAGAAAAAGGCGGAGCGGCATGGGGACGAACTCGCCGGCGCGATGATCACCTATCCTTCGACCCACGGTGTGTTCGAGGAGCATATCCGCGAGCTTTGCGATGCCGTCCATGCCCATGGCGGACAGGTCTATCTCGACGGCGCCAATCTCAATGCGGAGGTCGGCCTTGCCCGGCCTGGCGATTTCGGCGCCGATGTCTGCCATCTGAACCTGCACAAGACGTTTTGCATTCCGCATGGCGGCGGCGGCCCGGGCATGGGGCCGATCGGCGTCAAGGCGCATCTTGCGCCCTTCCTTCCCGGACATCCGGTGCTCGACGGCGGCACCGCGCCCGTCGGGCCCGTGTCGGCCGCCGCTTACGGATCGGCGTCGATTCTACCGATTCCGTATCTCTACATCCTGATGATGGGGGCCGCCGGGCTGCGCCGTGCGACCGAGGTCGCCATTCTCTCGGCCAACTATATCGCCGCCCGGCTCGCACCGCATTTCCCGGTGCTCTTCAAGAACGCCAAGGGACGGGTCGCCCATGAATGCATCGTCGATCCGCGCCCGTTGAAGGACCGTTGCGGGATCACCATCGACGACATCGCCAAGAGGCTGATCGACTACGGCTTCCACGCGCCGACCGTGTCCTTCCCGGTTGCCGGCACGCTGATGATCGAGCCGACCGAATCGGAGAGCAAGCGCGAGCTCGACCGCTTCATCGCGGCGATGATCGCAATCCGGGACGAGATCGCCGCGGTCGAAAACGGTGAGTGGACGGCCGAGCAATCGCCGCTGCGGTGCGCGCCCCATACCGCGCACGACCTCGCGACGGAGCATTGGACCCGGCCCTATCCGCGCGCGCAGGGGTGCTTTCCTCAAGGGGTTGGGCGGCTCGACAAGTACTGGGCGCCGGTCGGACGCGTCGATTCGGTCTATGGCGACCGCCATTTCGTCTGTTCCTGCGCCCCGATCGAGGCCTATGAGGCCACGCCCGAGCCGGTCTAAAGCTGGCCTATCCCCGCTTTGCTTCCTGCATCGAAGGCAATCGAGAGGATCAGGGTCTTAAGGTTGGCGGTTGGCTCAATCCATCGGCTTTGGGAAACCGGCGATATCGTGGACACGCTTGATGAGGGGGCGCTCAAGAAGCGGTCTGCCCTAGAAACTGACCTTTATAGGCTTTGTCGGGCATCCCAAGCGTTTGCTCGAATATCAACTGGCATATCCTCATACCGGCCTTCAAACAGATCGGCAACGGCCCGTGATTAATAATCTCAAGCTGTATCTGGGCCTTAAATCCGGTGTGTATTATCGGAGCCGTCACATGGACGCCGAGTCCAACACGAGCTAAAGAACTTTTCCCCTCGATTCGAGCACCAATTCTACAATGATCTTTCAAATCGATTGTTTCTGCAGTCCACGCTAGTAAGAGTTTGTGGCTTTGTAGCAAATACCCACTGGTTGGTATTTCTTGAACATCTGTTAGTTTTTTGATCAGATTTATTATATCAAATCCAGGGACCGTCGGATCTATCGATTTTGTCAATCCCGCGACATCATCCTCGCGGAAAACCCTGATTTTCGGACTCAGTGTAAGGTCAACGGAAGTTGAGGAATAAGCTTCGGGAGGCGGCCTCGGAGTTAAATCGAAAAGGCCGGCCGCCAGCGAATTCTGGATTTCCCTGTCAGTGAGAATCACCCCGCAGCCGCCACTTGCTTGTCTTCACCATTTTCAAGTTCATTACCGCGAACCCATACACGCGAGGTGCCTTGGAATGTCTCTCTAGGTAACTCCACCAGATAGAAATCTTGGTCTCGGCCGACTGGCCATCCTACACTTACCGTATTGTCCGGTAGGACCGAACTCGGGTCAATAACTAGAGAAACAGGGCCATCTTTCGTTTGTACAGAAACTACCAATTCACTTGGGTGGAGACCCTCTTCGACTCTTGCTACTCTTAGACGCATCATGTGAGTCTCCCTATTTTCTGTTGCAAAGCAATAGAAAAACGCGGCCTTTCAGCCCGAGCGCTCCATCCCCAACCCTAGGTCAATTGCTGACCGACATGATGCCAGAAACTGTTATCTCCAGTTGTAGCAATCGCGCTTGGTCCCCGATGATCCGCTTACTCACAAATTTCTATCCACAGGTCGGTGTTCGATGGTCAGAATAAGAACAAAAATAGAACTTTTTGTGGCAAGAGTGACTTCCCGTGCTCGCCGTTGCACGGAGGGGCGCCGTCGCTTAGGATGAGTTTTTGTGGAAAACAGCAGACTGACGGCAAGCTCAGCGATGTCTCGGGAGGGCTAAATTATCATGCAACGGGCACTTTTCGTTCTTGTCACGCTGTGCATTCTCGCCCCGGGCGCGGCACTCGCCCATACCGGCGTCGGCAGCACCCATGGCCTCCTTCACGGCTTGATGCACCCGATCACGGGGCTCGATCATGTGCTGGCGATAGTGGCGGTCGGCGTGTTTGCCGCATTGCTCGGCGGGCGGGCGCTTTGGCTCATCCCGGCAAGCTTCGTGGTTTTGGCCGCAGTCGGCGGCGTCCTCGGCATGCGCGGCGCGCCGTTGCCGCTGGTGGAACTGGGGATTGCTACGTCGGTGATCGTGCTCGGCCTTGCGATCGCCCTGCAGGTCAGGCTGCCGGTTGCCATTGCGGCGGTGCTGGTTGGGCTGTTCGGCGCCTATCATGGGTTCGCGCATGGCGCGGAAATGCCGATCGACGCATCCGGCCTCGGCTATGGACTGGGCTTCCTTGCCACGACCGCGATGCTGATTCTGGCCGGTATCGGACTGGGTAGCGCGAACAACCGCCTGGCGAGCCGGCCGGCGGCGCGCTTGGCGCAGGCAGGCGGTTCCGCCCTCGCGCTTGCCGGCATCGTGCTGCTCGCACGCGGACTGTGAGACTCTGACAGAACGGAATCGCTCTAATGTTCGGCCCGCCGGCAGAGCGGGCTGATGGTGAGCCGGTGTGACCGAGCAAAAGCCCGCCAAGCTGGGTCTTGCTCGCCGGAATGGCTTGCCTGTTGCGTCCCCTGATGTGCGGCGAAACGCCTGTCCTTGTCATACGTCAAATCTTGGGGGCTATGGTTGTCATAAAAACCTAGTGATGCGGCACCAACGCTTGAGCCCGTCTCAATGTGTTGGTGCCGCATCACAAAGCATCGAATTAGCTAGTGTTCCGGGCTGACGGTCCGGGTCGGACCGTCAGAGTCGGAACACTAGGTCGACTCCTCCAAACGGGGGGGAGAGCCGCGCCAAAAATTGGACAACCGGGGTGTCAGCGATGATCAGCCTAGAAGACTGCATTGCGATGTGTGGCTTGGATCCTGAGGAAGTCGCCGCAATTTGCGAGCATGAACATATCGGTGAGGTTCCCGCCACCGCCATGGCGAGCTATCTGCTTCACCAGGAACATGGCGCGGACCGCATCCGGACCATGATCATCGAGGATATCCACCTGTCCCTCGACCAGGGCCGTCCACAGCACGCCGCCGAGCTGGTCGCCGTCCTGCGCCATTTCCTCAAAGAGCACCCGGAAGCGGCCGGGGGAGTCGCCGCACAGTGACGGACTGAAGCGCGATCGCTTCGCCTTGAATCGATCGCGCATCCTTATCTCTTTGTCTTGCGCATGATTTCGCCCGAAAAGCCTGCAATTTCGCGGAGTCGGGCTCTATAGGCATTGGCCGGTTGCCGCCGCGCGAGCGGCGCCGGTCATGAACAATCACAGGGGCAGGGGCGTTTTAGCCGCGCGAAGCACGCGATGCTTCGCAGCGCCATAAAGGATACGCTCGTGAATCGCCCCAACCTTCCGTCTGTTTTCGGCATTCCCAACCTTCCGTCTGTTTTCGGCATTCCCACCCTTGCTTCCGTTATCGGCATGACGCAGCCGCCGGCGACGCCCTCCGGCGGTTCGCTCCCGTCGCAGCAGCCGGCGGACGCAATCTCATTCGAGACGCTCGACCGGCTGGCCCGCGCCATCACGGCCCGCTTCACGCTGGGCATTTCACCCTATACGCAGTTCGCTGCCGCTTCCGATTGGCTTTCGCAGCTTTCCCGTGCCCCCGGGCGGCAAGTCGAGCTCACGCTTGCGGCTTGGCGGGCGGCAGCGCGGCTCACCCATTTTTTCGCGTGCAGCGCACTCGGGCAGAATCCGACGCTGCCGTTCGCGCCACTGGAGCATGACCGGCGCTTCGCCGATCCGGCATGGCAGATGCCGCCCTTCGTGTTCTGGCAGCAGGCGTTCTTGGCACAAGAGGCGTGGTGGCGCAGCGCGACCCGCGAGCTCCGCGGCATGAAGCCGAGAAACGCGATGCGAGTCTCATTCATCGCGCGACAATTGATCGACGTGGTGTCCCCGTCGAACATACCCTGGCTCAATCCGGTGATCATCGAGCGCACCGTCAAGGAGGCCGGCGGCAATCTCGTGTGCGGCATGGCCAATTTCGGCGAGGACGCAGCGCAGATCCTCGCAGGCGAGCCGGCGCCGGCGAGCAGCGAGTTCCGGGTCGGCAAGGAGATCGCCATCACACCGGGCGAGGTCGTGTTCCGCAACGAGCTCATGGAGCTGATTCAATACCGCCCGGCGACGGCTGATGTGATCGCCGAGCCGATCCTGATCGTTCCCGCCTGGATCATGAAATACTATGTGCTCGATCTGAGCCCGGAAAACTCGCTGGTGCGCTTTCTGGTGGAGCGCGGCTTCACGGTGTTCATGATCTCATGGCGCAATCCGACGCCGGCTGACCGCGACATTCCCTTCGACGCCTACCGGACCTCGGGCGTGCTCGCCGCGCTCGATGCGGTCAATGCCATCGTGCCTGGCCAGGAGGTGCATGCCTGCGGCTATTGCCTTGGCGGGACTATGCTGGCGATCACGGCCGCCACGATGGCGCGCGACTTCCATGACCGGATCGGCACCAACACGCTGCTCGCCGCCCAGACCGATTTCAGCGAGGCCGGCGAGTTGATGCTGTTTGTCGACGAGAGCCAGATCGCCTTTGTCGAAGACATGATGTGGGATCAGGGCGTGCTCGACTCGAGCCAGATGGTCGGCGCCTTCCGGGCGCTGCGCGCGAACGAGCTCATCTGGTCGCGGATCATCCGGGAATACCTGCTCGGCGAGCGCGACACGGTGACCGATCTCACGACGTGGAACGCCGATCCGACGCGCCTGCCTTATCGCATGCACTCGCAATATCTGCGCAGCCTGTTCCTGGAGAACCGGCTGACCGCGGGCCGTTATGCGGTGGAGGGCCGCGTCATCGCGCTCAAGGATATCCGCAGCCCGATGTTCGTTGTCGGCACCGAAACCGATCACATCGCCCCCTGGCGATCGGTCTACAAGGTGCACCTGTTCACCGACAACGAGGTCACCTTCGCGCTCACGAATGGCGGGCATAATGCGGGAATCGTCTCCGAACCCGGTCACCGCAGGCGGCACTACCACATCGCGATCCGCCGGCCCGGCGACCGCTATGTCGACGCCGATACCTGGCTCACCCGCGCGACCCCGGCCGATGGGTCATGGTGGCTGGCCTGGGCTGAATGGCTCGCCGCACGAAGCACGCCTGCGCGGGTCCCGCCCCCGCCACTGGGAGCGCCCGAACGCGGCCTCGTGCCGCTGTGTCCTGCGCCCGGCACTTACGTTTATCAGCGCTAGAGCGTGATCCCGAAAAGTTGCAGACTTTTCGGATGAGATCACGCCCAAACAAAGAGTGATACGCGTTCCGAGTGATTGCTTCGGGCTCAAATCCTCTTATCACCTCCCCCTGAAAGGGGGAGGTCGGCGAGCGGCGCAGGCAAGCTTGCGCAGCCTGCGCAGGCTTGGCTGCGTGCTCGCCGGGAGGGGGTCGAGTGCTGCCTGCGACCCCTCCCCGGATCGCTTTTGCGATCCGACCCTCCCCTTTCAGGGGAGGGTGAAAAGTCTCCTCGGCCACGACACAGTTTGTCCGCGAACTAGAGCGTTTTCAGGCGAAGCGGACTCCGGTTGAGCGGAAAACGCCTTACCCCGCGGTGCCGACTTGTCCCGCCTCCCAGCCCAGCATGGCGCGCTTGCGGGTAAGACCCCAATGATAGCCTGTAAGGTCGCCGCGCTTGCCGATAACACGATGGCACGGCACCACAAAGCAAAGCGGATTCTTGCCGACCGCCGCACCGACGGCGCGGGCCGCCTTGGTCGTGCAGACTTTTGCCGCCACGTCGGAATAGGTGGTGACATGGCCTAGCGGCACCTTCAATACGGTCTCCCAAATCCGCACTTCGAAATCGCTACCGATCAGGACGACCCGCAGAGGCTCGTCGGGCCGCCAACAATCAGGGTCGAAGACGCGCCGGGCGAGCGGCCCGGTTCCATCCTGATCGCGGACATAGGTCGCGTTCGGCCAACGGCGCTGCATGTCGTCGAGGGTTGCCTGCTCCTCGCCGCGATCGGCAAAGGCAAGCCCGGCGAGCCCCCGCTCGGTCGCCATGATGAGCGCGGTCCCGAACGGGCAAGGATGGAAACCCCAGCGCAGCTTCAGGCCGGCCCCGCCGGCTTTCCACTCGCCGGGCGACATCGCCTCGTGGGTGACGAACAGGTCGTGCAACCGGCCCGGCCCCGACAGACCGACCTCATAGGCGGCATCGAGCACGCTCGCCGATTCGCGCAGGAGGCGCCGTGCATGGTCGAGCGTAATCGCTTGCAGAAAGGCCTTCGGCGTAATGCCTGCCCACCGCCGGAATAGAACCGTGAGCCCGTCGGAGGATAGCCCGGCCGCGCGGGCAACCGCCTCGACATCCGGCTGATCGCGCCAATTCTCGGAAAGATAAGTGATCGCACGGCGCACGCAGGCGTAATCCTCTGCCGCGCGCTCGAGCGAGCACTGCTCCTCCCAGCGGAACGGCTCGGCCTTGAAAAGACCGGAGCGATTGTGAAGGTCGGTCAGTAGGGTCATGATCCCGGTCTAGGCCTGGAGAACGCGACCGTCCACCCGATTTCCGAGCCGGAACATTTTCCGGCAAAGCCTTGCCCTCGGACTTCGATCGGGGGGTGGGAACCGGATTGGTCCGGAAAAAGAGAGCTTTAGTGCGTGATCGCAAAAACTGGCAGGCTTTTCGGACAAAATCATCCGACCACACAAGGGAAACAGAACGTGATTGAATAAACTTGAGGCAATCGCGCTCTGATCTAATCGTCGAAAACAGTCCGGGTCGGACCGCGCTTGGCCTCGCCGATGGCCGCCAATAGGGCTACCGCAAAGCTGTCCTTCTCGTCGGGACTGAGGAACTGAGCGATGGGATGGCTCCTTCCCTCGGACAACAGGACGAGCTGGCGGGTTCCGTAATCGGGGTCGACTTCGCAGTGCAACCTGACCCGGAGCGGATTGAGCGTGAACTCTGCGATTCGGCCGGTGTGACTGATCCGGCGCACATTGAGCATCGAGGGGGTGACGAGCACATGCTCGTGTGCGGCGGCGCGGCGCAAATTGATGCAAAAGGCGACATAGACGAGGGCGACGTCCAGCCCTAAGAAGCCGGCGATCGGCCATGCGCCGACAGCAATAAACATGACGCCAAGCACGGTGCTCGCACCGCCGAACACCAGCATGGCGGCGACAAAGCCCGCGCGGCCAAGGGACCGGTGCGGAGTGATATGGGCGGACAGCAGCGTCGGCTCGCAGGCGTCACGCACAGGCTATCTTCCGTATTCTCTTTTGATGGAAATCAAGACTGATGTCGCCAAAGGCGGTCCGCAAGGTCCCAAATGTCGCGGGGAAAGCCCCACCGGGCACGGCCAGGTCCCCGGCCAAGACCAAGGTCAAGGCCAAAGACGGCGGGGTGCGGCCATGGTCCGCGGCCGAGATCGCCGAGGCGTTCCGCCGCTTTCGCCAGGCCAATCCGAACCCAAAAGGCGAGCTTGCCTATGTCAATCCCTATACGCTTCTGGTCGCCGTGGTGCTTTCCGCGCAGGCGACCGATGCCGGGGTCAACAAGGCGACCAAAGCGCTGTTCGCCCTTGCGGACACGCCGCAAAAGATGGTGGCGCTCGGCGAGGAAAAGCTTCAGGAGCTGATCAAGACGATCGGCCTCTATCGCACCAAGGCCAAGAACGTGATCGCGCTATCGCGGCAATTGATCGCCGACTATGGTGGCAAGGTACCCCCTTCGCGCGAAGCGCTCGAGCAAATGCCGGGCGTCGGCCGCAAGACCGCCAATGTCGTGCTCAACACCGCCTTCGGTGAAGATACCATCGCCGTCGACACCCATGTATTCCGGGTCTGCAACCGCACGGCCCTCGCGCCGGGAAAAACCCCGCTCGACGTCGAGACCCGGCTTGAGACGGTGGTTCCGTTGGAATACCGACACAATGCGCATCACTGGCTGATCCTGCACGGCCGCTATGTCTGCACCGCGCGGCGCCCGGCCTGCCCGCGCTGCCTCATCAACGACCTCTGCCGCTGGCCGGACAAGACGACAGTTGCTCCTTGAGTTAGGTGCCGGCGAGTTCATCTCCGGTTTCCACCGGAGTCCCTAACTCAACCTCTCCCCGTTGGGGAGAGGTCGGCGCGTATCGAGCCAAGCGAGATACGCGCCGGGTGAGGGGACAAATCCGGCCACTCGATCCCCGTCACCCGAATTTCTCATTGGTTTTTGTCCCGCATGATCTTCTCCGAAAAGTCTGTCAACCTTTAGGGATCATGCTCTGAACCCTAACGGTAGGCGCGGCGCGAGCGATGGGTCGCGAGTGTGAGCGGCGTGTGCGACTTGCCGATCTTGCGGATGAAATTGTAGCGGGCGACGTGATAGCTCGGATCGAAGCCGAAAAAATTTCGGCGCATGCGCGTAAGCTCCGCATCGCGATAGGCTGAGAGCGGCAGCGCGGCTTCGTCCGCGCGGCGCCGTGCTTGTTTCGCGGCGAGCCGTTCAGCAAAATCGGGCGCGCCGGCAAGCGCCACGGCCCGCTGCCTGATCTCCGCGGCTATGGCTTCGTGCCCGTCGGGAAGCCGACATTGTACGAGGCCCAGCCTCTCAGCCTCCGCAATGCCCATCGGCCAGCGAACCTTTGTGAGCCGCTCCGCATTCGTCGGCCCGACCCGGTGCGGCAGCAGATAGGTGCAGTATTCCGAGCCGTAGAGATTGCCCATGTCCTTGTAGTGCGGGTTGGCAACGACGTGCCCGCCCATCCACACTTCGTCGGCGGCAAGCGCGAGAAAGAACCCGCCGGCCCCGGCATTGCCGCGCAGGACGGACACGGTGAGGCGATCCTCCGTCTCGATGATCGCGCGCACGACATCGTCGATCGCATTGATATTGGCCCAGGACTCTTCGGCCGGACTGTGTGCCGCCTCGATCAGCGCAAGGTCCATTCCGTTCGACCAGAAATCCTCGCCCCCCGTGAGCACCAGCACGCGGGTCGGCCGCGCCAGCGCGTTGCGGTAGGCCGCGAGCAGGTCGCGACAGGCCTGCGTGCCCATCGCCCCATTGTAGAACGGAAAGGCAAGGAAGCCCGCCCCGTCCTGCTCGCGATAATCGATCATGGGGAAGCCTGTGCGCTCGGGCAGCGCCGCACTCTCTGCCGCGAACAGGGTAGCGGCCGGCAGCTTCAACTGCCGCGGACCGTCCTCTTTCGCATGGCCGATCCACACCGCGCCGTCGACCGTTGCAAAAGCAATCGCAGGGCCGCATCGCGCGAGCGCTTTTCCGGGCTCGCCGGCAAGGCCGGGCGCAGGATGAGCATCGAAGACACGCACCGCACGGCCGAAGAGAGTCGCGACGGCACCCGGATCGCCGTCGGCGGAACGCACGACCCGCAGCACTTTTTCGGTCGGATCACGGGAAAGGTCGAGCGTGCGATGAGCGCGGCCGCATAATGGCCGCATCGGAGGGGGCGGCACTCCGCCGGCAGACGCGACAGGTGCTTCGGTTGCGCCGCTCTCGATGGCCGCGATCGCTTCGAGCACGCATTCAAGCGCCGCCGCTGTGACCTCGTTGCGATAGAGGCTCGACTTGGGAGCGGTCCGCATCGGGAATTCGCGAAAGGCCCATACCGGCCCGGCATCCATCTCCTCGATCGCCTCGATCAGCGTCACGCCCCAACGCGGCATACCGTCGAGGATCGCCCAGTCGAGCGCCGACGGACCGCGATCGCCGCGAATGCCGGGATGCACGATGAGGCAGCGCACGCGCTGCCAGACATCGCCCGGGATCGCCCGCTTGAGGAAGCTCGCGATCACGAGATCGGGCCGGAACAGCTCCACCGCCTCGCGGGTCACATCGTCATTGATGTCGAGCTCGACCGAGACTGCATGGCCGCGTTCGCGCAGTTCCACATGCAGGCGCTGAGTGAGGCTGTTGAAAGAATGGCAGAGCAGCAGAATGCGCATCGGCCTGTCATTACTGTTTCCGGCGAATTAGTTCGGTAACAAACGGTGCCGTGGCTTGAAGCTCTTGCTCCCTCCCCCGCGCCGAACGCGGGTGTTCCCGTGTTCGGCTCCGCTTCGAGTGGCCCAAGTCGGGAAAACCCGACTTGGGCTGGGGGAGGGTTGGGGAGGGGGCAACTTCATCCGGTACAGAGGCCGTCCTGTGGACCCTCTCCCGACGAGCACGCAGCCAAGCCTGCGCGGGCTGCGCAAGCTTGCCTGCGCCGCTCGCCGTCCTTCCCCTTTCAGGGGGAGGTTATAGGATTCTAGCCCAAAGCAATCACTCGGAAAGCGTAATCAGAGCGTGATCGCTTC
>JANQIP010000088.1 GCA_028282095.1 Xanthobacteraceae bacterium | reverse complement strand
ATCCAGTCTTGACAGAACATCCTGGGTCCCCGCTTGCGCGGGGACGAACGGACCAGAGGGTGATTGAATCAGTTTGAATCGATCACGCTCTTCATCTCTTTGTTTTGTCGCATGATCTTGTCCGAAACGTCTGCCGACTTTTCGGGATCATGCTGCGGTCCCTTGCGCTGAACGGAAAACCGCTTCGCCGTGAATTGCTCAGGCGGCGTGGCGTTCGGCGGAAGCACCGAAATGGCCGATATAGCGCATGTTGATCGCGCTGACCGGCAGGATGATCAGGATATCGGTGGTACCGAACTGATGATCGATAACGGCGCCATCGCCGACGAAAGCGCCGAGCCGCAAATAGCCTTTGATCAAGGGCGGCAACCGATGCAGCGCAGCCTTTGGGTCGACCGCCTCCTTCGGCAGGCGATCGAGCGCGCGGTAACGGCTCGGCAAAGCCTGCACGCGCCATTCCTCCGGTGCCCGCGCGTAATAGTGGAGAAACGACAGCGGTACGGCGAGCACATCGGGATCGGTGCCTTCGAGGCTCGCGCAGCCGAGCATCACGTCCATCTTATAGCGCAGCACATAGGTCCAGATGCCGTGCCACAGCAGCTCGACCGTGCGCTTGGTTCGATAGGCGGGAAGCACGCAAGAGCGGCCGAGTTCGAGAAACCGCAGCCCACGATGACGCTTGATCAGCGGGGCGATGTCGAACTCGCCGGCGCTGTAAAAGCCGCCGCAACGCTCGGCGATCTCCTGACGTAGAAGCCGGTAGGTGCCCACGACCGCAGGACCGCGGTGCTTCCCGATACGGTCGTGATCGAGAACAAGGAGATGATCGCAAATCGCATCATAAGGATCGACATCGCGGCGGGCGATCAAGGCCGGAGCGGCGGCAACCGCCGACATTTCCTGATAGAACACGTCGAAGCGCAGGCGTTGCGCACGCCGGATTTCCGCAGCCCGGTGCGCGAGGCGGACTTCGAGCGACCCGATCCGCCCGAGCGTCTCGCCGGTGCGGCTCAGACGCGGGTCGGACACCCGCAGGCCGCCATAGGCTTTCAACGCAGGAACAAGCCGGGGCATGCCGGCCACGATCGGATGGTCAAGAAATAGATCGACCAGTCGGCGTGGCGGATTTGCGCGGACGCGGCTCTGCATCGATCACTCCCGGGGCGGTAACAAGCCGCGTCTTCCAACCCGCCCGGCGGCGGGCGAAACGGGATGCCCGCTCCGATCATATCAGTATACAAGCGGGGGGCACGTTTTTATGACAATCAGAAAAAACGCATGCAGATTGCTAAGAATTTCCCACACAAGGGTCGCCATCGCGGAACGGGCGCCGGGCACCGATTCTATTTGGGGTCGAATCGCAACCGAGCGGGCTGGCGCGCCGGCGCAAATACCACAAATTATTGATCGACCGGGTCAATTTCAGCATTAGTGAGTTTTTGGTGCAGCCCTATGCGCAAGGAGATGATCGAATGAGATCCCCAACCAGGGACGAGAATGCCTATGCCCGCGATCTCGATAAGAACGACGCCAATTATGTGGCGCTCACGCCGCTGACATTTCTGGTCCGGTCGGCGACGATCTTTCCGCAGCACACGGCGGTCGTTCATGGCAGCTTGCGGCGCAGTTGGGCCGAGACCTATGCGCGATGCCGCCGGCTTGCTTCGGCCTTGCGCCGCCGCGGGATCGGGGACGGCGATACGGTCTCGGTGGTTTTGCCGAACCTGCCGGAGCTGTTCGAGGCCCATTTCGGCGTGCCCATGGCCGGCGCGGTGCTCAACGCGATCAACACGCGGTTGGACGCCGATACCATCGCGTTCGTCTTACGCCACGGCGAAGCCAAGGCGTTGATCGTCGACCGCGAGTTCTCCGGTGTCGTCGGCGACGCCTTGCGATCCCTCGATGCCCCGCCTCTCGTGATCGACGCCGATGATCCCACATTCGAGGGCGGAGCGCTTCTCGGAACGCTGACCTACGAAGACCTCCTTGCCGAAGGCGATCCCGACTTCGCCTGGCAGCCGCCGTCCGACGAGTGGCAAGCGATCGCGCTCAACTACACCTCGGGAACAACGGGTAACCCCAAGGGCGTCGTCTATCACCACCGCGGCGCCTATCTCAACGCCGTCTCCAATGTCCTCGACTGGCAGATGCCCCGGCACCCGGCCTATCTGTGGACGCTGCCGATGTTTCACTGCAACGGCTGGTGCTTCCCATGGACCATCGCCGCGGTGTCCGGAACGAATATATGCCTGCGCGCG
>JANQIP010000106.1 GCA_028282095.1 Xanthobacteraceae bacterium | reverse complement strand
ACCTCTCCCCGCAAGCGGGGAGAGGTAACATCGGGCTTCAGCGCTGCACCGCGCGCCAGCCAATGTCGCGCCGGCAGAAGCCCTCGGGCCAGCGGATCGCATCGATCGCCGCGTAAGCGCGCGCCTGCGCCTCGCCGACCGTCGCGCCGAGCGCCGACACATTGAGCACCCGCCCTCCATTCGCATGCACTTGGCCGTCGGCGCCAAGCGTGGTGCCGGCATGGAAAACCTCCGCGCCCTCGATCGCGGCGGCCGCATCGAGGCCGTCGATCACCGAACCCTTGGCATAGGGGCCAGGATAACCTTTCGTTGCCATGACGACGCTGATCGCTGCGTCCGCCCGCCAGCGCAGGTCAAAGTCCTTCAGGACGCCGTCACGGGCGGCCATCAATGCCGGCACGAGGTCGGAGGCCAAGCGCAGCATCAACACCTGGCATTCCGGATCGCCGAACCGGACATTGTATTCGATCAGCTTCGGTCCCTCGCGTGTGATCATCAGCCCGGCATAGAGCACGCCCTTGAATGGCGTTCCCATGGCTTTCATCGCGCGCAAGGTCGGCTGGACGATCTCCGCCATCGTTCGCCGGGCCGCCTCCTCGGTCATGGCCGGCGTGGGCGAGCAGGCGCCCATGCCGCCGGTATTCGGCCCTTCGTCGCCGTCGAAGGCGCGCTTGTAGTCCTGTGCCGAGGCAAGCGGCAATGCGTGCTCGCCGTCGCACAGCGCAAAGAAGGACGCCTCCTCGCCTTCGAGAAACTCCTCGATCACGATCTCGGTGCCGGCCTCACCCAGGCCGCCGCCGAGGATCATGTCGATTGCAGCATCGGCCGCCTCGATCGTCGGCGCGACGATGACGCCCTTGCCGGTGGCGAGCCCGTCCGCCTTGACGACGATCGGCGCGCCGCGCGCGCGCGCATGGGCCTTGGCAGGTGCCGCGGCGGTAAACCGCTCGAAGTCGGCGGTCGGTATGGCATGGGCGCGGCAGATTTCCTTGGTGAAACCCTTGGACCCTTCGAGCCGCGCCGCCGCTTTGCCGGGGCCGAAGGTCTTTATCCCTGCGGCTTCGAGATCGTCGACGATGCCGGCGACGAGCGGGGCTTCCGGACCGACCACGACGAAGTCGATCGCATGCGATTTGCAGAACGATATGACCGCGGCGTGATCGGCATGGTCGAGCGCGACGCAGGTCGCCTCGCGCGCGATTCCGGCATTGCCCGGCGCACAATAGAGTCGGTCAAGCAGCGGGCTCGCCGCCATCTTCCAGGCGAGCGCGTGTTCGCGTCCGCCAGAGCCGAGAAGCAGGATGTTCATGTGTTCTTGCAATCCGATCCAGAGCCAACACCCCTTCGACGGAAACGGAATGCACTCTGAATCGGCATCAAATCAAGCCGCGTTGCATGTCTTGATTCACGCCTCGCCCTTTGTCTCGAACAGAGCCGTGTCGATCGCCTCGCGCGGAGTCTTGCCGCCCCACAGGACGAACTGGAAGGCCTGGTAATAGCGTTCGCAGGCCTCGATCGCGGTCATGAGCAGCGTCTCGCATTGTACGTCGGAAGCGGTGGTTCCGCCCGCGAGCACGAGCGCGTGGCGAAACATGACGAGCCCGTCTTTCGCCCACACGTCGAAATGGCCGACCCAGAGCTGCTCATTGACCATTGATGCGAGCTCGGTCGTCTCCGCGCGCCGTCGCTCGGGCACTTTCAGATCGAAGGCGCAGGCAAGATGCAGCACTTCGATCTCGCCCATCCAGGTGAACGAGACCTGATAGTCGGTCCAGGTTCCAGAGATCAACAGCGTGACCTCGTCCTCGCTTGCCCGGGCGAACGACCAGCCATGCGAGGTTGCGAGGTGTTCGACGGTCTCGACCGGATTGTCCCCCCTTTGAACCGGGAATTCGATCAGCGACATGCCGCTCCCCCCTTGTCGAATGTCCAAACGTGCACGCCTGCGCGGTCGCCCGCGCCAACACAACATCGAGGCTCACGTGAACACAGACGACGTAAGGCGGAATTCCGCATGGCGCCGACCGGCCCGGCCGATCGACCCTTCCTCTCTCAAACACCCGAGCCAAGGGATTGTAGATTCGGCCGAATTACGCAACGTTCGCATGGACTCGGTCCACAATGGAGCTGTGCGACATGTTGACTCAAGCCGGGTTTTGCACCGTTTCCGCTCGGGTGACATCAAGGGCTCGCGTCCCTTATGTGGGAGGAGGTTGGTCTTGGGCCGTTTCCCGCGCGGGTGAATCGCCTTGCGTTCATCCCGCGAAAGCGGGAATCTGGACTTTGAACGTCCCTGGGTTCCCGCTTGCGCGGGAACGAACGGACCATCTAACTGAGAATTCGGTTTCTGCAGCAATTGCCGACAGTAGCAGTTCTTTTGATCCGGTTGACCGAATTCCGTTCATTCCCGCGAAAGCGGGAATCCATTTCTTCTCTCAGCGAAATCACGGGTTCCCGCTTGCGCGGGAACGAACGGACCATCTGAAGAGATCCGATGATGCTCTTGGATCAGTCGAACAGTGTGGAAACCGACTGTTCCGATGCGGTCCGCGCGATCGCTTCGCCGAGCAAGGTCGCGATCGACAGGACGCGAATGTTGTCGGCAACGCGAACCGCCTCGGTCGGCTGGATCGAATCGGTGATCACCAGCTCCTTGAGATGGGAAGCGGTGACACGGGCGACCGCGCCGCCGGAAAGGACGCCGTGGCTGATATAGGCATAAACGGCCTGCGCGCCCTGCTCGAGCAGGGCATCGGCGGCGTTGACCAGCGTCCCACCGGAATCGATGATGTCGTCGACCAGGATGCATAGCCGCGTATCGACATCGCCGATCACATTCATCACTTCCGACTCGCCGGCACGCTCGCGCCGCTTGTCGATGATGGCGAGCGGAGCATTGATCCGTTTGGCGAGCGCGCGCGCGCGCACGACGCCGCCGACATCAGGCGAGACCACCATGATGTTCGACAGATCGAACCGCTCGCGAATGTCGCGCACCATCACCGGCGAGGCATAGAGATTGTCGGTCGGAATGTCGAAAAAGCCCTGGATCTGGCCGGCATGGAGATCGACCGTGAGCACCCGGTTGGCGCCGGCATAGGTGATCATATTGGCAACGAGCTTGGCCGAGATCGGCGTGCGCGGCCCCGGCTTACGGTCTTGCCGTGCATAGCCGAAATAGGGCAGCACCGCCGTGATGCGACGCGCCGACGCGCGCCTGAGCGCGTCGATGATGATCAAGAGCTCCATCAAATGGTCGTTGGCCGGGTAGGACGTCGACTGGATCACAAAAACGTCCGTGCCGCGCACATTGTCGAGGATCTCGACGAAAATCTCCATGTCGGCGAAACGCCGTACCACGGCGCGCGCGAGCGGCATCTTGAGATAGGCCGCGATGGCTTCGGCCAGTCCGGGGTTGGAGTTGCCGGCGACGAGCTTGATCGCTCCGTTGTTGCCGACCATTCCCCCCTCCTGAACACTCATCCGAGCAGCGCTCGCCGGACGCGGTTCTGATAACAGGCGGGACCACATTTTAGCAAGCCGAACGAGCCATTTCCTGAGCCTTCTGAACCGGATCGTGAATCGGTTCGATACAGATGATCGGCGCGTTGCCGCGACCGGATTCGAACGCGAAGCGCACCTGGCTTTGACGACACCGCTCCTTCGCGCAGCAACCGGCCAAAGCGTGACCTGCAAAAGTGGGCCGGCTTTGCGGATAAGATCATGAGGCAAATCAAAGCGGAAACAAACGCGGGTTCAAACTGAAGCCATTGCGCGCTGCGCATTGCCATAACGCCGGAGCCCATTACCGCGCCGTTGCCACGGCGATGCCGGGTTCGGCGGGCAGTGGCGGGGCCGGCGCGCGCGGAGCTGGCATCGCCGCTGTTGCGCCGTTTGAGGAACGGAGGAACGCGGCCAGCTGTTCCATTCCGCGGCTTGCGATCCTGTTGATCATTCGTTCGTCGACCGCCGCCCAGGTTTTTTGGCCTGCGCCCTTAACCGTCTCCTCGCCGGAGAATCGGTGGGCGCGCCGCCGATCGGCGTCGTAAACGTCCCACACCCAGTGAACGACCGAGCGCTTGGGGTAGACGGTTTTCGCCGCGTAGATGCGGATGCGATAATGCGCGGGCGCATCGCGCGACACCACGGCGATCCGCTGCGCCTTCGCTTCCTTCGACAGGCCATGCACGAGCTTGGTGTAGATGGATTGCGGCGGACCATCGACCGATTCGAAGGCGACGGTCGGTCCCGCCGCGCCGGACGCGAGAACGGGCGTCTGGATGGTCGCGGGATTGCAGGCCGCGCTCCCGAGCGCCAGAACGACCGCCGCGATCAAGCCAAATCCATGCGCATACATCCCAGCGCGCGGCGCGCTCGCGTGCCGGCCGACTCCCCCGTCCATGACACCCCCGCGGCTTGTGCATAGGCCTATGAATAGGCCTTGCGGGCGGGTTGATCCGCCTCATGAGCCGGGTCGAAATCTACCTGTCCGGATCGTCCCGGTCCAGCGAAAGCGTTACGCTGGGGCAAGTGTTGCGGCACCAACGCTTGAGCTCGTCTCGTCGTGTTGGTGCCGCAACACAAAGCACCGGATTAGCTAGTGTTCCGGCCTGACGGTCCGGGGTCGGACCGTCAGAGTCGGGACACTAGCGTGATGGCGCTGAGATGGCGCCCGTAGTCGGGCTCGCCGTTATGGGTCATGCGCCGATAGCTATAGAATCGATCGGTATCGGCATAGGTACAAACCCCGATATCGTCGATGATCGTGACCCCGGCGCGGGCAAGGCGTGCCGCGATATAGCCCGCAAGGTCGAACATAGCGAAGCCGGACCGCGCCGACGGAACAAAGAACTGCGCGTTTTCCGGTTGTTCGGCAAGGAACTGCGCCGTGACTTCGGGCCCGATCTCATAGCTCGGCTGGCGGATCATCGGGCCGATCGCGGCGATGATGCCCCCACGCGTTGCGCCCAACTGCTCCATTGCGGCAATCGCGGCGTCGGTGATGCCCGCGAGCGCCCCGCGCCAGCCGGCATGGGCGGCTCCGACGACGCCAGCCCTAGTGTCGGCGAGGAGCACCGGTCCGCAGTCGGCGGTCGAGGCAGCGATCGCAAGGCCCTGCCGGCGGGTGACGATCGCATCCGCACGCGGGCGCGCATCGGCGGGCCACGGCTCTTCGGCGATGACGACATCGGGCGAATGGACCTGATAGACGCTGACGAGGCGTTCCGGTTCGAGCCCCAGGGCGCCAGCCATGCGGGCGCGGTTCTGCGCGACGAGGCGGGGATCGTCACGCGAGCCGACGCCGGCATTCAAGCTCGCATAGACGCCCTCGGAAACGCCACCCGCGCGTGTGAAGAAGGCATGGCGAACGCCCGGCAGCTCGGCGAGCGAACGGGCTTGCAGCAACATGGTCATGCATCGAATCCGGGAGGCGGCCCGAGGGTCGGGTCGCCAAGCGCAAGGACCTTGAACAGCGTGCCCATGCCGGTTGCGCTCGCGCCCGTGAGGCGCGCGATCGCGGTGTCGATCGCCGCGGCTTGCGCCGGCGCCACCGCTTTCAACCGGGCGGCGCGCGGTTCGATCCCGAGGCGGCGCAGAAAAACGCTCTGCTCGATCGGCCCATGCACATTGGCGCCGGCACGCCCTGCCGCCGTGCGCAGGGCGGCGAAATCGACATGCGCGGTGAGGTCCGCTTCGCCGGGAGCGGCGAGCGGATCGGCGAAGCGATGGCGGCTGACCGCCTGCAGCGTATCGCCCAATCCGCTATCGGCATGGCCGTAGTCGATAACGAGCGCAGCGCCGTAGTCACAGACGCGTGTCGCCAGCTCTTTGACAAGGGCGCTGCTCCGCCATTCGAAGATCGCGCCGGGCTCTGCCTCCTCATCGAGATGGGCCGGCACCCGTGCGGCGATCGGCAGCGAAGGTTGCGGCGCCAGCGCGAAAGCGAGCCGGCCCGACGGATCCATGTCGATCAGGCGCTCATGCCAGCCGTCGGCATGTTTGACGGCCTGATGGATCGGCAGCGCGTCGAAGAACTCGTTGGCAAGGATGATCGCCGGCCCCGCCGGAACCTCGGCGAGACTGCGATGCCAGGAGATCGGAACATTGATATCGCCGAGCCGCTCGCGCTGGCCGCGCTCGAGCGCCGGGCTTGTTTCAACCAGATGCACGCAGAGCGCCGAACGGAAGGGGGGCAGGGCATAAGCCGCCCGCAGCACGTCCGCCATCATGGTGCCGCGTCCGGGGCCGAGCTCGATCAGGCGTGCCGGCTGCGGCGATTCCATCTGCTGCCAAACCGTTGCCGCCCACAGTCCGATCAGCTCGCCGAAGATCTGGCTGATTTCCGGCGCGGTGGTGAAATCGCCCGCCCGCCCCAGCGGGTCGCGGTTCATGTAATAGCCGTGGATCGGATGGGAGAGACAGATTTCCATGTAGCGCGAGATGGGGATCGGGCCGCTCGCCGCAATGATCGCATGCAGTTCGGCTGCAAGGGGGGACATCGATAGGGGGGACATCGATCTCGTCTCAGGCCTCTCGATGATCTCGTCTCAGGCCTCTCGATGCGGGGCCCGCCGCAAGGCGACGGCGATGAAGGCGAGCCCCGCGATGAACAATGGAATCGACAGCAGCATGCCCATGGTGAGCCCGCCCCACAAGAAGCCGAGTTGCGGATCTGGCTCGCGAAACACTTCGATGATGGAGCGGAATACCGCGTAGAGGCAGGCGAACGCACCGACCACGAGCCCCGGCCGCTGCAGCGCTCCCGCCCGAACCATCAGCGCCAGGATGAAGAACAACACAAGGCCTTCGAGCACCGCCTCATAGAGCTGGCTCGGATGGCGCGTCAGCGGTCCGGCGCCGGGAAATACCATCGCCCAGGGCACGTCGGTCGGCCGGCCCCACAACTCGCCATTGATGAAGTTGGCGAGGCGCCCGAGAAACAGGCCGATCGGCCCGGCCGCACAGGTCACATCGCCGAGCGAGAGGAAGGAGATGCCGCGGTGCCAGGCGAACAGCGCCGTCGCCAGGACGCAGCCGAGAAAGCCGCCATGGAATGCCATCCCGCCTTTCCAGATCTGCAGGATTTCCAGTGGATGGGCGGCGAAATAGGCCGGATTGTAGAACAAGACATAGCCGGCGCGTCCGCCCAGAATGATGCCGATGGTCACCCATAGGACGAAGTCGTCGTAATCGGCGACCGTCATCGCGGGCTTTCCGCCCCACAATCGCGTGTTCGCGATCAGCCGGCGGGCATAGAGCCAGCCGAGCAGGATTCCAGCGATATAGGCGAGCGCATACCAGCGGATCGCGAACGGGCCGATGCTTACCAGCACCGGATCGATCGCCGGGAACGGCAAGGCAAGCAGCGGCATGGAGTTTTCCCCGGGTCTAGTGTTCCGACTCTGACGGTCCGCCCCCGGACCGTCAGCCCGGAACACTAGCTAATTCGATGCTTTGTGATGCGGCACCAACACGATGAGACGAGCCCAAGCGTTGGTGCCGCATCACTAGAGCGCGATTGCGTCGCCTTGGATCAATCGCGCTCCCATTTTGTCGGTCGCATGATCTTGTCCGAAAAGCCTGCCAACTTTTCGGGATCATGCTCGTCTTTGTCGGTCGCATGATCTGGTCCGAAAAGTCTGCCAACTTTTCGGGATCATGCTCGTCTTTGTCGGTCGCATGATCTTGTCCGAAAAGTCTGCCAACTTTTCGGGATCATGCTCGTCTTTGTCCGGTCGCATGATCTGGTCCGAAAAGCCTGCCAACTTTTCGGGATCATGCTTGAGAGCGCGATGGCGTCGCCCTGAATCAATCGCGCCGGGCTGTGCGCGCAGCGGGCCTTGCGCGGCCGAGCCTCGATCGCCATTGTCACGTGCGAAACGCATATGTAGCGAGATTATCCAGTTCAGGAGCGCAAGAGATGGCCCAGACGAGCAACAGAATCTTCGACGAGATGGCGCGACTGATGAACGATGCTGCCGGCGTCGCGCAAGGGGTGCGCCGCGAGGTCGAGACGGTCATGCGCACCCAAGGCGAGAAGGTCTTGCGCGAGATGGATGTGGTGCGGCGCGAGGACTTCGAGGCGGTCAAGGAGATGGCCCAGCTCGCGCGCGAGGAGAACGAGAAGCTCAAGGCGCGCGTTGCCGTGATTGAAGAAAAGCTCGGCATCGCCGCGCCGGAAGCGGAGGGCGGGCCGCTGCCGCAGTGAGTGCGGCGCGGGCGTTTTCCGATCGGCGCCTTGCTGCGCTCAGGCGCCATGGGCCGGTTTCCTTGATCGTTTCGATCATCCTGGTATAAGCGCGCGACCTGTTGGCCGGATGAATGACGGTGCCGACAGGAGCGTTTTCGGGCCGAGTGGACGCCGGTTCGCTGAAGAAAACGTGATCAAGAAAAGCGTTTTCAGGCGAAGTGGACCCCGGTTCGCCGCAGAAAACGCGATCAAATGAGCGTTTTCAGGCGAAGTGGACGCCGGTTCGCCGTAGAAAACGCGACCAAAGAAAGCGTCTTCAGGCGAAGTGGACGCCGGTTCGCTGAAGAAAACGCGACCAAAGAAGAAACGAGACCAAAGAAGATCAGAGCGAATTCTGTTTGAAACAGATTTCGGTTCATGGCGCGGCGGTCTTTCATTTTGTGCAAATGCGCGCGCGCCGCGCCGGAAGGAAAGAACAATGGCGAGCGTCAACGAGCTCAAGGCGACAGCCCGGCCGCAGGCCGGCAAAGGAGCCGCCCGCGCCGAGCGGCGCCAGGGCCGCGTGCCCGCCGTCATCTATGGCGACAACCAGCCTCCGCTCGGCATTTCGGTCGACCAGAACGAATTGCGCCAGCGGATTTTCGCCGGCCGTTTCCTCACCAGCATTTTCGAGATCGAGCTCGACGGGGCCAAGCACCGTGTGATCCCGCGCGACTTCCAACTCGATCCGCTGCGCGAGCGCGCCTTGCATGTGGATTTCATGCGGCTCGGCAAGGGTGCGACCGTGCGCGTGCGGGTGCCGGTGCGCCTGCGCAATGCCGAGCTATCGCCTGGCATCAAGCGCGGCGGCACCGCCAATATCGTCGCCCATGCGATCGAGATGCAGTGCCCGGCCGAGGCCATTCCGGAAGCGATCAATGTCGACCTCGCCGGGCTTGAAATCAGCTATTCGAGGCATCTGAGCGATGTCGCGCTGCCGGCCGATGTGCGCGTGATCGGGCCCGCCAATCCGACCCTCGTTACCATCGTGCCGCCCTCCGGATATGCCGAAGAAATGCGGGCACAGGCAGCCGCTGCTGCTGCCGCGGCGCCTGGTGCGGCCGCGCCTGCGGGTGGCGCGGCGGCGGGCGCCGGGGGCGCGGCGTCCGAGAAGAAATAAGGCTGGAGGAGTAGACCCTCTTAAGGGCACGACTGCGTTCGGTTGAGCTATCGTGCTCTCTTCTCTTTGTTTTTCCGCATGATCTTGTCCGAAAAGTCTGCCTACTTTTCGGGATCATGCTGCTTCTTTGTCTGGTCGCATGATCTTGTCCGAAAAGTCTGCCAACTTTTCGGGATCATGCTGCTTCTTTGTCTGGTCGCATGATCTTGTCCGAAAAGTCTGCCAACTTTTCGGGATCATGCTTTATCGGTATCGACCATGAGACTACTGGTCGGGCTCGGCAATCCGGGTCCGCGCTACGCGGGCAACCGCCACAATATCGGATACATGGTCGTTGATGCGATCGCCGCTCGCCACGGCTTGGCGCGCTGGCGGCGCCGTTTCCACGGCCTCGTCTCCGAAGGCCTTGTCGGCGGCGAGCGCGTGCTCCTGCTCAAGCCCGAGACCTATATGAACGATTCCGGCCGCGCCGTCGCCGAGGCCATGCGGTTCTACAAGCTCGAACCAAGCGATCTCGTTGTGTTCCATGACGAGATCGACCTTGCGCCGGCCAAGGTGCGCGTCAAGGCCGGCGGTGGGACGGCGGGCCACAACGGCCTGCGCTCGATCGGTGCCCATATCGGTAGCGATTTCCGCCGCGTGCGCATGGGCGTCGGTCATCCCGGCGTGCGTGAACTCGTCGAGTTCTATGTCCTGCAGGATTTTCCCAAGGCCGACCGCGAATGGGTCGAGGCGCTTTGCGAGACGATTTCCGAGAATGCCGGCCTGGTTGCGGCTGGCGAGGACGCCCGCTTCCAGAACAAGGTGCACCTCGCCTTGCAGGCCAAGGGCTTTATCGGCCCGGAAAAAGAGCCGAAATCGGCGGCGAAACCACCTTGATGCTCCATGCTTCGATGCCCATGCTTGGCAGACTTGACACGAGAACACGGAAACACGAAATCTGTGTCCAGGTGTTATGCGGTCCCACGCAATGAAGAACGTCACCATCACCTTGCCGGAGGAGCTTGTCGTTCGCGCTCGAGTTGAAGCAGCGCGCCAATCGAAGAGCCTCTCGCGATTCGTAGCTGAACTGGTCGAGGATCGGTGCGGCTCCGCCGCGGATCCTCTTGCGGCACTGGAGGAGTTTTGGACCGGGCCGGGGTTGCCGGGAGCCAGCAAAGGTCTGATTTCGCGCGAGGAGATCTATGCCGAGCGGGAGGAGGAACGCCGTCATTCACAAGACTTGGGTGCCGAAGAATGAAGAACGTCACCATCACGCTTGACGACGGGCTGGCTACCTGGGCGCGGGTGGAGGCTGCCAAGTCGAACAAGAGCCTGTCGCGATATCTCGCCGATCTTATCGCGCAGCAGCAGCGCCTTGCGGGGCAGGATCGTTCTGCCGGTCTGCGGGCATGGCTACGCCATCCTGGCTGGCAATCCATTGAAGACCAGCCTCCAAACCGCACCGAGCTCTACGAGACACGCTATGACCGGCCGGGTTTTCCTGGATACGAACGTCGCGCTTTACGTCATGGACCGGCGGGACCCGTCGAAAAACCAGCGCGCGAGGGAGTGGCTCGACCAACTGATCGAGATGCAGAACCTGACAGTGAGCCCCCAGGTGCTCAATGAGATGTATTGGATCGGACGGCAGAAGTTCCCGCATGTGCCGCCCGCTGAACTGCAACGGTTCGTTGGTGACTTCATCCCGAATTGCCTCGCGCCGCTGGATGCAAGCGTGACCCGGGAGGCCTTCACGATCGAGCAACGGTATCGGCTATCCTGGTGGGACTGCCTCATTGTCGCATCGGCATTGGCGGTCGACTGTCGTCTGCTCCTCACCGAAGACATGCAGCATGGGTTGAAGATCGACGGGCTCACGGTTCTGAGCCCCTTCGTTTCGACACCCGCGCAAGCGCTTTCCGAACTGTAAACCAACCTTAGAGCGTGATCCCGAACAGTTGGCAGACTTTTCGGGTAAGATCATGCGACCAAAAAAAGAGAAAGGAAGCGTGATTGTTTCAACTTGAAGCAATCGCGCTCTAGCAATCCATGGGCTTCAAATGCGGCATTGTCGGCCTGCCCAATGTCGGCAAGTCGACGTTGTTCAATGCGCTGACCGCGACCGCGGCGGCGCAGGCGGCGAACTATCCCTTCTGCACGATCGAGCCGAATGTGGGCGAGGTGGCGGTGCCCGATCCCCGCCTCGACGCGCTCGCGCGCCTTGCCAAGTCCGCGGCGGTGGTGCCGACCCGGCTCGCCTTTGTCGACATTGCGGGGCTGGTGCGCGGCGCCTCCAAGGGAGAAGGGCTTGGCAACCAGTTCCTGGGCCATATCCGCGAGGTCGATGCCGTCGCCCAGGTCGTCCGTTGTTTCGCCGATGCCGACGTCACCCATGTCGAGGGCCGCATCGATCCGATCGCCGACATCGAGACCATCGAGACCGAGCTGATGCTGGCCGATCTCGACAGCCTGGAGCGGCGCCTCGACCTCTTGGAGAAGAAGGCGAAGGTCGGCGACAAGGAGGCGAAGGAAACGCTCGACCTCGTGAAGCGGTCGCTCACATTGCTGCGCGCGGGCAAGCCGGCGCGCCTTGTCGAGCGCAGCCGAGAGGAAGAGAAGGCATTTGGCCTGCTGGGTCTGCTCACCGCAAAGCCGGTGCTCTATGTCGCCAATGTCGAGGAGGCCGCAGCCGCAAGCGGCAATGCACATTCACGCGCGGTCGAGGCGCGCGCCAAAGCGGAAGGGGCGGGTGCCGTCGTCATCTCGGCGCAGATCGAGGCGGAGATCGCCGTGCTTGCGCCGGCGGAGCAGGCGGACTATCTCGCCGCGATCGGTCTTGAAGAGCCCGGCCTGAGCCGGCTCATTCGCGCTGGCTATCAGCTTCTCGACCTCGTCACCTTCTTCACCGCGGGGCCCAAGGAGGCGCGCGCCTGGACGGTCACGCGCGGGACCAGGGCGCCGCAGGCCGCGGGCGCGATCCATACCGACTTCGAGCGCGGCTTCATCCGTGCCGAGACGATCGCCTATGACGACTATGTGTCGCTTGGCGGCGAGGCTCCGGCGCGCGAGGCCGGCCGGCTGCGTCTCGAGGGCAAGGATTATACGGTCGCCGACGGCGACGTGCTGCATTTCCGCTTTGCGACCTAAGGTCATCCCGGGGCCCGTCCGGAGCCTGCAGCCCGCGCAATCGAGACTTGTGCGGCGCTTTCCTGCTTCCTAACTACGGCCTAAACAGGAGGGCTGGCCATGGATCCGCTTAAACTCATTGCAGTCGACCGCGATGATCTTGAAATCGTCGCAACCCATCTCCAGGACGCGGTGGTCAAGATTGGCGACATTCACTGGCGACCGTGGGAAAAGCGACTAGTCATGGGGCTGAACCGTTTCGATTGGGAATGCGCCCAGTGCGGCACGCCGCATTTCCAGCGCCGCCGCACCGCCCTGCGCTTCGAGCGGGTCCATGCCTGCAAATGCCGGAACATCGACGCGCTGGACCGGGCGGCCGTCCTGAACCTTCTGACCATCGAGTTTCTTGAGAACGACCCGCCGGGCGGGAACATCATGTTCGTCTTTTCCGGCGGGGCCGAGCTCAAGCTTGATGTCGAGTGCCTGGAAGCCGAGCTTGCCGACCTCGGGCCGGTCTGGGATACCCCCTGTTGCCCGGCGCATGGCGATGATCTGACGATCGCATAGCCTGCTTGGCGACGCGACGGAGCGGTTCGGGCGCTAGGCCGACAGAACTGGCCGATTTGCCTTTACAGCCCGTTGTCTCCGCCCTTTAGTCCTCTGACCTAGAGCATGATCCCGAAAAGTTGGCAGACTTTTCGGACAAGATCATGCGAAAAAACAAAGAGAAACGGAGCGCGATCGATTCAACCTGAGTGAATCGCGCTCCAGGGTGTTGTTACGATTTGCGTGCCGGGAAGGCCATGCCGATCCGATTGGACACGCGCGATACCGGCTTCGATGACCGGTTTCGCGCTTTTCTTTCGACCAAGCGCGAGACGTCGCAGGATGTCGAGGCGGCGGTGCGCGCGATCATCGCCGATGTAGTCGCCGGTGGCGACCGCGCGCTGGTCGAACTGACCCGGAAGTTCGACCGGGTCGATTTCTCCGCGGACGACCTGCGCGTTCCGCCGGCCGAGATCGAGGCCGCGATCAATGCCTGCGACCCGACGCCGCTTGAAGCGCTGCGCCTCGCACGCGACCGGATCGAGGCCTATCACCGCCGCCAGCGTCCCGCCGACGAGCGCTTCAGCGATCCGATCGGGGTCGAGCTCGGCCATCGCTGGCGCCCGGTCGCGGCAGCCGGCCTCTATGTGCCGGGTGGAACCGCAGTCTATCCCTCCTCCGTGCTGATGAACGCCGTGCCGGCGAAGGTCGCAGGGGTCGGCCGGCTGGTCATGGTGGTGCCCGCGCCCGGCGGCGTGCTCAATCCGCTGGTGCTGGCGGCGGCGCAGCTCGCCGGCGTCGATGAGGTCTACCGCGTCGGCGGCGCTCAGGCGGTGGCGGCGCTCGCCTATGGCACCGAGACGATCGCGCCGGTCGACAAGATCGTCGGTCCCGGCAATGCCTATGTGGCGGCGGCGAAGCGGCTCGTCTTCGGAAAAGTCGGCATCGACATGCTCGCCGGTCCCTCCGAAGTGCTGATCATCGCCGATGGCGGAGCCAATCCCGACTGGATCGCCGCCGACCTGCTCGCCCAGGCCGAGCACGATACCGCCGCGCAGTCGATCCTCGTCACCGACGACTACGATCTTGCGGACGCGGTGGAACGCGCCGTCGCCGGTCAGCTTGCGACGCTGCCGCGCAGCGATGTCGCCGGCGCCTCCTGGCGCGACTATGGCGCGATCATCTGCGTGCGCGCCCTCGACGAAGCCGTTCCGCTGGTCGACGCGCTCGCGCCCGAGCATCTCGAAATCGCGGCGCGCGAGGCGGAGCGGCTGGCCGAATCGGTGCAGCATGCCGGCGCGATCTTTATCGGCCAGCATACGCCGGAGGCGATCGGCGACTATGTGGCGGGCTCCAACCATGTGCTGCCGACCGCCCGCTCGGCGCGCTTTTCCTCCGGGCTCGGCGTGCTCGATTTCATGAAACGCACCTCGATCCTCAAATGCGGACCGGAGCAGCTGCGCAAACTCGGCCCGGCCGCGATAGCGCTTGCCGAGGCGGAGGGCCTTGCCGCCCATGCGCGTTCGATCGCGATCCGGACCAATCAGTGATGACGGTTTCTCAAGAGCAGGAACGATCCCCCAAGCGCCTGATCGGCGTGACGCTCGACGATGATACGCTCGGAACCGGCGGCCGCGATGTCGAGCATGAGCGGGACGTTGCGATCTACGATCTGCTCGAGGACAACCTGTTCGCGCCGATCGGACACGACGGCGGCCCCTATCACCTGCACCTGTTGTTCGCCGCAGGCCGCCTCGTCTTCGACGTGCGGCTGGCCGATGATACGCCGCTCATCGCCCATCACCTCGCGCTCACGCCGTTCCGCAAGATCGTCAAGGACTACCTGATGATGTGCGAAAGCTATTTCGAAGCGATTCGCACGGCGCCCCCGAGCCAGATCGAAGCCATCGATATGGGCCGGCGCGGCCTGCACAACGAAGGCTCGGAGCTCCTGATGGAGCGCCTCGAGAACAAGATCGAGCTCGACTTCGAAACGGCGCGGCGACTGTTCACACTCATCACCGTGCTGCATTGGAAGGGCTGATCCGACATGAATGGGCCGGTCCGCACTGGGCTCCCCCAGGCGCTTTTGTTCGCCTGCGCCCAGAACACGGTGCGCTCGCCCATGGCCGCGGCAATGTTCCGCCATTTGTACGGCCGGACCAGCTATGCCCGTTCGGCGGGCGCCCGCAAGGGCGAGACCGATCCGTTCGCGATCGCCGTGATGGGCGAGATCGGTATCGATCTTACCAAGCATCGGCCGAAGACATTCGAGGAGCTGGAGGACCTCGACGGCTTGAACTTCGACCTCATCGTCACGCTCTCGCCCGAGGCGCATCATCGCGCACTCGAACTCACGCGCACGCTGGCGGCCGATGTCGAATACTGGCCGACTCTCGATCCGAGCCTGATCAAAGGCAGTCGCGACCAACGCCTGGACGGCTACCGCAATCTGCGCGACCAGTTGATGGCGCGCATCAAGCAGCGCTTCGGCGGGTGCGTGCGTGCCGACGAAGGATAGAACGCGATCCGTTCAGCTTGAATCGATCGCGCTCTGTTTTCCTTTTTTTATCGCATGATCTTGTCCGAAAAGTCTGCAATTTCTCGGGATCATGCTCATCTCTCTGGTCGCATGATCTTGTCCGAGAAGTCTGCGACTTTTCGGGATCATGCTCATCTCTCTGGTCGCATGATCTTGTCCGAGAAGTCTGCAACTTCTCGGGATCATGCTCTGGCGCGTGGCGTATCGGGAATGCGGAAAGAGGACTGACGAATAGCATACGCCGAAGGGGTTATGTGGATGGGCCGTGCGCGTCGGGACGGGCCGGTTGTCGTCGCGCATCGTTTCCGGTAGGGTCCGCGCGCGTTCGTCGAGGGGAGACGCCTGAGCCGGACTGAAGGCCGCTGGCGGCCACATCTGTCCGGCGCGAGCAATGGAAAACGTATGGCGAAAGAAGAATTGCTGGAGTTCCCCGGCGTCGTGACGGAATTGCTCCCGAACGCCACCTTCCGCGTCAAGCTCGAAAACGGCCATGAGATCATCGCCCACACGGCCGGACGTATGCGCAAGAACCGCATCCGCGTGCTCGCCGGCGACAAGGTGCTGGTCGAAATGACTCCCTATGATCTTACCAAGGGTCGGATCACCTACCGCTTCAAGTAATCCTGCCGGCCGCCGCCCGCCGGCCGCGGGCGGAACGGATTTGCCGGATCAGCCGCCGCACAGTCGATCAAACGCCTTGCCCGCAACAGATTCGCGCTCCAATCTCGCACCGGCATATCGCAATCGCATCGCGCATCGACGGCAACCGCACATGAACCTCGCCACATGATCGGCCGGCCAAAACTCGTGCTCGCCTCGGGTTCGCCACGCCGCCTGACGCTCATCAACCAGGCGGGCATCGAGCCGGACGCGCTGCGCCCGGTCGATATCGACGAGACGCCGAAGCGCGGGGAATTGCCCCGAGCCTGTGCCAACCGGCTCGCCCGCGAGAAAGCCGAGGTCGCGCTCGCCGTCATTCGTGAAGACCCCGATCTGATGGGCGCCTATATTCTGGCAGCCGACACGGTGGTGGCGGTCGGTCGCCGCATTCTGCCCAAGCCCGAATTGCTCGACGAAGCGGCCCAGTGCCTGCGCCTGCTGTCCGGCCGCAATCACCGGGTCCATACCGCGATCTGTCTGGTGAACCCGAAGGAGGGTTTCCGCCAGCGGCTGATCGAGACGCGCGTGCGGTTCAAGCGGCTGTCCTCGGAAGACATCGAGGCCTATCTCGCCTCCGGCGAATGGCGCGGAAAGGCGGGTGGCTACGCCGCGCAGGGGCTTGCCGGCACGTTCATCGTGAAGATCGTCGGCTCATATAGCAGCGTCGTCGGGCTGCCGCTTTATGAGACCACGATCATGCTTGCCGGCGAGGGTTTCCCGGCCCAGATCGCCTGGCTCAATCCGGCGTGACCGAGCCGGCGCATGATCCCGGAAAGTTGGCGGACTTTTCGGCCAGGATCATGCGATAGGGCCCAGAGAAAAAAGTGCAATCGTGCCCAAGCATGCCGGGTGATCTCGCGCCGGGCGCGCGCCGTGCCTACATTAAGGACATGCCGGCCAACACGCCTTCTCCTGATGCATCCACGCGTGGGCGCTGCCCGATCTGCGCAAAGCCGTCGGTGGAACGGTACCGGCCGTTCTGTTCGCGGCGATGCGCCGATGTCGACCTCAACCGTTGGCTGTCCGGCGTCTATTCGGTTCCGGCGGTCGAGGCGGAAGGCGACGTCGAAAGTGAAACGAACGGAGGCGAATCCTCCCACTAGAGCATGATCCCGAAAAGTTGGCAGACTTTTCGGACAAGATCATGCGACATAACAAAGAGAAAGAGCGCGCGATCGATTCAACCTGAATGGATCGC
>JANQIP010000282.1 GCA_028282095.1 Xanthobacteraceae bacterium | reverse complement strand
TCATGCCCTAGTGATGCGGCACCAACACTTGGGCTCGTCTCATTGTGTTGGTGCCGCATCACAAAGCACCGGATTAGCTAGTGTTCCTTACCTGACGGTCCGGGATCGGACCGTCAGAGAAGGAAACACCAGCCGCAGGCCCGTCCGGGTGGGACGGGACATGGCTCGATCGCGCAAAAACCCGCGGGAGCGCCGCGAGCCCGTGATCGACGTGCCGATCGTGGGGCCCAACCTCGACGCCCTCGCGAAATCGGCCGCACGCATCCTCTCTCCCGAGGCCGAAGCTCAGCCGCGCCGTGGCGGCGGCCCGCGCAAGCGCGACCATCGTCCCGGCCTGGAGCGCCCTCCCCGTCCCGCGCCGGCGCGCGCCAAAACGGAGGCGGGCGCGCGATCCGCCGGTCGACGGCGCGGCGGGAGGCGTCGCGGCGGCGGCCGCAGAGGCGGCGGGTCGCGGCTGAAACGATTTGCGTATTGGTTCGCCGTCATCGCGCTGTGGGGGGGAATCGCCGGCGCCGGCCTCCTTGCCTATGTCGCCATGCGGCTGCCGCCGATTCATGCGCTTGAAATCCCCAAGCGCCCGCCCACCGTACAGATCCGCGGGCGCGACGGCAGCGTGCTTGCAACGCGCGGGGAAATGGGTGGACGCGCGGTCCCACTCAAAGACATGCCCGCCCACCTGCCGCAGGCCTTCATCGCCATCGAGGACCGGCGCTTCCATTCACATTGGGGCGTGGATGTCGTGGGCCTGTCGCGCGCGCTTTTCACCAATGTCTCGCGCCGTGCGATCACCCAGGGCGGATCGACCATCACCCAGCAGCTTGCCAAGAACCTGTTCCTCAGACCCGAGCGCACGATCATGCGCAAGCTCGAAGAAGCGATCCTGTCGGTCTGGATCGAGCACGAATTCACCAAGAAGCAGATTCTCGAACTCTATCTGAACCGCATCTACTTCGGCGCCGGCGCCTATGGCGTGGAAGCGGCGGCCCAGCGCTACTTTCGCAAGTCGGCCCGGCAGGTCACGCTTGCCGAGGCGGCCCTGCTGGCGGGCCTCGTCAAATCTCCCTCGCGCCTTGCGCCGAGCCGCAACTATGGCGGGGCGCAGCGGCGTGCCCGGCTCGTGCTCACCGCCATGGCCGAAGCCGGGTTCATCCCCAAGGCCGCGGCCAAGACGGCGATGGCGCGCCCGCCGAAAGTGGCAAAGTCGAAAGGCGGTTCGGCCGGCCATGCTGCCGACTGGGTGATGGACGCGCTCGATGACGTGATTTCCCAGGTCGAGAACGATCTCGTGGTCGACACGACGCTCGATCCCGCAATGCAAGCCGCAGCAGAAAAAGCGGTACGCGACGCGCTCGCCGCCCGCGGCAAGACATACGGCGTCAAGCAGGCGGCATTGGTGGCGATGACACCCAGCGGCGCAGTGCGCGCGCTGGTCGGCGGACGCGACTACCGGGAGAGCGCCTTCAACCGGGCCGTGGCGGCAAAGCGCCAGCCCGGCTCAGCCTTCAAGCCGTTCGTCTATCTCACCGCGATCGAGCGCGGGCTTACGCCCGACAGCATCCGCGAAGACAGACCGATCACGCTCAAGAAATGGAAGCCGAGGAACTACAAGCGCAAATATCACGGCCCGGTGACGCTGACCGAGGCGCTCGCCCGCTCGCTCAACACGGTCGCCGTGCGCCTCACGCTCGAATTCGGTCCCACTGCCGTTACGCGAACGGCCCACCGGCTGGGGATAGCTTCAAAACTCGCGCCCAACGCTTCGATCGCGCTCGGCACCTCGGAGACTTCGCTGCTCGAGCTTGTGAGCGCCTATGCGCCGTTTGCGAATGGCGGGTTCGGCGCCGTCCCGCATGTGGTCGCGCGCGTGCGAACCGCCGAGGGCAGGCTGCTCTATGCCCGCACGCCCAAGACGCCCGATCGCATCGTCGAACCCGCCTATGTTGCGATGATGAACCATATGATGCGCACAGCGATCCGTGGCGGAACCGCGCACCGGGCGGCGCTGCCGGGCCGGCCAGCGGCCGGCAAGACCGGCACCAGCCAGGATTTCCGCGATGCCTGGTTCGTCGGCTATACGGCCCACCTCGTCACCGGACTATGGTTCGGCAATGACGATGCCAAGCCGACACGCAAGCTCACCGGCGGCAGCCTGCCGGTTGCGGTGTGGAGCCGGTTCATGCAAGCCGCCCACCGTGGCGTTCGGATCGCGAACCTGCCGGGATTATCGCACCATCCGCTTGGCGTCTTGCCGCCCACACCCCCGCGGTTTGCCCCAACGGCCAATATCGGCGCACCGCCCGCGCGCCCACAGCGGCAGGAGGCCGGCATGGATGGCTGGTTTCTCGATCGGCTGTTCCGAGGCCGCTGAGCTTCTTTCCGCTCAGTTGATCCGTGTTCAGCTTTTTGCCCGCGGAACCGCAAACCCTTTTTTTGAAAGACGCTCTCCGAGTGATCGCCTCCGGCCAAAGTCCGATACCTTCCCTTGAAAGGGGGAGGTCTGGGTTCCCGCTTTCGCGGGAACGAACGGAATTGGAAGGCCGAGGTGCTCAGGCGGCGACGGAGCCGTCCGCTCCGCCGAGTTTCAGGACAAGCTTCCACTCTGCCGCGGTGACGGGCTGCACCGACAGGCGCGAGTATTTCACCAGCGCCATGTCCTTTAGTCGCGTCTCGGACTTGATGTCGGCAAGTGTGACCGGGCGCGGCATCGGCGCGAGCGCCTTGACGTCGACCACCACCCAGGGCTCGCCTGGTTTCGCGGTCGGGTCGGGATAGTGCTCGCGGATCACCTCGACAATGCCGACGATGCGCTTCTCGTCCACCGAGTGATAGAAAAAGGCGCGATCGCCTTTCTCCATCTTCATGAGGTTCTGCCGGGCGGTGTGGTTGCGCACGCCGGTCCACGGCTCGCCTTTGGCGCCGCGCCCGACCTGGTCGTCCCAGGACCAGGCCGAGGGCTCGGATTTCACCAGCCAGTACGCCATCGGCCGACCCCTCTCGCATCGCCCGGAATCCATAGGATGGTGCCGGGCGAGCGACGTCGATCGTCTGACCGGTCAGTCCACCGCGGGCCGGTTCCTACCCTCGGACCAGGTCCGAGGGTAGGCTTTGCCGAAAGCACTCTATTGCCCGACGCCGTGCTGTTTGAGCGCCGAGCCGATCTCGTCGAGGATGGCCGGATCGTCGATGGTCGCCGGCATGGTCCAGGGATCGGAATCGGCGATCTTCTTCATCGTGCCGCGCAGGATCTTGCCCGACCGGGTCTTGGGCAGGCGCGATACCGTGATCGCGATCTTGAAGGCGGCGACCGGGCCGATCTTCTCGCGCACCAAGCCGACGATCTCGCTCTCGATTTCGACCGGCGAACGGGAAACGCCCGATTTCAGCACGATGAAGCCGCACGGGACTTCGCCTTTCAGATCGTCCCTGACGCCGATGACCGCGCATTCGGCGACGTCCGCGTGGCTCGCGAGCACTTCCTCCATGCCACCGGTCGACAGACGATGCCCGGCGACATTGATGATGTCGTCGGTGCGCCCCATGATGAAGAGATAGCCGTCCTCGTCATGGAAACCGGCATCACCCGACTTATAGTAGCCGGGGAATTCGGTGAGATAGGCTTCGCGGAAGCGATCATCCTGCTGCCATAATGTCGGCAGGTTGGCGGGCGGCAGCGGCAGCTTGATCACGATCGAGCCCATCTTGTTGGCCTCGAGCTCGTGACAGCCCTCATCGACGATGCGCACGTCGTAGCCCGGCATCGCGACGGTGGGCGAGCCGTGCTTGACCGGGAGCTCGCCGAGGCCGAGCGGATTGCCGGCAATCGCCCAGGCGGTCTCGGTCTGCCACCAGTGATCGATCACCGGCACTTTGAGCAGGTTCTCCGCCCATGCGATGGTATCGGGATCGGCCCGCTCGCCGGCAAGGAAGAGCGCACGATACTTCGAAAGGTCATATTGGCCGAGCAGCTTGCCCGCTGGATCTTCTTTCTTGATCGCGCGGAACGCGGTCGGCGCGGTGAACATGGTCACGCAACCATGCTCGGCGATGACCCGCCAGAAGGCGCCGGCGTCGGGCGTGCCGACCGGCTTGCCCTCGTAGAGGATCGTGGTGCAGCCGTGGAACAGCGGCGCATAGACGATATAGCTGTGGCCGACCACCCAGCCGACATCCGAGGCGGACCAATAGACCTCGCCGGGATCGACCCCATAGAGGTTCTTCATCGTCCATTTGAGCGCGACCATATGGCCGCCATTGTCGCGCACCACGCCCTTGGGCTTGCCGGTCGTGCCCGAGGTGTAGAGGATATAGAGCGGATCGGTCGCCAGCACCGGCACGCAGTCGGCTGACTTGCCGGCTTCCTGCGCTGCCGTGCGCAAGGCGGCCCAATCGTGATCGCGGCCCGCCGTCAGGTCGGCCGCGAGTTGCGGGCGCTGCAGGATAATGCAGGTCTCCGGTTTGGTGGTGGCAAGATTGATCGCCTCGTCGAGCATCGGCTTGTAGGCGACGACACGCCCGGGCTCGATGCCGCAGCTCGCCGACAGCACGAGCTTTGGGGTTGCATCGTCGATGCGGGTGGCCAGCTCCTTCGGTGCGAAGCCGCCGAACACGACCGAGTGGATGGCGCCGATGCGCGCGCAGGCAAGCATGCCGAACAGCGCCTCGGGAACCATGGGCATGTAAAGGATGACCCGGTCGCCTTTGCCGACGCCGAAGTCGCGCAGGATCGCGGCCAGCGTGCTGACCTCGCTGAGCATTTCGCTGTAGGTGAAGGTCTTTTTTGTTCCCGTGACGGGCGAATCATAGATCAGGGCCGGCTGCGCCGCCCGGCCGCCCAGCACATGGCGGTCGATCGCATTGAAGCAGGTATTGCATAGCGCGCCGGCGAACCATCGTCCGTAGACCCCGGCATCCGGGTCGAACACCGTTTTCGCCGGCTCGTACCAATCGATCTCCTTGGCAGCGTCTCCCCAGAACCCGAGCGGATCGGTCTTCGCTCGTTCATAGACCTCGTAATATCGGCTTGCGGGCCGCCCGCCCGCCTTTGCGGAAGTCGCCATTGCCGCTGTCGTCACCTGCGGTTCCTCCCTCTTGAGGGCCCGGCGCGCCCGCTAGTCGGGCCGCCGGCGCGGTTTTTCGGGAATATCGAGAAGATCACTGTGGATTGTGAGCAAAAGACGTTTGTTTGCAAGCCGTGGACGCGCCGTCGGGACCGATTGGACCGTGATTGCCCCAGGTTGAACCAATCACGCTCCCTTTCTGTTTGTTTGGTCGCGTGATCCTATCCGAGAAGTCTGCAGCTTTTCAGGATCATGCTCAGAAGCGCGATCGACGCCCATCGCCTGATGGGGGAAGAAGAAACGAAAACTGCCGGTCCGCGGCCGCGAACCGGCAGTCTTCTACTTAGGATCGGTTACCTTACAGGCCCGCGTCCTCGATGGACGCTGCTCAATGTACGCTGCTCAGTTGCCGCAAACGGGCAATGGCGTCTTTTATTTTCAACTTGCGGCGCTTCAGCTCGACCATCTGCAAATCATCTACGGAGGGGTGTTGGCGCATCTCCGCCAGTTCCGCCTCCAACAAACGATGTCTTTGTTCGAGTTCCGCAAGTTCGAGCGTGGCCATGTGGCAATTCTCCTTGTGTCAGATTGCCCAATCTACGTAGTTTGCCATGACACGCGCAAAAAGTCGATGATGATTGATTGTGCAGTGCAAAAAACGGGCGGTTCGTTGGCGCCAGATGGGCAAAAGCTTGAAAATCCTGTTCGCTCGGGCGATACCATTTGCGAGGCTGCGGTTTGCGGGTTTCGCATGGCGCAGGGATGATCGCGGCCCATACAGCGGCGCAATGGCCATTGAAAATGAGACCGAACTCCAGGCCCAGCTTATGCGCCTGAAGCAGGAGCATCGCGACCTCGATGCTGCGATTACGGCACTGCAGCATGCGCCGGGGTCGGACATCCTTCAGGTGCAACGCCTCAAGAAGCGCAAATTGTGGCTGCGCGATAAGATTTCCTTCATCGAGGATCAACTGACCCCCGATATAATTGCTTGATTCCGAAGGTGGGACGCCGCTGCACCCGCCCCCGAATTCCATCATGCACAGGTACGGTTTGGCTTGCGGGGCGGGTGCCCAAATCTATAATCCGCGCTTCTTGCAGCGCAACGAGCGCAGTTGCGCCGATTCGAGCATCCGATGACAGCAAAACCGGTGGCGATCATCATGGGCAGCCAGTCCGACTGGGCGACCCTGCGTCATGCTGCGGAAACGCTTGTCGCCCTTAAGGTCGGCTTTGCTGCGCGGATCGTCTCCGCCCATCGCACGCCGGAGCGGCTCTACGCCTTCGCCAAGGGCGCGAAAAGCGAAGGTTTCGAGGTGATTATCGCCGGCGCCGGCGGCGCGGCGCATCTGCCCGGCATGACCGCGGCGCTCACGCCGCTGCCGGTGTTCGGCGTGCCGGTGGAATCGAAGGCTCTGTTGGGGGTCGATTCGCTCTACTCGATCGTGCAGATGCCGCCAGGAATACCGGTCGGCACGCTGGCGATCGGCCGCGCCGGGGCGATCAATGCGGCGCTGCTTGCCGCGAGCGTGCTCGCGCTCCATGACGCCGGGCTCGCCGAGCGGCTCGCCGCATGGCGCCGCCGCCAAACCGAAGCTGTTGCCGAAGAACCGTCGGAGGAGGAGAACCACCCGTGACCATCGCTGCGCGCCCGCTCGACCCGGACGCGATCATCGGCATTCTCGGCGGCGGACAGCTCGGGCGCATGCTTGCGCTTTCGGCCGCAAGCCTGGGCCTCAAATGCCACGTGCTTTGCCCGGAGCCGCTTTCTTGCGCCTTCGACGTCGTCCGCCGGGTGACCGAGGCCGACTATGTCGACAAATCGGCGCTCGATCGCTTCGCCGACGATGTCGATGTCGTCACTTACGAGTTCGAGAACGTGCCGGCAGAGACCGCAACCTTCCTTGCGGCACGCAAGCCGGTGCTGCCCGACCCGCAAGTGTTGGCGACGACCCAGGATCGGCTGGTCGAAAAGAGCTGGATCACATCGCTCGGCATTGCGACCGCACCCTTCGCGCCGGTCGGCTCATTGAAGGAGCTTGCGCCCGCGCTCGCGGCGATCGGCCGGCCCGCCGTGCTGAAGACCCGGCGCTTCGGCTATGACGGCAAGGGGCAGGCCACCATCCGCACCGGCGACGACGCGGAGGCCGCCTGGCAAGAGATCGGCGCGCAGCCGGCGATCCTGGAGGCCTTTATTCCCTTCGAGCGGGAGATTTCGGTCGTGGTCGCGCGCAGCATCGACGGCGAGACCCTCTGCTTCGACGTCGCCGAGAACGAGCATCGCGACCATATCCTGAAAGTCTCGCGCGTGCCGGCGGCCGTTCCCGCCGCGCTCGCCGACGAGGCGCGCGGCATCGCCACGCGCATTGCCGAGGCATTCGACTATGTCGGGGTGCTGGCCGTCGAGATGTTCGTGGTCGCCGACGGCGCCGCCCCTGCCGTGATGGTCAATGAGATCGCGCCGCGCGTGCACAATTCCGGGCATTGGACGCTCGACGGCTGCTCGGTTTCGCAGTTCGAGCAGCACATCCGTGCGGTTGCCGGCTGGCCGCTCGCGACTCCGGTGCGGCGCGGACGAGCGGAAATGGTCAACCTGATCGGCGCGGAGGTCGAGGCGGTTGACAAGTGGCTGACCGTTCCCGGCGCGTCGGTTCATCTCTATGGCAAACCGGCCGTGCGAGACGGTCGCAAGATGGGACATGTGACCCAGGTATTCGAAGAGTGATCGAACGGTCGCCGATTTCGACTTGACGATTGCTCAAGAACGCCCAGATAGGCTGCGGTAATCGTCCCGTCGGGTCGGCCGCAAAACCGTCGGGAAGTTATCGCACTAAACCGGCAAACCGGCGTTGCTGCGATGGACTCTGCGGTCGCGTTCTGGTACATCGCCGATGCTCGCAAGGCGCGTACCCGCTGGCGTAAATCCAGGCGGATGGGTGTGCCAGGGTTCAGCAACAAGCTTCGAAAGGATGATGACGCTTGCAGGTACTCGTTCGTGACAACAATGTCGATCAGGCTCTGAAAGCGCTGAAGAAGAAGATGCAGCGCGAGGGCATTTTTCGGGAGATGAAGCTCCGCGGCCATTACGAGAAGCCCTCCGAGCGGAAGGCGCGAGAAAAGGCCGAGGCAATCCGGCGCGCTCGCAAGCTTGCGCGCAAGCGCGCGCAGCGCGAAGGCCTCATTCCAGGCAAGCCGAAGCCGGCGCCACGCACCGCTGGCGGACGACCCGGCGGCCCGCCACGGCCGGCGCGCTGATTGATCGCGCCCGGTAAGGTCTGGCGTAGCACCGCTGTCGATCTCCGTGCGCCGCAAGTTTGCCGCCTTTCTCCTTGTATCGGTTGACCGAAGACCTCATTCGTATCGTGCGGTGGCGACCGCACGAGCACAGCCGTTGAGGAGACGATGACCGGGCGGCGCGAGCGAGTTCGATTTCGGGTACTCCGAAATCCGCTCTGTTTATCCTTTGTTAGTCGTATTTTTCCTGGCGGATCGGTCTTCCCATCGCCGGAGAGGGCTTTGGCGCATTGGTCTGCCCGCTTTCCGTCCATTCCCGCGAGCGCGGGAGTCCCGTTTTCTTACATTGCCCTGCGTCCCCGCTTGCGCCGGGACGACCGGATCGCCTGCCCCCCCGATTCCATCTCAACGGACGATGCGCCGCCGCGCCGCCGCGCAGCCGGCCCGAGCCGCATCCGCGCGCTGGCCGGTCCGGCGCTTGCCGGCCTTGTGCTCGCCGGCTGCTCGTCGATGATGAACATGCCGACGAGCCCGATGGACGATACGAGTTCGGCCGCCTCGCCCGCCAATCTCGCCTCGCTGTCCCGGGTCGTCACCCAGAATCCGAGCGATCCCCAGGCCTTCAATATGCGCGGCTCGGTGCTCGGCCAGTCCGGCCGCTACCGGGACGCGCTCGCCGATTTCGACAAGGCGATCGCGCTCGATCCCAGATATTCGCAGGCCTATGCCAATCGCGGTCTCGTCAACCGCCAGCTTGGCCGGCTCGATCTAGCCCTTGCCGACTATAATCGCGCGCTCACAATCGAGCCCTCTTATGCGGTCGCCTATGTCGGCCGCGGCATGGTCCAGCGCGACAAGGGCGAGTTGCTCGACGCGCTCCAGGACTTCAACAAGGCGATCCAGATCCGGCCGGACAATGCGCAGGCCTATTACAATCGCGGGCTGCTCTATCAAAGTCAGCGTCAGCACCAATATGCGATCGACGATTTCTCGACGGCGATCGGCCTGTCGCAGCAGCAGGGCGAGCCATTCGTCGCGCGTGGCCTGAGCTATCTTGCCGTCAACGATCTCAAGGCCGCCGCCAACGACTTCGATGACGCGGTGCAGATCGAGCCGCAGAACTATCGCGCCTGGACCAGCCGCGGCCTTGTCTACGAACGCAGCGGCGACAACGAGAGGGCCGCCGGCTGCTACGCGCGGGCGCTGTCCATCCGTCGCGACTACCGGGCGGCGATCGATGGATTCAAGCGCGTCGGCGGCGATCCGAACAAGACCTACACCAACTACAACTGACGCGTTTGGCGTTTCCCGGCCACCCCATGAGGCCGTCCTGAAGGCGGCCCGTTACGATCGGCAAGAGACCCGATCGTCACGATTCCGGCGCCTGAATGGGTGAACCTGACAACAGATCGCCGAGTTGCTCGGCCGCCTCGCGCAACGCCGCGACCATGCTGCTGACGGGAAAGCGGGCGAAACCCTGCTCAATGCCGACCAGGCCGACGCTGTAGATGACAGTCCCGGCAACGCGAACCGGACAGGCATAGCTCACAACGCCCGGATCGAGCTCGCCCAAGCACGCCGCATAGCCGTCGCGGCGAATGCGGCCGAGTTCCGCCAGCACCTCCTTGCGCGTTGTCCGCGTCTTGTCGGTGAAAGCCGGGCGTTTCGCCTCCAACGCGCGATCGAGAAGCGCAACATCCTGAAAGGCGAAGATCGCCTTGGCCGATGCGGCCGCGTGCAAAGGCAAGGCCCGGCCCGGCTGCACATAGGCGTGGCGGTCGCGCTCCGGCATGACCATCGCCGCCGACTCGACCACCGCTCCGTCGAGCTTGGCAAGGAATGCCGTCTCCTTGAACCGCTGCACCAGCCGTTCGAGGACGGGACGCGCGATATCGACGAGGGTCGCGCGCGCAAGCCGCCGGTGCAGCAGGCAGGTCAGGCGTGCGCCGAGGACATAGATCTTGCGATTGTCCTGCTGCTCGATGAAGCCGACCTTGAGCAGCGACCGGATGAGGCGATGCACGGTTCCCCGCGGAAGGCCGGTCGCCCGCATGATCTCGGCAAGGATGAGTCCGTTGGGACTGGAAGCGACCGCTTCGAGCACAGACGCGTAGCGGCTAAGAACGCTCTGTTCGGCGGTCATCGTTTCCCCAGCGACGACGATGGCGCGATTGCTTCAGATCGAATCTAGTGTTTCCTTCTCTGACGGTCCGACCCGGGACCGTCAGGTAAGGAACGCTAGCTCATCCGATGCTTTGTGATGCGGCACCAACACAATGAGACGAGCCCAAGCGTTGGTGCCGCATCACTAGCACGCCCTTTTTCTCTTTGGTTTTCTCGCATGGTCTTTTCTGAAGGCCGGCAGCTTTTCACGGTCATGCTCTAACCGCATCACAAAAACCAAGCGACCAAAAAAGAGGCGCTAGAGCGCGATCCATTCAGGTTGAATCGATCGCGCTCTAATTCTCTTTGTTCTGTCGCATGATCTTGTCCGAAAAGTCTGCCAACTTTTCGGGATCATGCTCTAGCGGTGCGGCCGTCCACTTGACTCGCCGCGTGCCTTATGAGTTCAATTGCGTTCGAATTATAGAAAATAGTTCCGGAAAATGGAACACTCGATACCCATGCGGGCGGGACGGAAACGGGAGCAAGGTCGATTGCGCAAGGGTCGCGATTCGCCCTCCGGCGCTTGCAGGGACGCGCTTTCTGTGGCGAGCTTCGTCTCGCTCCGCCGGAATCTGCTCCGACGACGTTGTTTGGTGGAGCCTATCGGGCCAGAGCATGATCCCGAAAAGTTGCAGACTTTTCGGAAAAGATCTTGCGACAAGACAAAGAGAAGAGGAGCGTGATTGATTCAAACTCAATCAATCGCGCACGGAGCGCGACGGCGTTTCGCCAAAGTAGAGCGCGCCGGCCCTTTCGGAACCGTCAAGGGGAAGTGCTTTGAACCTCAACGTCAACTCGCCGCATGCCCGCGACATTCGCAGCCATCTGCACCCTTACACCAATGCCGATCTCCATGCCCAGGTCGGTCCGCATATCTTCTCGCGCGGCGAGGGCATCTATGTTTATGACGATGCGGGCAAGCGCTATATCGAGGGCCTTGCCGGCCTGTGGTGCACGGCGCTCGGCTTCAGCGAGAAGCGGCTTGTCGAGGCGGCGACCCGCCAGCTCAATACCCTGCCCTTTTATCATAATTTCACACATAAGGCGACCGAACCCGCGATCGAGCTTGCCGACTATCTGGTGAGTCGCGCGCCGGTGCCGATGTCGAAAGTGTTCTTTGCGAGTTCCGGCTCGGAAGCGAACGACACCCAGGTCCGGCTGGTCTGGTACTACAACAACGTCCTCGGCCGGCCGAACAAGAAGAAGATCATCGCGCGTTGGGGCGCCTATCACGGCATCACCGTCGCCTCCGGCAGCCTGACCGGCCTTGCCTATGCGCAGCAGGCTTTCGACCTGCCGATCGCCGGCATTCTGCATACCCACTGCCCGCATCATCATCGCTACGCCGAGCCCGGCGAAAGCGAAGAGGAGTTCAGCGCGCGCCTTGCCGCCGATCTCGAAGCGCTGATCGAACGCGAGGGGCCCGATACCGTTGCCGCCTTCATCGCCGAGCCGTTTCTCGGCGCCGGCGGCGTGGTGCCGCCGCCCAAGGGCTATTTCGAGAAAATCCAGCCCATTCTTGCCCGGCACGACATTCTGTTCATCGTCGACGAGGTGATCAGCGCCTTCTATCGCACCGGACAGAGGTTTGCCTGCGAAGTCTACGACCTCAAGCCCGACCTGATCACCATCGCCAAGGCGCTGTCGTCCGCCTATCAGCCGATCGCCGCCGTGATGATGACGGAGCCGATCTATCAGGCGGTCGTCGAAGGCAGCCGCCGTTTCGGGTCGTTCGGTATGGGCTTTACCTATACCGGGCACCCGGTCCCCGCCGCCGTCGCGCTCGAAGCCCAGCGCATCTATGACGAGCGCGATATCGGCAGCCATGTGCGTTCGCTCATTCCGCAATTCCGCCGGCGGATCGAGCGGCTCGGCGAGCGTCCGCTGGTGGGCGAGGCGCGCTGCGCCGGACTGATCGGCGGGATCGAGCTCGTTGCCGACAAGGCGGCGCGGCGCAATTTCGATCCGCAACGCAAGGTCGGCGGCTGGACCATGAACAAGGCGCTCGACCACGGCCTCGTCGTCCGGGCGCTGGTCAACGACACGATCGCGCTGTGCCCGCCGCTCATCATCACCGAATCGGAGATCGATGACCTGTTCGATCGGCTCGAGCGCACGCTCGACGACGCCGCACGCGAGTTCGGCGATACGTGACGGACATGGCGACGAGCAGCGCAGGCGACTGGCTGGTCGGCGTCGATATTGGCGGCACGTTCACGGATGTCGTGGCGCTGCCGCGGGCCGGAGGTGCAACACGCACCGGCAAAGTGCTGACGCGGTCCGGCGATCGCGTCGCGAGCCTTGTTACGGCGCTATCGGCCGTCGGCCTCGACTGGGCGGAGGTCGGCGACCTCGTTCACGGCACCACCATGGTCACCAACGCGATCGTCCAAGGCAGATTCGCACGCACGGCGCTGGTCTCGACCAGGGGCTTCGGCGATACGCTCGCCATTGGACGGCAGAACCGCCGCTATCTCTACCGCCTCGACCGCAAGCCGAAGCTCGACCCGCTCGTTCCCGATGCACGCTGCTTCGAGGTGGATGAGCGGTGCGACCATCACGGCAATGTGCTGCGCGAGCTTGTCGATAGCGAGATCGACGAGCTGGCCTCGGAGCTCGCGGCCGGCGGCGCCGAGGCGGTGGCGATCTCACTCCTGCATTCCTATGCCAATCCGGCCCATGAAGAGCGGCTCGCCGCGCGCCTCGGCGAGCGCTTCGCCTATGTCGCGGTCTCCAATCGGGTCAATCCCGAGGCGCGCGAATATGAGCGCACGGCAACCACGGTGTTGAGCGCGAGCGTGATGCCGCTTGCCGCCGGTTATCTCGACAGTCTGGAGGCACGCAAGCCGGCACAGGCACGTCTCCATCTCTTTCATTCGGGCGGCGATATGGCCTCGCCCGAGGCGGTGCGCCACCTGCCGCTTGCGCTTGCAATGTCGGGACCAGCGGCCGGCGTCACCGCCGCCGCACAGGTCGCGCGCGAGCTTGCGCTCGACCATGTGATCAGCTTCGACATGGGCGGCACCACGACCGATGTCTGTCTCGTATCGCAAGGCAGGCCCGAAATCGCCAGCGACCGCAAGCTCAACGATCACCCGCTGCGCCAATCCATGGTGGCGGTCGAATCGATCGGCGCGGGAGGCGGATCGATCGCCGTTTATGATCGCGGCGTGCTGCGCGTCGGCCCGGAGAGTGCCGGTGCCGAGCCGGGTCCGGCCTGTTATGGCCGCGGCGGGTCGCGGCCGACCGTGACCGACGCCAATCTCTTTCTCGGCTATCTCGATCCCGACCGCCTGTATGGCAACGAGTTGCGGCTCGATGAGAAAGCGGCGCGCGCCGCGATCGGGCAGCTTGCCGCGGAAGCGGGTATGGACCTGCGCGATACCGCGCTCGGCATGGTGAAGGTCACGAACCAGGCGATGGTGCGCGCGCTGCGGCGCGTCACCGTCGAACGCGGCATCGACGGCAGGCGCTGCACGCTCATCGCCTTCGGCGGCGCCGGTCCGATGCATGCCGTTGCGGTCGCGCGCGCCTATGGCGTTGCGCAGGTGATCGTCCCGGCACAGTCGAGCGTGTTTTCCGCACTCGGCTGCGTACATGCACAGATGGGCTATGCGCAGCAGCAGACCTTGCGTGTGCCGAGGCAGACCTGGAACGTGGGGCTGATCAACGATGTGCGCGAACGGCTATGGGCACGCCTCGCCGCTCCGCTGCTCGCCGCGGGCTTTGCGGTCGACGAACTAGCGGTCGAGGAGACGGCTGCGATCCGCTATCGCGGGCAGAGCTATGCGGTCGAGATCGCCGCGCCCGATTTCTCCGATTCCGGCCGGCTTGGTCGTGACTTTCTCGAGCAGCATTACCGGCTCTACGGCTTTGCGACCGACGAGCCGTGGGAGCTGACCGCGATCCGCATGCGCGTCGCCGCGCCGCGCGCCGATATTGCCGCACTCACGGTGCCACCGGCCGCCGTGAGCGCTGCGGGCGGCACGGGCCCTTGCCTTTTCGACCGCAGCGGCGAGCGCATGACGCGGCGGTGCGACCGCTCGGCCCTGGCAGCGGGCGAGACCGTTCACGGCCCGGCAGTGATCGAAGATGCGTTCTCGACCGTCGTCGTTCCGCCCGGCGCGAGCCTCGTGCCGGACGCGCGCGGGCACCTGCTCATCACCGTCGGCGAGGCGCCATGAGGAGCATGGAAGCGCGCGCCACGGGAACGAGCGGGATGACGGTCGGCGTCGATCCTGTCTCGCTGGAGGTGATCCGCAACGGCCTCACCTCGATCGCCGAAGAAATGTCGCTGATCGTCATGCGCTCGGCGCGCTCACCGCTCTTGCGCGAAGCCGGCGACCTCTCCTCGGCATTGACCGATGCCGACGGCTTTCTGGTCGCGCAGGGGCGCGACGTGCCGATGCATCTCGGCGTCATGAGCTTCACGGTGCGCGAGTTCCTCAAGCGCGTGCCGAAGGCGCAATTGCGCCCGCAGGATGTCTGGCTGCTCAATCTTCCCGAAGTGGGCGGCAATCACCTGCCCGATGTGAAGGCGATCCGCCCGGTCTTCGCAGGCGGCGCCATCCGCGCTTTCGCCGTATCGCTCGCCCATTGGGCCGATACCGGCGGCGCCTTGCCGGGCAGCTATGTGCCGAACGCGACCGATGCCTGGCAGGAGGGCCTGCGCATTCCGCCGCTGCGGATCGCAAACGCGGACGGACTGGACCGGGAGAAGCTCGACCTCGTTCTTGCCAATGTGCGCGGCGCGGCCGAACGCGAAGGCGACATTCTCGCCCAGCTTGCCGCGACACGCATTGCCGATGAGCGGGCGCAGCAGCTTTTTGCCGAGCACGGGCTCGACACCGTCATGGCCGCGATCGCGGCGATCCATGACCGCGCGGAAGCCGAGATGCGCGAGGCGATCGCGGCGGTCCCGGACGGGATCTATGAGGGCGTCGACTGGCTCGACGACGACGGCTCCGGACAGGAGCGCATCGCCATTCGCGTGCGCGTGACGGTTTCCGGCAGCGATGCCACCTTCGATTTCTCCGCCAGCGACGATGCCGTGCGCGGTCCGGTCAACACCACGCCATTCATCACCGCGGCCTCGGTGTTCTACTGCATGAAGGCGCTGCTGGGTCCGGATATCCAGCCGAGCGGCGGCTGCTACCGGCCAATGACGATCGTCACGCGGCCGGGCTCGGTGCTCAATCCGGGCATCGACAAGCCCGTGGTCGGCGGCAATCACGAGACCTCGCAGCGCATCGCCGATGCCGTATTCCGTGCACTGGATCCGGTGCTGCCCGGCCGCGCCAGCGCCGGCGGACCGACCACTTCGGGGCTGATCCTGTTCGCAGGACGCCGCCGGGACGGCGTGTGGACGACGCTTTACGAGGTCCATGGCGGTGGCGAAGGCGCCCGCGCCGAGCGCGACGGCATGCCGGCGCTGCGCGTTCACATGTCGAATGTGATGAACACGCCGGCCGAGGTCATCGAGGCCGAGTATCCGATCCGGGTCGAGCGCCAGGCGCTGCGACGGGGCTCGGGTGGCCGCGGCCGCCATTGCGGCGGTGACGGCCTCTACCGTGCCTATCGGATCATGGAGCCCGAGATTTCCGTCACCTCGATGTTCGAACGGCGGCTAGTGCCGCCTTACGGCCTCGACAGGGGCGAGCCGGGCGCGCCGTTTCGCGTCACGGTGAACACGACCGACGGCCGCAGTTTCGAACTGCCGGGCAAGACCAATCTCCGGCTCAACGCAGGCGATCTCGTGGTTGTCGAGAGTTGTGGCGGCGGTGGGTACGGCGCGCCCGACCGCACCGGGAAAAGCGAATAACAAAGAGGGCACGAAGCATGAGGCTTGCGAACAAGAATGCGATCGTCACCGGGGCCGCCAAGGGCATGGGAAGTGCGATCACCACGACCTTGGCGCGCGAGGGCGCGAACGTGTTCTTGACCGCCCGCGATGTCGATGCCCTCAATCCGGTTGCCCGGCAGGTCATCGATCTCGGCCGCCAGGCCTTCGTTGCGCCCTGCGACGTGACCGACGAAACCCAGGTGAAGGCGATGGCAACCAAGGCCTGCGAAGCGTTCGGCGGGCAGATCGACATTCTCGTCAATGTCGCCGGCGTCACCGGGCCGATCGAAACGCCGGTGCAAAACGTCGCGGTCGAGGAGTTCGACCACACGATCAACGCCAATGTCCGCGGCACGTTTCTCCCGATCAAGCATGTCGTGCCGACCATGATCGAACGCCGCAGCGGCAAGATCGTGAACATCGCCGGCACGTCGGGGTTGCGCGGCTATCCGATGCGAACCGCCTACAGCGCCTCGAAATGGGCGGTGCGCGGGATCACCCGCACCACCGCGCTCGAGCTCGGCCGCTACAACATCAATGTCAACGCGATCTGTCCGGGCATTGTCGAGACGCCCCGCATGGAGAAACTGTGCCACGAAAAGGCGCGGGCGCGCGGCTGGACTTACGAACAGGTCTATGAAGAATACGTGCAGGACATGGCCCTCAAGCGCGTCACCACGATCGAGGATGTCGCCAATGCCGTCCTGTTCATGTGCAGCGAGGAGAGCCGCAACATCACCGGGCAGGAGCTCGCGGTCGACGGTGGCTGGGATGTCTGATCGTCGCATGCACGACATTGAACGGAGCCCGCAATGAACGGGATCGAGCGCTGGAACACGCCGCCTGATCTGCCCAAGCACATGGTGATCGGTGGCGAGCACGTGGACGCGATCAGCCGCCGGCGAATGGACACCATCGATCCCGCGACCGGCTCGGCCTTTGCCGATGTGCCGCAGGCCGACGCCGCAGATGTCGACCGCGCCGTCGAAAGCGCGAAGGCAGCGCTCGCCGGCCCGTGGCGCGCCATCAGTCCGGCCGAGCGCGGGCGGATCCTGACGCGTACGGCAGCGCTGCTGCGGCGTGACAAGGATCGGCTGGCGCGCATCGAGACGCTCGACTGCGGCAAGCCGCTGCGCGAGTCGCTCGGCGACCTTGAGACCGCCGCCGGCTATTTCGAGTACTACGCCGGCATGGCCGACAAGCTGCAGGGCGACACGATCCCGCTCGGTCCCGATTTCGTCTCCTTCACGCTGCACGAGCCGGTCGGCGTCACCGCGCATATCATTCCGTGGAATTTTCCGCTGGTGACGACGGCGCGGGGCATTGCGCCGGCGCTCGCCGCCGGCAATACCGCGGTGGTCAAGCCGGCCGAGCAGACGCCGCTCACGGCACTGATCCTCGCCGATCTGCTCGACGAGGCGGGGCTGCCGCCCGGTGTCTATAATGTCGTGACGGGCTACGGGCCCGAGGTCGGGGCTCCGCTGACCGCGCATCCCGACGTCGCGCATGTGACCTTCACCGGATCGGTCGCGACCGGCAAGACGGTGATGAAGGCCGCCGCCGACCATGTCGCCTCCGTCACGCTCGAACTCGGCGGCAAGTCGCCCGTGGTCGTTCTCGCCGATGCCGATCTCGATGCGGCCGTCGAAGGCACGCTGAAGGCGATCTACATGAATTCCGGCCAGGTCTGTTCGGCGGGCTCGCGCCTTGTCGTCGAACGGCAACTGCACGCTGCGATGCTCGAGCGGCTGGTCACGCGCACGAATAAGCTCGCGCCCGGTCACGGGCTCGACGATGCGCCGCTCGGGCCGCTGGTCTCGGCCGAGCAGTTCGCTCGCGTCAGCGGTTTTGTCGCCGGCGCGCATAGACGCGGGCTCGCCATCGCAACCGGCGGCGGGCCGGCGGCGGTGAAAGGCCTCGAAGGCGGGTTCTTCTTCGCGCCGACCATTCTCGACAAGGTGGCGGTCGACGATCCGCTATCGCAGGAGGAGATATTCGGGCCGGTGCTCGCGGTCCAGGTCGTGGACTCGCCGGAAGAAGCGATCGCGGTCGGCAATGCGACGCCCTATGGGCTGGTCGCCGGCATCTACACCGCCGACATCACGCGGGCGCTGCGCTTTGCGCGCGATATCGATGCCGGGCAGGTGTTCATCAATCAGTATTTCGCAGGGGGGGTCGCGACGCCGTTCGGCGGCGTGAAGAATAGCGGGTTTGGCCGCGAGAAAGGCCTCGCCGCGCTCAGCTCCTATTTCCGTATCAAATGCGTCACGGCGCGGATCTGACGGCGGAGCGCTGAAGGCCGATGGATGCGCGCTTTGACCTTGAAATGCCGGAAAGCTGCGAGGAGGCGCTGACGCTGCTCGCGCAAGACGGTGCGGTGCCGCTCGCCGGAGGAACCGACCTGATCGTCGACCTGCGCGCGCGTCGCCGTGAGCCGCGACTGCTGGTCTCGCTCGATCGCGTCGCCGAGCTGCGCGGTATCGCCGCCAAGAACGGACGCATCGAGATCGGCGGGCGCACCACCGTCACCGATCTCGTGCGCAGCCCCGCGATCGCGACCGCGGCTCCCTCGCTGGTGCAGGCGGGAATGGCGTTCGCCGGGCAAATGGTCCGCAATGCCGCAACCGTCGCCGGCAATATCGCAAGTGGCTCGCCGGCGGCCGATCTCGTTCCCCCGCTGTTGAGCCTCGATGCGGACGTGACCCTGATCTCCACCCGCGGCGAGCGGACCATGCCGCTTGCCGCTTTCTTCATCGACTACCGCAAGAATGCGGGGCAATCCGACGAATTGATCCGCACGATTTCCTGGCAGCGTCCACCCGAGCGTGCGGTCAATGCCTTCTACAAGCTCGCGCGCCGCAAGGGCGATGCGATCACGGTGACCGGTGTTGCGGTCACGGTCGCGATCGAAGGCGGGCGCTGCACGCGGGCGCGCATCGCGCTGGGCGCGGTTGCACCCACGATCCTGCGCGCGCAACAGGCGGAAGCCATGCTCGAAGGAAAGGCGCTGACACCGGCGCTGATCGAGGCTGCCGCGCATGAGGCGGCCGGGCAAAGCCGGCCGATCGACGATATCCGCGCATCGGCGGAATACCGCCGCCACATGGTCAAGGTGCTGACGCGCCGGCTGGTAAGCCAAGCCGCCGAACGGCTCGGGTAAGGAGTGCTCTTGATGGCTTCGGATCGCGCGATCACGCTTCGGGTCAATGGCCGCAGCATCACGACCGCGGTGCCGGCGCACCGCACGCTGCTTGAAGCGTTGCGCGATGCCGGGTTTGTCGACGTCAAGCGCGGCTGCGAAAAGGGCGATTGCGGCGCCTGCGCCGTGCTCATCGATGGCGTTGCGATCGACGCCTGCCTGACCTTGGCATGGACCGCCGAGGGCCGGACCATCGTGACGGCCGCCGGCCTCGGAAAGGACGAACTGCATCCGCTGCAGACAAGCTTTATCGAGAAAGGCGCGATTCAGTGCGGCTATTGCACGCCGGGCTTGTTGATCGCGGCACATTCCTTGCTCGCGATGAGCCCGGACCCGAGCGAGGACGAGATGCGTTTCGAGCTCAGCGGCAACCTGTGTCGCTGCACCGGTTACTCGAAAGTGTTCGAAGCCGTGAAGGACGCGGCGACAAAGATGGCGGCACGCGAGGCGCACCATGACTGACGTCGCCGAGACGACGGCAACGCTGCCGAACGTCGTCTACCATCAGATCGGCAAGCCGCTGGTGCGCACCGACGCACCTGGCAAGGCAACGGGCAAGACGCCCTATGCCGGCGACTATGTCATGCCCGGCATGGTGCAGGCGAAAGTGCTGCGCAGCCCGCAGGCGAGCGCGCGCCTGGTGCGGCTCGATGTCGAGCGTGCGCGCGCGCTCCCGGGCGTCGTCTGCGTGCTCACGGCGCGCGAACTGCCGGACCGGCTGGCGCCGACCGACATTCCCGGCCAGACCGGTCAGGCGCGGCTCAAGACCGACCAGCAGATTCTGGTGCGCGAGCGCGTGCGCTATCATGGCGAGCCGCTCGCTTTGATCGCAGCGGAGAGCACGGATATCGCCGAGCATGCGATGTCGCTCATCGATTATGAGCTTGCCCCGCTGCCCGGCGTGTTCGATCCGGCAGAAGCGATGCAGCCGGGCGCTCCCCTGGTGCAGGGCGAGGACAATGTCGTTGCCCGTCACGTCATCAGGAAGGGCGATATCGCGGGCGGCTTTGCCGCTGCCGATCTCGTGATCGAGCGCACCTACCGCACGCAGTTCATCGAGCATGCCTTCCTTGAGCCCGAGGTCGGGCTTGCCTGGGTCGACGAGAACGGCGTCGTCAATATTCGCGTCTCGACGCAGGTGATCGAGCATTTCCGCTTCATCGCCGATGCGATCGGTGTGGCCCACAACAAAGTGCGCATCATGGGGGCGCTGGTCGGCGGCGGGTTCGGCGGCAAGGAGGACATCACCGTCGAGGTCTATCTCGCGCTGCTCGCCAAGCACACGGGTCGGCCGGTACGCCTGGAATTCTCCCGCGAAGATTCGTTCATGGGCCACGGCAAGCGCCACCCCTTCGCGCTGACCTACAAGACGGGAATCAAACGCGACGGGACCATCACCGCGCTCGATGCGCGCATCCTTTCCGACGCCGGGGCCTATGTCTATCTCAGCCCCTATGTGCTGCTCTACGCCGCGGTCGCCGCACCCGGTCCCTACCGCATCGACAATCTCAATGTCGAAGCGGCTTCAGTTGCGACCAACAATATGTATACCAGCGCCTTCCGCGGCTTCGGCGCGGCGCAAGCCTGCATCGCCTATGAGCAGCAGATGGACGAGATCGCGGATGCGCTCAAGCTCGACCGTCTCGAACTGCGCCGGCGCAATTACCTCAAGACCGGCGATCCGATCGCAACCGGCGCGACCGTTCCGAGCGCGATCTGGACGGAGCGCTGCGCCGATCTCGCCTGGCAGGCGCTGGGCGAGCGCAAAGAGCCGGACGGGCCGCTCCGCTATGGACGCGGGATCGCGGCCTATCAGCAAAGCTACGGGCGGCTCACCTTCTTGCACGACACGTCCGAGGCCTGGGTCGGGGTCGAGGTCGACGGCACCGTCATCGTGCGCTCGGGCGTTACCGATATCGGTGCCGGACAGGCTTCGGCGCTGGCGCAGATTGCGATCGAGATTCTCGGCGTCACCATGGATAATGTCGTCGTCTACAACAGCGACTCGGCGGTGACGCCGCTCGCCGGGACGACGACCGCAACGCGCGCACTCTATATGACCGGCAATGCGGTGCGGCTCGCAGCCGAGGCCGTGCGCGGCCGCCTGCTCGCGCGGGCCGCGCAGGCCTTCCAAACGTCGGCCGAGCATATCGAGCTTGCCAATAATCGCGTGTCGGTGCTCGACAATTCCGCCCGCGCGATGCCCTTCGCCGAACTCGTCAAGATGTGCGCCGCGGACGGCATCCAACGCCAGGAACTTTCGATCTTCCGCGCACCTTTCTCCGACAAGCTCGATCCCGAGACCGGGCAGGGACAGGCGCATCCCGATTACACTTACGGCGCGCATGCAATCGAGGTCGCGGTCGACACCGAGACCGGCGAAGTGAGCATCGTCCAGAGCATCGCCTGTCACGATGTCGGCCAATGCATCAATCCGGCGGCGGTCGAGGGCCAGATCGAAGGCGGCGCGGCGCAGGGTCAGGGCTACGCACTCAGCGAGGAGATGATCTATCGCGACGGCAAGCTGATGACGCCGTCGTTCAGCGAATACCTCATTCCGACGGCAATGGATGTGCCCAAGGTCAAGTCGATCATTCTGGAGTCGCGCAGCGGCCTCGGGCCGTTCGGCGCCAAGGGGATCGGCGAGCCTTCGCTCACCCCGGTCGCGCCGGCGATCGCCAATGCGGTCGTGGATGCGATCGGCGTGCGGATTTATGATCTACCCATCACGCCGGAAAAAGTGGTCCGGGCGCTGCAAGCGCTCGATGGCGGGAGCGAAACGAAAAGTGGCGACGGCGGAACAGTGAACCGCTGACGCATGGAGCCATTCATTCAGGCGTGCGCTTGCTCATGTGAGCGGGCGCCCGCAGTGAGGTTTCACTCGGGTGCCGACCGTAAACTGGCTCGGGCTCCGGGGTGGATCATTGCGCGAATTCGGGCTCGCCCGCGTTCGCCATTGAAGGAGGCATCGGAGCAGGGAGCATCTGACGGCGGTGCTCTTTGAATCTGTGCTTTCGGGGCAATGCGGGGAGCGGCGTGACGTGAAGGTTCGTGGAGATTGCGCGGCGCCGGTCCGTGTCGTCGTCGCGTCCTTTTGCAAAGGAGCAGATCGCAATGAGTATCAATCGCAGGTTACTGATCCTTTCGTCCATCGCATTGGCCGCCCTGTTGGCCGGCCCGAATGCCGCGATGGCGCAGGACAAGACGGTGAAGATCGGCTTCATCGGTCCGCTCAGCGGCGGCAATGCGCATCATGGTCTTGCCGCGCGCAACGGCTTCCGGCTTGCGGTCGAGCACGCCAATGCGTCCGACCTGCCGTTCAAGATCGAGCCGGTCATTCTCGACGACGCCTCCGATCCGCCGACCGGCGTCAATGCGGCGCTCAAGCTCGTCAATGATCGCGACGTGATCGGGGCGATCGGCCATTGGAACAGTCCGGTGGCCTTGGCGACGACGCCGGTGTTCAACCGCTCGCGCGTGCCTTTCATCATCTGGGGCGCGATCAGCCCGCGGGTGACCGCGCAGAACCTGCCATTCGTGACCCGCGTCACCCCGACGCTGATCGCGGAGAACGCGCCGCTCGCCGAGACGATCGCCAACAAAGGCGTGAAGAACCTCGTCATCCTCTCCGACACCAGCGACTACGGCAAGCAGAACACCTTGTCGTTCACCGAGCTGTTCGAGAAGGCGGGCGGCAAGATCGTCGCGGCCGATGCCGCGCCGGTCGGAACCACCGACTTTCGCGCCATCCTCACCAAGCTGAAGGCGGCGAATGCGGAGGGTCTCTATTTCGGCGGCGTCATTACCGAGGCCGGGGTCGTACGCAAGCAGATGAAGGAACTCGGGATGGACGTCCCGATGTACGGAATCTCCGGCATCTATGATCCGAAATTCATCGAGATCGCCGGGGATGCCGCGGAAGGCACCATTGTCGGCGTGCGGCAAGCGCAGGACAACCCCAAGGCCGACGCCATGACCAAGGCCTATGAGGCGAAGAAATACCCCGAGCCGCACAGCCATTACACGATGTTCGCCTATGACGCGGTCGGAATCCTCGTCGATGCGATGAAGAAGCACGGCATCGACGACAAGGCCGCGCTCGCCAAGGCCATTCGCGACATCAAGTATGACGGCGTTCTCGGCGAGACGACCTTCGATCCCACCGGCCAGACCCAGGTGTCGGTCGCGATCATGCTGTTCGCCGTCAAGGACGGCAAATGGGTGAAGATGTGATCGCCCGAGGATCGTTGCCAAGGTTGGGCGATCGAGATCGTCTTGAATGACCGCGACGTGATGTCGTTACCGACGAATCGGTTTGATCACGAACCATGCGGCGGCTGAACCTCTCCTTCCCTCCCCCGCTTGCGGGGGAGGGTTAGGGAGGGGGCATCCCAGTTCGGTAAGATCGAGCGCGAATTAGTCTTCGCCCCACCGGAATCGTTTGTTGTAGCGGACGAGTGAACGAGAGCGAGCGCGGATGGAGCAGATTGCACAGCAGATCATCAACTGGCTGGCGCTGAGTTCGATCTATGCGTTGCTCGCGATCGGCTTCAGCCTGCTGTTCGGCGTGATCAATGTCATCCAGTTCTCCCATGGCGACGTCGCCTTGACCGCGCCGTTCATCGCCATGGCCGTGTTCGCGAGTTTAGGCGCGCTGTTGCCCGGAGCCGACCTGGTCGTTGCGCTGATCGTCGCGATCTTCGTCGTCGGCGTGCTCGGAATTGTGTTGGAGCGCTTTCTCATCCGCAGGTTCCGAACCGCGCCACCGATGATGGCGCTGGTGGCGACGGTCGCGCTCGGCATCGTGCTGCGCGAACTGATCCGCATCCTCTATCCCGACGGCTCGAACCCGCACCCGTTTCCGCAGCTTGTCCCGGGCAGTGCTCTCAGCTTCGGCGACGTGTCGCTGTCGTGGCTCGTGGTCGCGATGATGGCGGTGACGGGGCTGCTCGTTGCGGTGCTGACCTGGTTTCTCTACCGCACCGGGCTCGGCCTGCGCATCCGCGCGGTGTCGCAGGATATCGAGATGGCGCGCATGCTCGCCATCAATCCGAATCTGGTTTTTCGTGTCACCTTTTTTGTCGCCTCGGTCACCGGGGCGGTCGCCGGCCTGTTCTATGCGAGCTATGTCGGGCTGATGCGTTTTGACCTCGGCATCATCGCGGGACTGCTCGGGTTCTCGGCGGCCGTCATTGGCGGTCTCGGCAATATGGCGGGGGCCATTATCGGCAGCGTCGTTCTTGCCGCGCTCGATACGTTGGTGCAGGCGGTGTTTCCCGATGGCGCCGCCTATCGGCTGGTCGTCGCCTTCGTCCTCGTCGTCCTGGTTCTGGTGTTTCGTCCCGCCGGCCTGCTCGGCCGCACCGTCGTCGAGAAGGTTTAGATGAAAGCCGACGGCGCGCCCGCGACCAAGACCTTTTCCACGCTGCGCGCAGGCACGGTCGTGATCGGATCGAGCCTTGCGGTTGCAGCCTTCCTGTGGGCGTTCATAACGGCCGACAGCACGATCGCGGTCGTTGCTCTGCTCGTCCTGCTCGCGGCTTTCTTCTTTGGGCTCGAGCGCTATCCGCAGGCGGAAGCCGTCGTGGTCCGTTCCTTCGCCGAAGCGCGGGTGACGGCCGCCATCGTCTGGCTCGTGATCGTGCTCGGCTTTCCTTTCCTGTTCGGGCAGAACACCTATTTCCTCCATTTGCTGGTGATGTGCCTGATCTATTCCGTGCTGGCGATTGCGCTCAACTTCCAGCTCGGCTCGGCCAACATTCCCAACTTCGCGACAGGCGCGACTTATGGGATCGGCGCCTACTGCTCGGCGCTGCTCGCACTCGAATTCGGCTGGAGTTTTTGGGCGACGCTGCCTTTCGCAGCGCTTGCCGCGACGTTGTTCGGTTTCATCATCGGTCTGCCGTCGATGCGCACGCGCGACGCCTATCTTGCGCTGGTGACGATTGCCTGCGGCGTCATCATCCATCAGCTCCTCAACAATTTCGAGTGGACGGGCGGCCCGCAGGGCCTGATCGGGATCCCGGCGCCGACCTTGTTCGGCTACAGCTTCGCGAGCCCGCTGCCCGTGTTCGGCTACACCCTGCCGTTCCAGGCCAATTTCTATTATCTGGCGCTGGCGCTGCTGGCGCTTTCCATCGTGGTTGCCAACCGGCTGCACCAGTCGCGCATCGGCCTTGCCTGGAATGCGCTGCGTGCCGACGAGATCGCCGCGCGTGCGGTCGGCATCAATGTGGTCTGGTACAAGGTGCTGGCGTTCGCCGTCGATGCATTCCTTGCGGCATTTGCCGGCGTCGTCTACGCGTTCTACATCAGCTATATCGCGCCGGACAATTTCACCTTCCTCGTTTCGGTGACGCTGATGACCATGGTGATCGTCGGCGGAATGGACAATGTGATTGGCGTCATCCTCGGCGCCTTTCTGTTGACGCTGCTGCCGGAGAAGCTGCGCGCCTTTTCCGACTACCGGCTCCTGTTCTATGGGCTGGTCGTCATCGCCTTCCTGATGATTCGCCCGCAGGGGCTGCTGCCGCAGCGGCTGCGCAGCTACGGGGCTTAGCAATGGACGAACCCGTCTTGCGCAGCCTCGGATTGACCATTCGATTCGGCGGGCTGGTGGCGCTTGATCAGGTCGACCTCGAGGTGCGCGCGGGCGAGATCGTCGCCGTCATCGGACCGAATGGCGCCGGCAAGTCGACGCTGTTCAACATCATCACCGGCGTCTACGGGCCGACCGAGGGCCGCGTGTGGTTCGACGGCAAAGACATTACCGGGCGGCCAACCCATGAGATCGTCGCGCGCGGGATCGCGCGCACCTTTCAGGCAAGCCGGCTGTTCGCCGACCTTTCAGTGCTCGACAATGTCGTGCTCGGGCTGCACACGCGCACGACCACCAATGTGCTGGAGGCGATGCTTCTGCCCGGGCGCTCGCGGCGCGAACTCGCGCGCGCTGCGGCGACCGCGGAAGGGATTCTCGAGCAGATCGGCGGCAATCTGTTCGAGCAGCGCAAGCGGCGCGCGTCCGAACTCGCGCAGGCCGATCGGCGGCGGCTCGAAATCGCCCGCGCGCTCGCAAGCCAGCCGAAGCTCCTCTTGCTCGACGAGCCGACCGCCGGAATGGACGATAACGACACCGACGCGCTGATCGAGGACGTGCGCAAGCTGAAGGCGGACCGTTCCGATATGGCGATCGTCGTCGTCGAGCACGATATGCGATTGGTGGCGGCGCTCCCGGAGCGCGTGGTGGTGCTCGATTACGGGCGCAAGATCGCGGATGCCGATTTTGACACGGTGCGCCGCGATCCCCGCGTTCAGGAAGCCTATCTCGGGAGCTCCGCGTCGTGAGTGTGGAGCTGTGCGGCGTCTCGACGGCTTATGGCGGCGTGCCGATGTTGCGCGAGATCGACCTCACCGTCGCCGATGGCGAGATCGTCTGCGTGCTCGGTCCCAACGGCGCGGGCAAAAGCACCTTGTTCAAGACCGTCGCCGGCCTGATCACGCCGGTGGCGGGAACCGTGACGATCATGGACACCGATGTCGCAACGACCGGCACCGAACGGATCGCGCGGCTCGGCGTCGGCTTTGTGCCGGAGGGGCGCCGGCTGTTCCCTGGCCTCACGGTCGCCGACAATATCCGGCTCGGTCATGAGGCGGTACGGCCCGACGGAGCCGACCTCCCGGCGCGCCTCACAGCCATCGGGCAGTTGTTTCCGCGGGTGATCGAGCGGCTCGGCCAGGCGGCGGGCACGCTTTCGGGGGGCGAGCAGGCGATGGTCGCGCTTGCCCGCGCGCTGATCGGCGAGCCGAAATTCGTGGTTATGGACGAGCCCTCGCTCGGCCTGTCGCCCAAGCTGATCCGGGAATATTTCGACATCTTGCGGGCGATCCATCGCGAGGGGCGTACCATCCTCCTGATCGAGCAGAACGCCGAGATGGCGCTGAGCGTTGCCTCGCGCGGTTATGTGCTGGCGCGCGGCCGGATCGTCGCGGCGGACCACGCCGAAGCGCTGCGCGCCTCGAGCGTCGTGCGCAGCCTGTATTTCAGTTAGCGCATGACGTTGATCCGTTCGTCCCCGCGCAAGCGGGGACGAAAGGATATACAGCCAAGACTGGATTCCCGCTTTCGCGGGAACGAACGGAAGGTGGTCAAACGGGAGCGAGCTTGTAGGGTGGGTTAGGCGCGCAGCGCCGTAACCCACCGTGAGCATGGCCAACGATAGAAGGCAATATTGGCGGTGGGTTACGCGCCTTCCGGCGCTAACCCACCCTACGCGCTCAAGCACCGGCATCGTTTGTGGTCGAACTAAGCATAATCACGAAAAGTCTGCCAACTGTTCGGGATCATGCGCTCAACGAGTGGCGCTTTCGGATGTCTTCCTCAGCCGCTATTGGCGATGCGGACAACACGCGGTTCGCCGGTTTCCGCGTTCCTTTCGGGATTGCCCCGTGTTTCTGTCGGGAAATCCGGCGCGTCATCGACAAGAAACCGGTCTCGGCCCGCGTCTTTGGCGGCATACATCGACCGATCCGCCCGCTCGAGCGCGACCATCAGATCATCCCCACGACTTGGGTAGGCGGTGTGACCACCAATGCTTGCCGTTGTCGGGATCGGGCCGTCCTTGGTCTGCAGGAGTGTCTTACGAATCGCGGTGATCAGATGTTCCAACGCGTTGAACAGGTCGCGTTTGTCGCAGCCGGGCATCGCGATCACAAACTCCTCGCCGCCCCAACGACTGACGATATCGTAAGGACGCTGATTGGCGAGAATGACGCGCGCGAAGTGCTTTAGGACCTGGTCTCCGACTTGGTGCCCGTATCGGTCATTGACGCCCTTGAAGTGATCGATATCGAGAAATGCAACTGAAATCGGCTTGCCATCGCGCCTCGCCGATTGCCACTCACGTTCAAGTAGCTGCTCGCCGCCGGCCCGGTTCCAAAGACGGCTGAGCGGATCGACCAGAGCCGCCCGCTCGGCATCCTCCAGCTCCTCGATCAGCCGCCGGTGAGCATCGCAAAGGGCCACATGCGTGATTTCGGATTCGACCACTTTGGCAAGATCACGAAGAACACCGAGCTGGTCTTCGTTGATTTCGCGCGGGATTTTGTCGATGGCGCACAGCGTGCCGATTCGCATGTCGGTTCCGAACGTCAAGGGACATCCCGCGTAGAAACGGATGAAGGGTTCTCCGACCACAAGCGGATTATCGCGAAAACGCACATCCTCCAGGGCATTCGGAACGACCATCGGCTCGCTGCCGAGGATCGCATGAGCGCAAAAGGAGAATGCACGCGGAGTTTCCGCGACATCGAGACCCGCGATGGATTTGAACCACTGGCGCCTCTCATCGATCAGCGAAATGGCCGCAATCGGCACGCCGAGCGCGGCGCATACAAGGCGTGTTATTCGCTCGAACCTCTCCTCGATGGGCGTATCCAGGATTTTCAACGCCCTAAGAAATGAGAGACGCTCAGGCTCTGTTGAGCACACTGGTGCTTCGATCATCCGATTCTCGTATCACGGGCGCATGACGCATAACTCAACCTTTATTATCAGAGCTTCCAAACATAGCGTTATAGAAAGAAGACAAGAAAAGACTCGAATTCTAATGATGCGGCCAATATTCGGCTAGTATTCCGACTCCGACGGTCCGACCCCGGACCGTCAGCCCGAAACACTAGCTAATCCGATGCTTTGGTACTCGCTGTACCCAGTTCTTCACTGTTTTCGGCACAGCGTCCTTGCTAATATTGATTGCGATGATCCATGCACCGTGACCTTCATCCCCGTCGAAAGGAAGCTTCGTCACCGGCACAAACGGCTCGATGCGACCGTCTTTGCCATTCTCGCGGAAGCACGCGCGGTAGAGCCGCACGGTGTTGAAACCCGGCAGTTTTTTTGCCGCCCGCCGCGTTTCTACTATGAAGGACGAAGCAGCCTCCTTCGCCGCCTCTATTGACATGAACCGATAATGCAATCCTTGTGTGCTTCTTGCCAAATGCAGCAAAGACGCAACTCGCCATCGCGATTCAGTCAACAATTCCCTCGGCAACTGGGGATCAGACCCGTGAAGGTCGCAGATCAGCGCCCTGGCGGACGTCGCCTTGACGCGCTCGGCGGAACCCACTAGAGCGAGGTCCGTTCCGAACGGAACGGCAATCGTTTCATATGTCTTCGTGTGATCGCGTCTTCTACGGCGAACCTTGTTCGACTTCGCCGAGCAATGCGTCTGCAGCGCAACGCCGGCGCCAGCGTGCATCGGATCATGCGGGCGGCGCGCGCTAGAGCATGATCCCGAAAAGTTGGCAGACTTTTCGGACCAGATCATGCGACCAACTAAAGAGAAATAGAGCGCGATCGATTCAATCTGAATGGATCGCGCTCTAGAAGCATTGAATGTGCGAGTCGTCCGAGTCGACCATCCGGTCACCTCGGGCCGGTTCGCGCCGGAAGACCGCGAGATCGAGGACACGTTCGCTATCCGCACATCAAAGAGGGGACGCTCATGTCGAAGCTGACGGGAAAAGTCCTGATCGCCCAAGGGGGCGGTCCGACCGCCGTGATCAACCAGTCGCTGGTGGGCGCGGTGTCGGAGGCGCGGAAACATGCCGAGGTCACCCGCGTCTACGGCGCTCTCAACGGCGTGCGTGGCATCATTAACGAAGATCTGGTCGACCTCAGCCAGGAAACGACCCGCAATCTCGAATATGTCGCCCAGACGCCATCGAGCGCGCTTCATTCCACGCGCGACAAGCCGGACGAAGCCTATTGCAAGGAGATTTTCAAAGTCTGCCAGGCCCATGACGTCCGCTTCTTCTTCTACATTGGCGGCAACGACTCATCCGACACGGTGCATATCGTCAATGAGGCCTCGAAAGCGGCCGGTTACGAAATGCACTGCGTCCATATCCCGAAGACGGTCGACAACGACCTCGTCATCAACGACCACACCCCGGGTTGGCCGTCCGCCGCCCGTTACGTCGCCCAGGCCTTTGCCGGTTACACGCTCGACAACCAAGCGCTGCCCGGCGTGTTCATCGGCATCGTGATGGGCCGCCATGCCGGCTTTCTCACCGCCGCGGCCTCCCTCGGGCGCAAGTTCGAGGACGACGGGCCGCATTACATCTACATGCCCGAAACCGCTTTCTCCGAAGAGCAGTTCCTCACCGACGTGAAGACGGCAATGGAGAAGTATGGCCGCTGCCTCGTCGCCGTGAGCGAGGGAATCCACGACAAGGACGGTAATCCGATGATGGTCAAGCTGTCCGGACGGACCGAGAAGGACGCGCACGGCAATGTGCAGCTTTCCGGCTCAGGCGCGCTCGGCGACATGCTGTCGGACCTCGTGACCCGGGAACTCAAGCTCAAGCGCGTGCGCGCCGACACGCTCGGCTACGCCCAGCGCTCCTTCCTCGGCGTCGTCTCGGACGTGGACGCGAGCGAAGCCCGCGAGGTCGGAGAGAAGGCGGTCCAGTTCGCGATCGGCCAAGACATGACCGGCTCGGTCACCATTCATCGCGTCGGCAACTATGCGGTCGAGTACCGCCTTGTGCCGCTGCACCATATCGCGGCAAAGACCAAGCACATGCCGAAGGAGTTCATCGCTCCCGAGGGCAACAATGTCACGCCGGAGTTCTACCATTACGCCCGGCCGCTGATCGGCTCCGATTTTCCCACAATAAGCCGGCTGCGCGCCCCGAAGGTGGAGAAGATCCTCAAGAAGTGAGGCGAGCGGCGAAGCCTCCAAAGCGTGATTCCGAAAAGCTGCAGGCTTTTCGGATAAGATCATGCGACAAAGCAAAGAGAAGGAGAGCGCGATTGATTCAAACTGAAGCAATCGCGCTATAGCTCTTGGCCGACTGGTCGTGGTTGTGGGCCGTCTTCACTGTGGTTGCGGCGGCTGCACAGACCGTCCGCAATGCCACCCAGCGGCAGCTCACCGATGATCTCGGAGCCGTCGGGGCAACCCATGTTCGGTTCCTATTCGGCCTGCCCTTTGCTCTGATTTTTCTCTCGACCGTTGTGGCGACCGGCGCCGCCCTACCGCAGCCGCATCTTGAGTTCTTCGGCTGGGCCGCCGCCGGCGCGGTGGCCCAGATCGCTGCGACCGCCATGATGCTGGTCGCGATGGGCGAGCGCTCTTTCGTTGTCACCATCGCCTACACCAAGACCGAGCCGGTTCAGGTGGCGCTGTTCGGGCTCGTCGTTCTCGGCGATCGGCTGACCGTGCCGATGATGGCCGCAATCGCGATCGCGACCGCCGGCGTGATGGCGATGTCGCCAAGGAGTGGACGGCCGGGCGGGCTGCGGCCGATCGTGCTGGGGCTGCTTGCCGGCACATTCTTTGCGCTTGCCGCGGTAGGGTTTCGTGGCGCCATCCTCAGTCTTGAGTCGCCGTCTTTCGTGATGGCGGCGACCTTCACGCTGTGCGTTGCATTGGCGATGCAGGCGGCACTGCTCTCACTTTATCTGCGCATGCGTGAGCCTGCGGTGCTGGTTGCGATCGCGCAGGCATGGCGGCCCTCGCTGCTCGCCGGCTTCATGGGCGCACTCGCCTCGCAATTCTGGTTTCTCGCCTTCGCGCTGACGACGGCCGCGAACGTCCGCACGGTCGGACTCGTCGAGGTGCTGTTCGCGCAAGCCGTCTCACACTTCGTCTTCGCCCAGCGAACGACGCCGCGTGAAGCGGGAGGGATCGCTCTGATCGTCGCCGGCGTCGCATTCCTGCTTCTGGCGCAATAAGGCTGGACCGCCGCAAACCGCCAAAAAAACGCGCGCCGCTGTTCTCTTTGTTCTCTCGCATGATCTGGTCCCGAAAAACCTGCCAACTTTTCGGGATCATGCGCTGGATTCCGCTCATTCTCGCGAAAGCGGGAATCCCCCGGGGCAGCGCATCTGGTTCGCCGCTTTCGCGGGGACGAACGGGCTAGAGCGCGATCCATTCAGGTTGAATCGATCGCGCTCCGTTTCTCTTTGTTTTGTCGCATGATCTTGTCCGAAAAGTCTGCCAACTTTTCGGGATCAT